>JAQCBR010000155.1 GCA_027621295.1 Planctomycetota bacterium
GTGATCGCGAGGCGCTTGCGGTAGGTCTCCGACGCGTAGTTGATGCAGAGGACACCGTCGTCCTCCAGGTGATCGACGTACTCGTCGAAGGCTTCCTGCGTGTAGAGGTAGCTCTCGTTGAGCGCGAGCGTGCCGCTGGCGAGCACCGACTTGGTGTCGACGCCGGACAGCTGGATCAGGTCGTACTTCTCGTCCGAGCCGCGGACGAAGCTCCGCCCGTCGCGCAGGTGGATCGTGATCCGCTCGTCGTCGTACGGACGGCCGAGGAAGTCGGCCATGTCCTCGCGCGCCATCCGCACGGTCGTCGCGTTGATGTCGACGCCGGTGATCCGCTGCGACCCCTGGTGCAGCGCGGTCTGGATGTCGGGCGTCCCGCCGAGGCCGATGACGAGGACGTTGGCCGGGCGCGGGCCGCGGAAGTAGCCGAACGCGTAGCAGGACCGCTCGTAGACCCCCTTCGAGGCCTCGCCATTCCAGCCGATCAGCGGCGATCCGTAGCTGGAGTCCTGCGTGAACCACATGCTCGGCAGCGCGTCGAGCGACTCGCGGATGCCGGCGTCGGTGGTCTCGACCTCCAGCCCGTGGACCGCGACGCGGGCCGTCGGGTCCCAGCGGTCGAACTTCTTCGGCAGGTCGATGCGCTGCACGTCGGGGTTCGTCGCGACGACGTCGGCGGCGTTCTTCTCGATCAGCGCGAGCTGCCCCGCCGTCTCCCACTTCTGGATGCGGTAGGGCAGGAACTCGTCGGCGAACAGGAACAGCGGCGCGCCGACCAGCAGCACGCCCAGCGACACAGCGAAGCGACGCTCGCAGAGAAACGCGCCGAGGAGCCCGCACGCGATCGCACAGGCCATCAGCATCTCGGGGCCGGTCAACGGACCGAGCGCGACGAAGATCCCGACGCAGCCGACCGCAGAACCGAGCAGGTTCAGCCCGTAGCGGGCGTGCACGTTGCCGCGCGGATCCGCGAGGATCGCGGAGACCGCCATGCCGGCCGAGAAGTAGGGCGCGGCCAGCGCGACCAGGATCAGCACGGTCCACGCGTCGAAGCCGAACTCGAGGTGGTCCGAGAACTGCGCGAACACGACGTGCGCGACGACGAGCAGCACGGCGGTCCAGAGCAGGTTGCGTCGCACGACCGGGCGCGGATCGCCGAGCTCGCGCCGCAGCGACAGCACCGAGCCGCCCGAGCCGAACCCGAGCAGCACGACGCCGACCACGAGGAAGAGCAGGCTGTTCTCCAGCGAGTACGCGAAGATCTTCGTCTCGAGCACCTCGAGCGTGAGCACGAGGCAAGACAGAACGAACAGGATCAACGGCATGGTGTCGGCGTCGCTGGCAGGTTAGCCCGCGCGCCACGCCGAAGACACGACGTGCGGCGAACGGGAACAGGCCCGGGCGCAGAGCCCCGGACGGCGGGCATCCAGTCGACGCTCGCGACGCGTCACGACACCGACTGGGACCCTCCGGGTTTTTCGGCACTTGGTCCCTTGTCAGTCGAGCGGGACCCGGCTTGAATCCCTCGTCCGCTGCCCGAGGGCAGCCCCTCTCGTGGAGAGATGGCAGAGCGGCTGATTGCACCACCTTGCTAAGGTGGCGTGGGGTTTTCGCCCCACCGGGGGTTCGAATCCCCCTCTCTCCGCCAGTTCCCGGCCGCGCGCTCGACCCCGAGCGCGCGGCCGCGTGACGCTCCCAACGGCCCCACTCCCCGTGCCGCAAGTGCCCCTTCCGCACCGCTGTCCGACGCACCGGAACGACCGGGCGGGATCGAGCGCCATCGCCAGAAATCCCTGGGGCGCAGTGCTTTGGAGTGCTCTGCTCGGCGTCCTCGCAGGCTGTGAAGCGCCCCGCCTCGAGCTTCGCGCAACGCCGGACTCCGCCCGGATCCTCGTCGACGGCGAAGTCCAACCTTCGGCCTCCGTCGGCGGCCCGATCCGCTACTACGGAACCACCGAAGTCACTGCGATCCCGGACGCGGACGTGCGCCCAGCCCCGAGCCCCGCGCGCGTCCAGGTCGAGGTCGAGCCGCCCGCTCCGCTCTGGATGTTTCCGTTCGACTTCTTCGTCGAACACGGCCGCGCGCTCTTCGTCGATGACCCGGTTCACTCGGCAGCGCTGACCCTCGAGCCCCGGTCCGACGTGCCCGAAGCTGGCACCGAGCCGACCGAGCTCGACGCGTTCCGCGAGCGGGCACGCGCCGCGGCGCGCGCGCGATGACCCACTCGCACGACGCCCCCCGACCTGGAGCCCGGGCCCTCGTGCTCGGGCTCGGCCGCTTCGGTGGCGGGAGGGAGGCAGCACTCCACCTCGCGCGATGCGGCTACCGACTCCGCGTCGCCGACCGCGCGGATCGAGAGAGCTTGGGCGCGTCCGCGACGGCGCTCGACGGGCTCGACGTCGACTGGCGACTCGGCGCCGCGGCCGACGACCCGGCGATCCTCGAGGGGGTCGACCTCGTCTGCGTGAACCCGGCGATCCCGGACCAGAACCCCGTCCTCGCGCGGGCCCGGGCGGACGGCCTGCCGCTGACGCAGGAGGTCGAACTCTTCCTCCACGCATATCCGGGACGCGTGGTCCTGGTCACCGGCACGAACGGCAAGTCGTCGACCACGACGCTGCTGGCCGCAGCGCTGCGGCGCGCGAGCGTGCCGACCCTGTGCGGCGGGAACATCGGCCACAGTCTCCTCGCCGACGAGGCGGCTTGGGCGAAGGACCAGGTCGCGGTGCTCGAGATCTCGTCGTTCCAGCTGGAGCGCATCGATCCGACGCGCACGGCCGTCGAGGGCGCGGTGCTGACGCCGGTGACGCGCGACCACATCGACCGGCACGGCAGCCTCGAGGCCTACCGGGCCGCGAAGGCGGTGGCCGCAAGGGTCGCCGCCCGTTTCGTCGTGCACGGCGCGTCCGACGACGTCGCGGCCAGCTTCCCGACCGGGGCAGGACTCCGTCTCCTCCACCGGCGCGGGCCCGCGCAGCCAGGCGACGCCGCGCACGTCGACGAGACCGGCACCGCACGCCTCCTGCCGCCGTGCAACGACCCCGGGCCGCTGCTCTCGGGCGCGGCACTGCGGATGGCCGGCGCATTCCAGGTCGACAACGCGATGGCTGCGGCCCTCGCGGCGGACGCGCTCGGCGCGCCGCGGGCGGCCTGTGCGCTCGGGCTCGTCACCGCGGCGCCGCTGCCGTTCCGCCTCCAGCAGGTCGCGGTCGTGCGCGGCGTCCGCATCCACGACAACGCAGTGTCGACCTCGGCCGAGTCGACGCGGTCCGCGCTCGACGCGCTCGGACCGCGCACGCACTGGGTCGGGGGCGGCAAGACGAAGGACGGACCGGAGGGCTACGGAGCCTTCGCGCGCGATGTCACCGGGTCCTTCGCCTCGGCGCACCTGTTCGGAGCGGCGGCCGAGCCGCTGGCGCAGGAACTCCTCGCGCGCGGCGAGGCCAGGGTCACGCGCCACGAGCGCGTCGAGGCGGCGCTCGACGCCGCGCTCGCAGCCGCACGTCCGGGCGAGGACCTGCTGTTCAGCCCGGGATTCGCTTCGTTCGACCAGTACCCGAACTTCAAGGCGCGCGCCCTCGACTTCCACGCGTGGCTGCGCCGCCAGGATCGCTGAGACCGAGGCTGCCCAAGTTCCTCCGCGGGGCCGTGCCCAGGGGGCTTCGCCCCGCTACACTCCCACGCCTCTGGCGCCGGGGGGCGCCGCGTCTTCTGGCGATGCAGAAGTGCACCTACTGCGGCAAGGGTCAGTGCAAGAACGGCGTGCCGAGCGTCCATGCGCTCGACGTCCGCAACGGCGAAGTCATCCAGGCCCACTTCGTCTGTGAGGCGATGGCCGAGCAGCTCGGCATCCTCGCGCCCAAGCCGACCTCACTGCCGATCTCGTCCGAGGTCTTCGACGCGCTGCTCGGCGACGCGCAGAAGCTCGTGCAGCCGCAGCCCAAGGCGGCGCCGAGGCCATCGGCGCCCCGGCCGACCGAGACCTCGTGCCCGGCCTGCGCGCTGACGCTCGGCGCGTTCAAGCAGCGGGGCCGACTCGGCTGCCCGCGCTGCTACCAGGTGTTCCGCCCGCACGTCGTGGCCCTGCTCGAGCGCGTCCACGACGCGACCGCACACCGCGGGCGCTTTCCGGGCCGCACGGTCCGCAAGGCCCCGGACCCGATCGACCTGACCGAGCTGCGCAACCGGCTGGCCCAGGCGATCGCCGCCGAGCAGTACGAGGAAGCCAGCCGTCTCCGCGACCGGCTCCGCAAGATCACCGGCGGCACCGAAGAGGACGACGAGTGAGCGAGGATCTCCGCATCCCGGACTCGCTGGACCTCGGCGAATGGCTGCGCGCGGACGGGCCCGACCACGACATCGCGCTGTGCACGCGCGTCCGCTTCGCCCGGAACGTCGAGGGCTACCGCTTCTCGCCTCTGCTCGAGCGGGACGAGGCGCGCGACCTCTGCTCGTTCGTCACCCAGCAGCTCGTCCAGTCGGACCTGGGCGCCCGGCTCCGGATCGTCGACGTCGCGAGCCTGCGGCCGCTGCAGCGCGAGATCCTCGTCGAGCGGCACCTGATCAGCCGCGACCATGCGAACGCCGAGCGCCCGCGCGCGATGGCCCGCGACGACGCGGAGCGCGTGTCGCTGATGATCAACGAGGAGGACCACCTGCGCAGCCAGGTGTTCCGGTCCGGCTTCCGCGTGAAGGAGGCCTACGCCGCCGCGGAGGACCTCGACGACCGGCTGATCTCACACGTCCCGCTGGCGTTCTCGGAGGAGTTCGGATTCTTGACCGCGTGCCCGACCAACGTCGGCACAGGCCTCCGGCTCTCGGTGATGCTCCACCTGCCCGGGATGGTGTGGGCGGAGGACCTCGAGGACGCGGCCAACACCTGCCAGAAGCTGTTCCTCGCGGTGCGCGGGCTCTACGGCGAGGGCAGCCGCGCGCTCGGCGACTTCTACCAGGTCAGCAACCAGGTGACCCTCGGCCGGCCCGAGGCCCAGCTCGTCCAGGACGTCGCGATGGCGGTCCAGCACCTGATCGAGTGGGAGCGCCGGGATCGGGATGCGCTGCTGCGTCGGGACGCCCGCGCGCGGACGCTGGACCGGGTCTACCGGGCGCTCGGCACGCTGCAGAACGCGTTCATCCTCAGCAGCGAGGAGTGCCTGAACAACCTGTCGGCCGTCCGCTTCGGCGTCCAGCAGGGCATCGTCCCCGACCTTGTGCTCGAGGACCTGAACCGCATCCTGCTGCTGTCGCAGCCGGCGCACCTCCAGGAGATCCACGGCAAGCGCCTCGAGGCGACCGACCGGGACGCTCTCCGCGCGGACCTCGTCCGCCAGATCCTCCGCGAGGCCAAGGCCCGCGCCGAGGGACGCGGCGGGGAGGATTCCGGACCTGGGAACCTTGCCGGAGGTCATCCGTAGAGGACCAGAGACGAGATCGGTTCCACGGATCGGCCCCGTCGAGCCGAAAGGTAGAGACGAGGCCGACCCGGTCGCCGCAGGCGCGACGCCCGGGGATCAGGACCGCGCATCGAAATTCCCCTTCCGAACGAATACATCCAGTCGCCGGGGACCTTCCGTCCCCGACCCGGAGACGAGCATGTTCGATCGCTTCACGGACCGAGCCAAGAAGGTGATGTCCTTCGCGCGCCAGGAGGCGCAGAAGTTCAACCACGAGTACATCGGGACGGAGCACATCCTGCTCGGCCTCGTGCAGGAGGGGAGCGGCGTCGCCGCGAACGTCCTGAAGAACATGAACATCGACCTGGAGAAGGTCCGGCACGAGGTCGAGAAGATCGTCAAGACCGGCCCCTCGATGGTGACGATGGGCCAGCTCCCCTTCACGCCGCGGGCCAAGAAGGTCCTCGAGCTGTCGATGGAGGAGGCGAGCCAGCTCAACCACAACTACATCGGGACCGAGCACCTGCTGCTCGGCCTGATCAAGGAGAACGAGGGCATCGCCGCGCAGGTCCTGATGAACCTGGGCGTCAAGCTCGACGAGGTCCGCGAGGAGGTCCTCGAGTTCCTCGGCGCGTCCGACAGCCCGTCCGACGAGGAGTCGGAGTCCGAGTCGATGTCGGGCTCGTCGTCGCCGGCAGCCGGCGGCAAGAGCAAGACCCCCGCGCTCGACTCGTTCGGCCGTGACCTGACCGAACTCGCCCGCGAGGGCAAGCTGGACCCGGTGATCGGCCGCTCGCAGGAAATCGAGCGCGTGATCCAGATCCTGTCGCGCCGCACCAAGAACAACCCGGTCCTCCTCGGCGAGGCCGGCGTCGGCAAGACCGCGATCGTCGAGGGACTCGCCCAGGACATCGTGTCGGGCGCGGTGCCGGAGATCCTGCGCCGCAAGCGGCTGGTCGTCCTCGACCTCGCGATGATGGTCGCGGGCACCAAGTACCGCGGTCAGTTCGAGGAGCGGATCAAGGCGGTGATGACCGAGGTCCGCCGCGCGAAGGACGTGATCCTGTTCATCGACGAGCTGCACACGCTGGTCGGCGCCGGCGGCGCCGAGGGCGCGATCGACGCGAGCAACGTCCTCAAGCCGGCGCTGTCGCGCGGTGAGGTCCAGTGCATCGGTGCGACGACGCTCGACGAGTACCGGAAGTACATCGAGAAGGACGGCGCGCTCGAGCGTCGCTTCCAGACCGTCAACGTCGAGCCGCCGAGCCCGGAGCAGGCGGTCCAGATCCTCAAGGGCATCCGCGACAAGTACGAGGCCCACCACCGCGTCGTCTACACCGACGACGCGCTGCAGGCCGCGGTCGACCTGTCGACCCGCTACATCCAGGGTCGCTTCCTGCCGGACAAGGCGATCGACGTGATCGACGAAGCGGGCGCTCGCATCCGCATCCGCTCGATGACCCAGCCGCCGAACCTCCAGGAGATGGACAAGGAGATCTCCCGGCTCAGCAAGGAGAAGGAAGAGGCGGTCGCCGCCCAGGACTTCGAGCGCGCCGCCGACCTCCGCGACCAGGCCTACAAGCTCCAGAAGAAGAAGGAGCAGATCCAGAAGGAGTGGCGCGAGAAGGAAGCCGCGGTCGAGACCGGCGGCAAGGTCGACGAGGACGTCATCGCGGAGACGGTCAGCAAGATGACCGGCATCCCGCTGAACCGCCTCGACCAGGCCGAGGCCGAGCGCCTGCTCAACATGGAGATGGTCCTGCGGAAGGACGTCATCAACCAGGACCGGGCGATCCAGGCGATCTCCCGCGCCGTGCGGCGCTCGCGCTCGGGTCTGAAGGACCCGATGCGCCCGATGGGCTGCTTCATGTTCCTCGGCCCCTCGGGCGTCGGGAAGACCTGGCTGTCCAAGTGCCTGGCCAAGTTCATGTTCGGCACCGAGGACGCGATCATCCAGATCGACATGTCCGAGTACATGGAGAAGCACAACGCTTCCCGCCTCGTCGGCGCGCCCCCCGGCTACGTCGGCTACGAGGAGGGCGGCCACCTGACCGAGAAGGTGAGGCGTCGCCCGTACGCGGTCGTCCTCCTCGACGAGATCGAGAAGGCCCACCCGGACATCTTCAACATGCTCCTCCAGATCATGGAGGAGGGCCGCCTGACCGACTCGTTCGGCCGCCACATCGACTTCCGGAACGTGATCCTGATCATGACGTCGAACATCGGCGCCAACCTGATCAAGAACTCGACCGGACTCGGCTTCACCAAGGCCGGGGGCCCGCAGGGCTACGAGAAGATGAAGGAGATGATCAACGCGGAGGTGGAGCGCCACTTCCGGCCGGAGTTCATCAACCGCCTCGACGAGATCGTGTTCTTCAACCAGCTCAACAAGGACGACATGCAGCGCATCGTCGAGAACGAGCTGGCGAAGGTCGACCTGCGCCTCGCCCCGCGCGAGCTGCGCCTCGAGCCGGGCCAGGACGTGATCGACTGGATGATCGAGAACAGCTTCAACGCCGACTTCGGCGCCCGCCCGCTCAAGCGTGCGGTGGAGCGGCACCTCGAGGACCCGCTGTCCGAGGAGATCCTGCGCGGCCGCCTCGAAGGGCCCCACGTCATCCACGCGGCGATGGAGGACGGCAAGATCGTCTTCCGCTTCGAGAAGCTCGAGAAGCAGACGGCGAAGGCCGAAGCCGGCTCGTCGGACGACGCCGATCCCTCCGCCAGCGAGTGATCCGGGACGCCGGGCGGGCCTAAGGCCCGCCCCGCCCGTCGAATCTCCGCGAGCGAGCGCGCCCCGAAGGCGGCTCGCGTCCCACCTGCAGGTGTGGACCCCTACCTGCTCCTCGCGGTCGCCGAGGGCGTCGGCCCAGGCATGGTCACGGCCCTGCTGGATCCGGACGTCGGCCCCCGCGCGCTCGATCCGGGCTCCGAGATCGAGCTGCCCCCCGCCGCACGCCGGAGGCTGGCCTCACCACGCCTCCATGACGAGGCCGCGCGCTGGCGGGACAGCGCAGCCCGACACGGCCAGG
>JAQCBR010000156.1 GCA_027621295.1 Planctomycetota bacterium
CCCACAGTGCCGCCGCCGTGAGCGCCCGCGCCGTTTCCAGCCATCCGAGCCATACCAGGCTCGACCATCCCCACCATCATCCTGTGATGGGCGGATGGTCGAGGGTGGCGCGCTGCGGCGTGCGCCCGACTCGCTGAATCGCGGCCGCGGCCGCGCCCGCGAGCCGGAGACGCAAACCGGACGCGCCCGCGAGCCGGGCAGCGGTCCGACAGACGGATCGAGCCCCGAAACGCGGGCGCCTCGCGCCATCGCCGGCGACCTCGAGCGGCACGCTCGATCGCTCGGCCCTCGACCCCGCCCTCACCCTGGTGCGGCGTCCGGGTCTCCGGCAGTTCCGCACCTCGACTGCGAACCAAGCCCGAGACCTCGAATGCCGATCCGCGACCCAGCCCTCTCCCTCCGCCTCGCCCTGCCCAAGGGCCGGATGCAGGAGGGCGTGCTCCGTCTCCTCGCCGACGCCGGACTGCCGATCCGCGTCGACGAGCGCAGCTATCGACCGCGCGCCTCCCTCGAGGGCATCGATGCGAAGCTCCTGAAGCCGCAGAACATCCTGCACATGCTCGGAGCCGGACTCCGCGACCTCGGCTTCGCAGGGCGCGACTGGGTCGAGGAGCTCGGCGTCGACGTGGAGGAGGTCCTCGACACGGGGCTCAATCCGGTGCGCATCGTCGCAGCCGCTCCGGCCGGGCTCCTGATCGATGGCCAGGTCCCCACATCGGGAAGGGTGGTCATCGCCTCCGAGTACGAGAACCTGACGCGCGCGTGGGTGGAACGCAGGGGCCTGCGCGCCGACATCGTCCGCAGCTACGGCGCGACCGAGGCGTTCCCACCCGACGACGCCGACATCATCGTCGACAACGCGGCGACCGGGAGCACGCTCCGCGCGCACGGTCTCGTCGTCGTCGACGAGCTGATGCAGTCCTCGACGCGTCTCTACGCGAGTCGTCGTGCGCTGTCGTCCCCCCCGCTGGCACGTGCGATCGAGGACTTCGCGCTGCTCGTCCGATCCGCGCTCGATGCCCGTGCGCGCGTGATGCTCGAGCTCAACTGCCCGCCGGGCGCGCTGGAGTCGCTCGTCGAGGCTCTCCCCTGCATGCGCACGCCCACGGTCAGCCCGCTGCACGGGGGACTCGGCTTCGCGATCAAAGCAGCAGTCCCACGACAGGAGCTGGCTCGCCTCGTGCCCCGGCTGAAGAGCCTCGGAGCCACCGACCTCGTCGTCACCGAGATCTCCCAGCTCGTCGCATGAACTCCGACATCGTCCAAGACGCCGCGGGCCGGAACCTCGGACCCGTTCCTCGCGTGCCGGGCGCCAAGGCCTACCGGCGCACACCGCTGCCTTCCTACGTCGATCTGCGACTCGACGGCAACGAGGGCCCGGGCGCCGATGCCGTGCTTCTCACGGCGATCGCTGACATCGAGACCGAGTCGGTTCGTCGATACCCGGATGCCAGCGCGCTCGAACAGGCGCTGGCCACATGCCACGGCGTTGCCGGCGAGAACGTCTTCGTGACGGCCGGCGCCGATGAGGCGCTCGACCGGGTGTTCCGTGCCTACGGAGGCCCGGACAGCGCTGCAGTCGTGCTCGACCCCACGTTCGAGATGATCCCTCGCTACGTGACACTCGCCGGGGGAATCACCGTGCCCACCCCATGGGTCGATGGCCCGTTCCCGACGGAGGACGTGCTGCGGGAGTCGTCCCGCCCAGACGTGACGGTGATCTGCATCGTCAGCCCGAACAACCCGACGGGCCTCGTCGCCCCCACCGCGTCGATCCGGCAGATCGCCGAGGCCCGGCGCAGTGCACTGGTCGTCGTCGATCTCGCGTACGCCGAGTATGCGGATGGCGATCCGACGCGGGAGATCCTCGATCTGCCCAACGTCCTCGTCGTCAGGACGCTGTCCAAGGCGCAGGGATTGGCGGGACTCCGCGTCGGCTACGCGATCGGCGCGAAGGAGTGCATCGCGGCCCTCCGCGCGGCCGGTAGTCCCTATCCGGTCTCCGGGCCCTCCCTCGCGATCGCCATCCGGGCTCTCCGCAGCCGGACCGACCTCGTCGACCGGCACGTCGCCGAGGTCCGCCGTGAGCGCGACCTGCTCTGCGGCAAGCTCCGCTCCCACGGTCTGAGCGCCCCTGCGTCGAAGGCGAACTTCGTGTTCGCGGCGGGCCCGCGCGCGGACTGGCTAGGCGACGCGCTGAGGAGCCAGGGGATCCTCGTCCGTCGGTTCGGCATCGGACACGAGACGCGCCTGCGCATCACCTGCCCCGGAGACCCGAGCCTGTTCGCCCGCCTCTGCCGCGCGGTGGATGCCGCGCTGGCGCCCGAGGCCATGCTCTTCGACGTCGACGGCGTGCTGGCCGACGTCTCGAAGTCCTACCGCGAAGCGATCCGCGCGACCGCAGCCGGGTTCGGCGTGGTCGTGACCAAGGAGGACATCCGCGCCCTCAAGGCAGAGGGAAACGCGAACAACGACTGGGAGCTCACCCGACGGGCGATGGAGCGGCGCGGAGTCGATATCCCGATCGAGACGGTCACGGCGCGCTTCGAGGAGATCTACCAGGGAACCGACCGTGTGCCCGGCCTGCGTGCGCACGAGACGTGCTGCGTCGACATGTCCAAGCTCACGGCGCTCGCCGGGTCGATACCCATCGGCATCGTGACCGGACGCCCACGCGCCGACGCAGCACGCTTCCTCGAGCAGCATGGGCTGACCGAGGTGTGTGCGGCACGGGTCTGCATGGAGGACGCCCCGCTGAAGCCCCGTCCGGATCCGGTCCTGAGGGCACTCGAGCAGATTCCGGCCCGTTCCGCGTGGTTCTTCGGCGACACGCCCGACGACATCGTCGCCGCCCGCGCCGCAGGCGTGGTCCCCGTGGGCGTCGTCGCGCCGGGCGAGGACGCCGACGCGGCGCGACGCACGCTGATGGATGCGGGCGCCGCGCGCGTCCTCACTTCGCTGTCCCGGCTCCCTTCGGAGCGCTCCCGCCTGTTCGAACTCCTGGAGGAGAGCTGATGACCCGCGCAGCACAGATCTCACGACACACCCGCGAGACGCAGATCGAATGTTCGCTGGTCCTGGACGGATCGGGCTCCGGCTCGGCACGCACCGGGATCGGCTTCCTCGACCACATGATCGAGACGCTCGCACGCCACGCTGGGCTCGACCTCGAGCTCCGCTGCACCGGCGACCTGCAGATCGACGACCACCACAGCGTCGAGGACACCGCGATGGTCCTGGGCAGCGCCATCGACACAGCGCTCGCCGATAGGTCGGGAATCGAGCGCTTCGGCGATGCCACCGTGCCGCTCGACGAAGCGCTGGCCCGGGCGGCGATCGACCTGTCCGGACGACCCTGGCCCGAAGTCCGCCTGGACCTGCGCCGGGACGCCCTCGGAGGGGTCGCTGCGGAGAACCTCGAGCACTTCCTGAACTCCCTCGCGATCGCGGGTCGCTTCGCGCTCCACGTCGACGTGATCCGCGGCCGCAACGATCACCACCGGGCCGAGGCCGCTTTCAAGGCGGTCGCAAGGGCGCTCCGCGCCGCGATTCGGCGGACGGGCGATTCCCGCGTGCCCAGCACCAAGGGGGTCCTCTGACCTCCCGCATCGCTTCCCTGATTCCGACCGGCGTCGCGAACCTCGCGTCGATCCGCGCGGCCCTCGGACGTGCTGGCCTCGACGTCCGCCTCGCCGGAAAGCCGAGCGACCTCGCCCGCGCTGACGTGGCCGTGCTACCCGGGGTCGGTTCCTTCGACGCCGGCAGGCAGTCGCTCGCCGCGAGTGGATTCGATGCGGCGTTGGCCCGCCGCATCGAGGCCGATCTCCCGGTCCTCGCGATCTGTCTCGGCTTCCAGCTCCTGCTGGAAGGCAGCGAAGAGAGCGTGCAGAACCAGCCAGGACTCGGGATCTTCGAGGGCCGTGCGGAGCGGTTCCCATCCACCGTCCGCGTGCCGCACCTCGGTTGGAACGAGATCACGGCACCTCTCGAAGCCCCGTGCATGCTGAGTGGCGCCGCTTCGTTCGCCCACTCCTACTGCCTACGGACCCCCCCGGCGTCGGGCACGGCCTCGATGTGCGACTACGACCGGCCGTTCGTGGCCGCGTTGGAGCGTGGGAACCTGCTCGCATGCCAGTTCCACCCCGAGCTCAGCGGTGCCTACGGGCGTGCGCTGCTGGAGCGTTTCTGCGCCCGCACGCTCTGGAGGGTCCGGTGAACCCCTTTCGACGCATCATCCCCTGCCTCGACTGCCGTGACGGCACCGTCGTCAAGGGCGTGCGCTTCCAGGGCCTGGTCGACGTCGGCGACCCGGTGCTGTGCGCGCTCGATTACGAGTCGCAGGGCGCGGACGAGCTCGTGCTGCTCGACGTGTCCGCAACGACAGAGGGCCGCCTCGCGAACCTCGAAACCGTCCGCGCCGTGCGCGCAGAGCTCTCGATCCCACTGACCGTCGGCGGTGGAGTCGGAGATCTCCGACACGCCGAGGCACTGCTGGACGCTGGCGCCGACAAGGTCGCGGTCAACTCGGCGGCGGTCGGGAACCCGTGCCTGATCGACGCGCTCGCCTCGCGGTTCGGCGCGCAGTGCGTCGTCGTCGCGATCGATGCAGCACTCCGCGCCGACACCGGACAGCACGAGGTCGTCGTCCGATCGGGAACCGAGCGCACCGGGCTCGAGGTCGTGGCGTGGGCGACGAAGGCCACGCAGCTGGGTGCCGGCGAGATCCTCCTCACGAGCTGGGATCGCGACGGCACGCGTGCCGGCTACGACTTGGCTCTCTGCAGAGCAGTCGTCCAGGCGGTGACGGTCCCCGTGATCGCATCGGGAGGTGCAGCCAGCGTCGAGCACATGGCCGAAGCACTGGACCTCGGTGTCGCCGCCGTGCTCGCCGCTTCGATCTTCCACGACGGGACCACCTCCATCCGCGACGTGAAGCGGGAACTCCGCAACCTCTCCATCGAGGTCCGATCCGCATGATCATCCCCTCCATCGACATCCAGGGCGGCCGAGCCGTGCAACTCGTCGGCGGTCGAGAGCTCCGCATCGACGGCGGCGACCCCTTCGCCTGGGCCGAGCGATTCTCGATAGCTGGCGAGATCGCCGTCGTCGACCTCGACGCCGCCCGCGGTGAGGGCGAGAACACCGCGCTCATCGAGTCCCTGTGCCGCGTCGCCCGTTGCCGGGTCGGTGGCGGCATCCGCACCGTCGAAGCCGCGCGGCGCTGGCTCGACGCGGGCGCGACCAAGGTCGTGCTGGGCACCGCAGCGACACCGGAGATCCTGTCCCGACTCCCTCGGGATCGCGTCATCGCCGCCGTCGACGCCATCCACGGCGAAGTCGTCGACCATGGTTGGACCCGGAAGACCGGTCGCTCCGTCCAGGACCAGATCGCGCAACTCCGCGAGCACGTTGCCGGCTTCCTGGTGACGTTCGTCGAGCGAGAGGGCCGCATGGGCGGAACCGCCCCGCTCGCGGCGATCGAGGATCTCGTACAGCGGGCAGGATCCTGCCGACTCACGGTCGCCGGCGGAGTGACGACCCCGGCAGAAGTCGCCGCGCTCGATCGCGCCGGAGCCGACGCGCAGGTCGGCATGGCGCTCTACGAGGGGAGCCTGGAACTGGGCGCAGCCCTCGCCGCCCCGCTCGTGACGGACCGCGAGGACGGACTGTTCCCGACCGTCGTCACCGATCTCGAAGGCCGTGCGCTCTCGCTGTGCTACTCGTCCGTCGAGAGCATCAGCGTCGCGATCCGGGAACGCCGAGGGGTCTACTGGTCGCGACGCCGCGGCCTGTGGCGAAAGGGCGAGACCTCCGGCGACACGCAGGAGTTGGTGCGCGTCGACGTGGACTGCGACCGGGATGCGCTCCGGTTCGTCGTGCGGCCGCGGACGCAGGCCGCCTGCCACACCGGATCCTGGTCCTGCTTCGGAACCCCGACCGGGCTCGCGGCGATGGAGGCAGCGCTCACCCATCGTCAGAACACTCCATCCCCAGGAAGCTACACGCAGCGGCTGTGGTCGGATCCCAGCCTGCTGGCGGCGAAGATCACCGAGGAGGCCGCGGAGCTCGCTGTCGCATCCACGCGTGACGAGGTCTGTGCCGAGGCCGCCGACGTGCTGTTCTTCACCGCGGTCCGACTCCGCGCCGCGGGACTCGACCTGTCGGACGTGGCGCGGGAACTCGAGCGGCGGACCCTGCTCGTCGAGAGGCGCCCGGGCGATGCGAAACCCAACACCCAGGACTCGACGGGCGAGGAGTCGGCATGAGCCCTGGAACGCACGAACTCCTCCCCGACGCGGCCCCCGACGCGATCGTGCGGGCGTCGCAGACGTTCCTCGACCCGGCGACGCTCGCCGTCGCGCAGCAGATCGTGGACGACGTGCGCGTGCGAGGGATCGAAGGGCTCCGTGAGCACGCCGAGCGTCTCGGGGACATCCGGGTCGAGGCGCCGCTGATCCTCGGACGAACCGACTTCGACCGGGCACTCCAGAGCATGGCGCCCGAGGACCGCGCGTGCCTGGAACGCTGCGCGACGCGGATCCGGGACTTCGCGCAGGCCCAGAGGAGCGCGCTGCGCGACCTGGACCACCCGATTCCCGGCGGAGCGGCGGGCCACCGCTTCGTGCCCGTGGAGACCGCCGGCTGCTATGCGCCGGGAGGGAGATTCCCCCTGCCGAGTTCGGTCCTGATGACCGCGGTGACCGCACGCGTCGCGGGAGTGCCGAACGTCGTCGTCGCGAGCCCGAGGCCGTCACCCTGGACGCTCGCCGCTGCGGGCGTCGCCGGCGCCGATGCAATGCTCGCAGTGGGCGGAGCCCAGGCGATCGCTGCGCTCGCCTTCGGCATCGGCGACCTGCCTCCTGCCGACCTCCTCTGCGGACCGGGCAATCGGTACGTGACCGCCGCGAAGAAGATCCTCGCGGGGGAAGTCGGGATCGACATGCTCGCCGGCCCTTCGGAGCTCGTGGTCGTCGCCGACGCCTCGGCAGACCCACGCACCGTGGCCGCCGACCTGCTCGCCCAGGCGGAGCACGACGAGGACGCGCGCGTCGCCCTGATCACCGTGGACGAGCCGGGTTTCGCGGAGCGCGTGCGCCGCGCGCTCGGAGAACACCTCGCGGACCACCCTGGATCCGAGGCGGCTGCCCGCTCCCTCTGCCACGGCCGGGCCGTGGACGTGGCGGACCTCGACGCCGCCGTCGGGCTCTGCGATCGCCTCGCCCCCGAACACCTGCAGCTCTGCGTCCAGCGCCCCGAGCACTGGACCGGCCGCCTCCAGCACTACGGAGCCCTGTTCACCGGGGCCGCGGGCGCAGAGGTCTTCGGCGACTACGGAGCCGGGCCGAACCACGTTCTCCCCACCGGCGGGGCGTCCCGGCACTCCGGCGGTCTGTCGGTCGCTACGTTCCTCCGCCTTCGAACCTGGCTCCACCTCGACCACGCCGAGCGCGGACTCGTCGAGGACACGGAACGCCTCGCCGGGATCGAAGGCCTCCACGGCCACGCGACCGCGGCGCGGATCAGACGTTCGACAGCGCGCTGAGATGCTCTCGCGCCGCGCGCAGCCCGTCTCGCACTTCTCCCTCGAGCCGCGACGCCAGCGCCTTCCTGTCCGTCTCGAGGACAGGATGAGCCCCGAGCGACACGCACGCCGCGACGCGCGGGATGCGCAGGAACGCGAGCATGTGCGGCACGAACTCGTCGTCGCCGATCCAGGCCACCGACTCCTCGGCTGGCGGAACACCATCCGGCGTCCGGTACGCGATCGCAGCGTGGTGGACCGGGAAACCCTGTTCGGCCGCGGATGACAGGAGCGCCGGCCGGAACGGCAGGAGTCCGGTTCCATCCGTCGTCGTGCCTTCGGGGAAGAAGATCATCCCGTGCCCGTTCTTCGCCTCCTCGACCAGGATGCCTCCGAGCAGAGGCAACGCACGCCGCGCGTTCCGATCGATGAACCGGATGCCGACGATGCGGGTGACGAGCCCGATCCCTGGCCATGTCGCCACCTCGGCCTTGGAGAGGAACGCGACCGGACGCAGCGACGCGAGCACGAAGATGTCCACGTAGGAAACGTGGTTCGACACCCACAGGCACCCGCCCGACGGCACCCCGCCGACGACGTGGACCCGGATCCCGAGACAGCGAACCACCGAACGCGCCCACCGGTGCACGATCCAATCGCGCAGGGCCAGCCTACGGCCGAGCGGAGCCGCCGCGAGGACAGCCACACAGAAGGCCAGCGCCCAGAAGCCGGTCGCAGCGACGAGGCCGAGCACTCGGAGGGGCACG
>JAQCBR010000157.1 GCA_027621295.1 Planctomycetota bacterium
TTCGGCGGTCGCACCCCACAGGAACAGCCCCGCCACCGGCACCTCCGTCAGGCGACGGCGGAACAGGTGCAGATACAGGACCACCGGAATCCCGAGGAGGGCGAGGAGGCCGAGCGGCGACGCGAAGCTCATGCCGGTTCGAGAACCTCCTGCCGCGCCAGCTGACCGCAGACGGAGCCGAAGCCATCCGCCGTCACCAGCGAGTAGGTCGCTCCGAGCCGCAACGCCGCCGCGACGACCTCGTCGCGCAGCCGGTCGAGCCGCTGGCGGTAGGCCGCGATCGAGACGGCGTCGACCTGCAGGTCGACGCGCGAGCCGTCTTCCACGTCGACGAGTGTGACCGCACCGGCAGGCGTCGGGTCGAGCTCGCTCGCCGCCAGCAGCTGCACGACGAACAGGTGCGCGGACCCATCCGCGATCCGCGCGAGTTCAGCGAGGTGGTCCGCCGGACGGAGGAAGTCGGACACGACGAGCCGCATACCGCGTGAACGCAGCCTGACTCCGACGGGAGGCAGGGGCTCGGACGCGCCGGTGAACGACGGCTCCGCGCCAGGAGCGAGTGCGCCGCCCCTGCCAGAAGCAAGCACGCGGAGTCGCCCCCGAGCGTGCGTCGCCCAGCTTGCCGCAGCCGTGCAGATCGCCCGCGCGGTCTCTGCCTTCTGCCGGGTGACGGCCATCGATGCCGACGTGTCGATGACGAGGTCCAGGTCCGGCGAAACCTCCTCACGGTACCGCCGGACGTCGAGCCGATCGGTCCGAGCGAAGGCGCGCCAGTCCACGTGCCGCGGGTCATCCCCCGGCTGGTAGGCGCGGTGATCCTCGAATTCGACCGACGAGCCGATCCCGCGACCGAGCCGGTCCCCGGCGAGCCCGCCGAGGCGCCGATGCGGCACCCGGAGCCGCCAACGCGCCGCTTCGCCCCGGACTTCAGCCGGCACGCGACCTCCGCGTGCGGGATGCGACGACCGCTTCTCCGAGTCCTCGGTAGACCGACGGCACCGCAGGGACGGCCATGAGCCCCCCGATGACTCCGACGACCGAGACCGCGTGGTAGCCCGCCCCACCGTCCACCACCGTCCAGAACGGGTTGAAGACGTGTACCGGGCTCCACCCGGTCCCGCCCCATATGCGGAAGATCACCAGGACCTCCCCGATGAGGGACATCAAGAAGAAGACGATCACCGTCGTCGTGAACGCGACCACCGACCAGCGCTTGCCCTCAGGGAGTCGGCCACGCAGCACGCGCGCGATACCGCCGGCGAACGGCGCGTAGAGCCACGCGGCCATTGCGTGCCTCGCGTCGCTATCCACGCTGCCATCCGCAATCCACGGCAGGACCGTGGCGAGGGCGATCCCCAACGCAGCGAGCACGAGGGCAAACAGGTATCCGCGACCGCCGCCCGGCAGGAACAGTGCGGCCAGAATGGCAGCTCGGCGCGGCACGTAGCTGCGCACGCGCGGCGACATGCCTTCCTCCTCGCACGGTGCCCAAAGCCAGATGGGCGCGAGCAGCAGCGCGAGGATGCCGGACAGGATGGCCGCCGCTTCGCTGCGTGTGCCTGCATCCATGACGAAGACCACCCAGAGCCCACCCAGAGCGAGCACCCCGACCGCGAAGACCCGGAAGGAAGTCGACCGGTTCTCGTACGGGTGTGACAGCACCGAGGTCGCGACCATGATGAACAGCCAGCTCACGGTCAGGAACACCAGCGTGATCGAGATCACGATGGGCCAGAAGTCCGGGTCCGGGATCAGGCGGTCGAATTCGCGGACCATCTCGGTGCTCGCCGCCATGAGCATGGTCGTCGACGAGAACAGGACGATCGACGCGAATGCCTGGGCAGCCTGCTGCTGGTTGCGACGCTTGCCGAGAGACCCCATGGCCACGGCGAAGCTGGTCGCAGCGATGTTGGTCCAGAACCCGAAGAAGAGGATCAGCAGGATCGAGCCGAAGCTGACGCCACGCAGCAGGTAGGCGAGGCCGAACAGCGGCGCGAACACCCCGAGGTAGACGGCGAACTGCGTCGTCCCAGCGGCCACCTTGCCCAGGGCGACCCGCGACGGCCGGATCCTCGTCAAGAGAAGCTGCTCCGCAGTGCCACCGACCACTTCCTGCCGCATGCCGGTCAGCGACTGGAGCGGCACGACCACGACTGCGATGGGCGCGAGACAGACCACGCACATCGCGAACGCATCGCGCCCGAGCTCACCCGTCCGCCACGTGGGGTCGGACCAGGTGAACGCGGCGGCCATCATCATCACCGCGAGGCTCGCAACGCCCAGGGTGACCGCGAACGAGCGCGCAGCCACCGCCTGCTGGAGTTCCCGAACCAGGATCGGGCTCAGCCGATCGCTGAGTCGTTCGAAGAAGCCGGGCGGCTGTTCGGTGGTGCTGCTCATGCCAGCCTCCCGCGGGTCGTGGTCATGAAGATCTCCTCGAGGTTGGCGCTCTGGGCCGTGAACTCGACGACGCGCAGCCCGCCCCCCACAGCCCGAGCGAGCAGGTCCGCCGCAGCGCCCTCATCCCCTGCGAACTCGAACTCGACGCAGGACTCGACGACACGGACGTCGTGGGTCTGCGGCTGGACGACGAGGAACCGTTCTGCCGCGGCGACATCGCCGAGAACGCGCATCCGCATCCGGTGGCGATCGCGAACCGACCGCGCGATGTCGCCGATGGTGCCCGATGCCATCAAGCGTCCCTGTTCGATGACGAGCACGCCGTCGCACGTCTCGGAGAGCTCCGCCAGGATGTGCGAGGAAATCAGGATCGTCTTCCCGGATGCCGACAGCTCGCGAAGCAGCGCGCGGAACTCGATCCGAGCACGCGGATCGAGGCCGGACGCCGGCTCGTCGAGGATCAGCAGAGCGGGGTCGTGCAGCAGCGTCTTGGCGAGGTGGAGCCGCTGCCCCATCCCCTTGCTGAGCCCGGTCGCGGGACGAGTCGCGAACGTCTCCAGACCGCAGAAAGATGCCACCGAGCGCACCGCTTCGACGCGCGCGCGCCCGCGCAGTCCGTAGGCTCGCGCGAAGAAGTCGAGGTACTGGAGGACGTCCAGGTTGGCGTAGGGATCGAACTGATCGGACATGAAGCCGACTCGATCCCGGACACGGCGCGGCTCGACGAGCACCGACTGGCCTTCGAGCACTGCGTCTCCGGAGTCCGGGACGTCGAGCGTGGCCAGGATTCGCATCGTCGTGGTCTTCCCGGCGCCGTTCGGACCGATGAACCCATAGATCCGACCGCGTTCGAGAGCGAACGACACGTCGTCGACCGCACGCAGCGACCCGAACGAGCGGCAGAGGTTCCGCACTTCGAGGAGTGACTCAGTCAACGATGTCCTCCGGGCCGATCCGACCGAGCACGAGGTGGTAGCCGATCTCCTCACCGCCGAGACCGAGGTCGTCGAGCGCCGCGGGCCGCGCCACCACGGCCAGGTAGCAGCCGATCGGAAGTCCGTCCGGGCCCGCCGCCACGCGCATGCCCTCGGCGGCCCCTCCCTCGCCGAAGTGATCGCCGAGCGGGAACAAGGCGCGGGGCGAAGCCAGCGACACGACCCCGTCGTCGAAACGACGGAGCTGATGCCGGACGACGTCCACCGCCTCCGCAGGCTCGACTCGCAGCAGGCGACCGTCCGCCGCCTGGAGCCAGTAGGCGTCAGCGGCCGTGCGCATCACGAGGTGGTGAGGCCCTTCCAACGGAAGGAGGCCGTCGCCGGCGAGCACCCCGAGCGCGCCGTCCTCGAGCCGCTCGAAACGCAGCCGCGCGCGTTCCGTGCCGACGGTCGCCACCCCGAATGTCACCGACGTGCGCGCCGGGATCGCAGATCCTCCGACGACGCCATCCTTGAACTCGAGCATGATCCCCTGGTCGTTCGCCTCCGACTGCAGGATCGCCGTGATGTCGAAGCACGTGGTCGCTCGAGGGCGCAGCTTCGACGGCGGCAGCCCCGCGAATACGGTGCGCCCCTCCCAGGACACGGCCTCGTGCCGCACTTGGTCCAAGAGCGTCAGCGAGCGGGACGCGGAGTGCAGATCCAGCCCATCCTGAAGCAGGCCGTAGGCCAGCAAGATGGTGGTCGTCAGCAACCCGAGCGCCGGCACCGTCAGCAACATGTAGCCGAGCTGGCGTCGCCGCCTGAGCACCATGTAGTTCACGGGCCCCACCAGCACGCCGAACAGAAGCAACACGGCGAGGTAGGCCCGATAGGGCACGTCCCCCACGCTCGGAATCACGAGCTGCTGATAGATCTCCGGAGGGAGAGGCCCCGAAACAGGCCGTGCACCGCGCGCCAGCGCGCCGTCGGCCGACGTCAGCCACGGCGAGAGGCGCGTCACGACGCCCGGATTCCCGGGGAACCCTGCCGCCTCGGCCGACGACAGGCCGAGCGCGCGTCCGAAACCGACCGCCAGCGGAAGTCCGGAGAAGACGTCTGCGAGGGGCCCTCCGTCCAGCGCATCGGTCCCCACGAGGAGAAGATGGCCGCCGGCACGCACGTAGTCGCGAAGCAGCGACTGGCTCGGCACGTCGATCCCACCGCGTCGCGCGTCCGCGATCACGAGGTCGAATCCCGACAGTCCGTCCCACGTGCGCGGGAGATCCCGCGGCCTGAGCTCTTCGAAGATGGAAATCGACAGCGGGTCGTGGAAGGCAATGCCCGGGTTCGGCGCGCTGTTGGTCAGGCGCTCCAGCACGGCGCGCAGTCCCGGCACGTCGAGGCCCGGGGCCGTCACCACCGCGATCGAGACCCCGAATCCCTCGGGCCCGCTGGCCGACGCGCCGCCGATCTGGTACCACCGGCCACCGTCGACGCGCGCGCGCGGCGAGGCCTGGTAGCCGATGTGCCGCACCGGCAGCTCCAGCCGCACGCGCCCGTCAGGATCGAGAGTGACGTCCTGCGCCGCCGAGTACGTCGGCGACCAGGATTCACGCAGGTCCACGGAGACCTTCCGCAGCCGGTCGGTCGGATTGTGGAGTTCGAGGAGAACGAACCCGTGGCCGCCCGGCCGCGCGCTGGCCGAGACCGACCGCACCACGGCCGTGATCGACTCCCCCTGGACTCCAGGGACCGGAAGACCGACTTGCTGCGTCTGGGATCGCGCGGCACCGCCTGCGCAGAGCGCCATCAACACCGCTGCAAGAACTCGGATCAACGCGCGCCCTCCGGGAGTCCAACGCCCATCGGATCGATCGCTTCGAGCAGTTGTGCAACGACGTCGCGAGCCGTCATCCCGTCGAGGCGGGCCGCGTGATCCAGCACGATGCGGTGCGCGATGGCCGGGATCGCAACCGCCTGGACGTCGCTGAAGTCGACGTTGGGACGCTGCGCGAGCAGCGCCGCAGCCCGCGCCGCCTCTGCGATGCCGATCGCGGCACGCGGCGACGCACCGTGGCGGACGCGACCTCGAATCACCTCCGGACACGAAGGAGATCCCGCGTGCGTCGCCGCCACCAGCCGCGCGATGTAGCGCGCGACGGCTTCCGGCAGGAACACGCCATCGACAGCGGCGAAGAGTTCGTGGAGTTCGCCCTCGGACATGGCCCGAGCCACGTCCGGCGCCGCACCTCGCCGCCGCTCGCGGACGATCTGGGTCAGCACGTCCTCGGCGACGCCCGGCACCTCGAGCTTGAACAAGAAACGGTCCAGCTGCGCCTCCGGCAGCGGATAGGTGCCCTCCAGCTCGATCGGGTTCTGCGTCGCCAGGACGAAGAAGGGATCGGGCAGCGGACTGCTTTCGCCGAGGACGGTGACGGACCGCTCCTGCATCGCCTCGAGCATCGCCGCCTGCGTCTTCGGCGACGCTCGATTGATCTCGTCGGCGAGCACGCAGTGCGCGAACAGCGGCCCCGGCTGGAACACGAACCGCCGCCGTCCATCGACCTCCTCGAGAACCGGACCGCCGGTCACGTCCGTCGGCAGGAGGTCGGGCGTGAACTGGATGCGTCGGAAGCTGAGCCCGAGCAGACGCGACAGCGCCTTGACCAGCTCCGTCTTGCCGAGTCCCGGGAGGCCCTCGAGCAGGACGTGGCCCCGCGCGGCGAGCGCAATCGCCGTCAGGTCGACGAGCTGGGGTTGCCCCAGCACCACGGACGCCATGCCGTCGCGAAGTCGCGCGAGGAGTTCATGGCCACGGGCTACCTGCGCCTTGTCGAGGAGTGTCTCGGTCATGTGTTCCTTGGACTGGGAGGCTGTGAGAGGGAAGGACCGCGAGCCGCCGAGATGAAGCTGACTCCGACCTAGAGGCATGGACTCACTCGATGCGCGCGCTGTGCCGCGGCCTCGGGAAAGACCGTGCCCCCCGGAGATCAATCTCCCTGCGGGATACGGTCAGCGTCCGTCTCCCTCGAAGAAGCGACGCACTGCGGCCCGGTGACGAGGGGCCAGATCGCGGCGCCCGCTCGCGGCACCCGGCACGCCGCTCGCTGCCGAAGGCGCCCCGGACCGGGATCGCTCTGGCGCGACCTCGGGCTCGGCACGACCGATCCCGGCGAGGTCCCACTGGTCCGGCGGCACGCGTCCGTCCGGCAGCTGCTCCGCGCGCATCCCGGTCAGGTCGATCTCCGTGGCACCCAGGTGGTCCAAGGTCGCGTCACCCCGACCGCGGCTGACGCCGCCGCGACCGGGCATTCCGCTGCCGGCATCGTCGTCCGAGCCGCCCTCCGCCGGATTCCAATCCTCGCCGACGGCGGGCATGGGATCCCCGGATCCGCCGAGACCCTCGCCCTGTTGATCCAAGAGCTGCTGCAGCGCTCGGGTATCGACTCGGCCCGCGACCTGCTGCCGTGCGTGGTCGAGTCGCGCCTTGCCGCGGTCCGCGAGAGAGCGCGCGAGCTCCCGGAGACGCTCGGCATCCAGGCTCGCAGGATCGATCGCGGACCCGCTCGCTGCGCCAGCGCCCTCGCCATCCGCAGCGCCGCCACGCCGCGCGAGTGATTCGAGCGCCGCGCGGACGTCGGGCGGCAGGCCTTCGAGCATGCCAAGATCCTGCGCTCGGGCGGCGAGACCCTGTTGTAACCAACGGTCTCGCTCATCGGCGCCCTGGGATGCGAGCTTGGTCGCCAGCTCTGCGGATCGGGCCCGGACCGACTCGTGACCGCGCGCCGCGTCCTCGTTCGCTTCGCGAATCGCATCGACGAGCGAATCCAAGTCGGCCCAGCCAACAGCCTCTTGGTCTACGAGCCTCTGATCGAGCGCTTCGATGCGCTGCTCCAAGGCGGCGGCCTCCTGCTCATCCAGGATCTCGAGTTCCTTCACGAGCGCGAGCTCTTCCCGCGCGGCCTCCAGAGCCTGGGCGATTGCTGGCGCTCCGGCGCGAGGCGCGCCGCTGGGCTCGATCTCGGGCAGGAGTCCGAGCAAACCCACGGCGACCGCGGACGAGAACACGGTGAGCGCAGCGGCTCCTCCGCGGACGCGCGGCAGTGCCTTGTCCGCAACCTGGGCCCTGCGCTCCACGTCTTCGCCCCAGCTCCCGGGGTCCCGCTCGAGGGACGCCAGCAGGAGCCCCATGCCTTCGCCCCGCCGATCGACGTGCGCGGCGAACGCCGCCGGGCGGGGAGTTGCACGAAACGCCATCACCACGCCCAGAGCGAGCGGGAGCACCAACGCGGACAGCCAGAGCGGCCCGGGCACCACGGCGACATCGAACAGCCGCAGCGCAATCACCGCGAAGACCGTGATCCCGGCCAGGACCAGGGTCGCCGACTGGAAGCTCCGCAACGCATGCTGAAGCAGGACGCGACGCCGGAATCTCAGGATGGTCGAGTCGAGAACGGTCCGCATGGTCGTCGCAGCGAGGGCCTACGAGAGGCCGCGCGAAGGATTCCGGAATTCTCACACATCACGCCGAAAGATGCTCGGGCGGGGCGTCGGCCGATCGCCGAAACAGCAGCTCGCCGGCCTTCGGCACGTACAGCACGCCTTGATCTTCACGGCCCTCGAAGTCGGCCACGTCGATGCTGGCGGGGTCGCGGTAGCCGAGCCCGATCTGACGACACATCGCCTCCGGTATTCCGGTCGCCAGCGTCACCTGGACGCGAGCGCGCTCCACGCCGTCGATGAACTCCCCGTCGCCGCGGACGTGCGTGCTGTGGGCGAGCACGCCCCAAGGCTCATGGCGGAATCGCTCCCACTGCG
>JAQCBR010000158.1 GCA_027621295.1 Planctomycetota bacterium
CGTGGCCGTCTGGCCGGGGATGGGTGCCGTGGCACACATCGCGGGGCAGCACCTGGTCGAGCACCTGCGCGCCGAGCACCTCGGGGTCATCGAGACCGGGCCTCTGTCGGAGCTCGAGGCGATCGACGTGGCCGAGGGTTTGGTGCAGCCGGCCGAGGCTGTGGCCGGGCAGCTCTACGCGGTTCGCGGGCAGGGGGCCCGGGACGTGCTGGTCTTCGTCGGCACGCAGCAGCCGAAGGGGCAGGGGCTCGCGCTGTGTCGCGTGCTCGCCAACCGGGCGCGCACGCTGGGCGTGCAGCGGATCCTGACCTTCGCGGCGATGGCGTCGGGCATCCATCCGGGCGCGGACCCGCGGGTCCTGGTCGCTGCGACGGCGCCGGCGCTGCTCGGCTCGTGCCGGGAGCAGGGCGCCGAGGTGCTGCAGCACGGCCAGATCGCCGGGCTGAACGGGGTGCTGCTGGCGGCGGCGAGTGAGGTCGGTATCGACGCGGCGTGTCTGCTCGGCGAGATGCCGTTCTTCGCCGCGCGGACGCCGAACCCGAAGGCGGCGCGGGCGGTAGTGCAGCTCTTCGGCCGCCTCGCTGGCATCCCGCTGTCGGGGGTGGAGCTGGAGCGTGAGATCCAGGTGATGGAGAAGCGACAGATCGCCCAGTTCGACAAGCTGCGGCGTGCGAGCGAGGGCCCCGAGGGGCAGGAGTTCGTCCGCGGGCTCGGCGCGTTCCTCGAGCAGGCCGCGGGGATGGACGCGGAGGGCGCGTCCGAGGAGGGAGAGGAGATCGAGGGCGTCGACGCGACCGGGCTCGGCCGCGAGACGCTGGCGCGGATCGAGGCGCTGTTCGAGGCTGCGGCCGCCGACCGGAGCCGCGCGACCGAGCTCAAACAGGTGCTCGACGCGCACGGGGTGTTCCGTGACTACGAGGACCGGTTCCTCGACCTGTTCCGGACGCGCTGACGGGCGCGGGCGGGCTGGCCGGTGGACGGGCTGGCGGCTGGGCTCTCTACTCGCTGCCCATGTTCGTCCGAAACCTCGCGTTCCTGGGCCTCGCGGCTGCGCTCCCCGCCCAGGAGCAGGGCAGCCTCGCGGCGCTCGCTCCACAGGGCCTACCCAACTTCGTCTACGTCGGCGACGTGATGCCGCACATCAAGGCGCTGCTCACGTCCGAGCGTCTCGATGAGGCTTGGAAGGAGATGGCGCCGGGTCTGGCGACGATCGAGCCGTCACTGCGGGGCGTCGCGCCCCGGTCCTTCCTCGGGACGCTCGAGCTCTTCGAGGCGCAGGTTCCGGTCGAGATCGCGATTTCGTTCCCGGAGCGGACGATGGTCGACTACGGCGCGCTGCTGCACGGCGGCCTCGCGCTCGCGTTCGGCTACATGGTGGTCGACCAGGGCGGCATCGACGAGCCGGCCCTCGACGGCTTCCGCGACCTCGCGGCCGAGCTGTTCAACGACGTCGGTGTGCCGGCCTTCCACCTCGCGGTGCGGGCGCGCAGCGAACGGATCGCCGAAGGCTGGTTCGACGCGGCGCTCGACATGCTGGAGTCGCTGGCGGTCGTAGAGGGGATGCAGGTCGTCGTCGAGGACCAGTCGTTCCGCGTCCAGGTCCTGCTCGGCGACCTGCTCGACTCCCCGGTGGTGGGGCCGGGCGGGATGTTCGGGATGGCGGACGCGAGCGGCGTGCTGCCGGCCGACCACGGGGCTACCGAGCAGATCCGCGCGTGGCTCGGCAGTCTTGAGGTCACGGCGCAGCTGACGCAGCGGGGCGACGTGCTCGAGCTCCGCGTCGGTGACCTGCCGGCTGGTGACCAGGAAGGCACGTCGGCCGGGCGCACGGTGTCGGCCGACACGATGCTCCAGGTCGAGTGGGAGAGCGCGGGGTTCCTGCCGTACGCCGAGGGCGCGTACGACATGGTCTTCGAGTTCGGCGACGAGACCATGGACTTCCTCGACATGGTCGCGCCCGGCCAATACTGGAGCCTGCTCGACACGTTGACCGAGATGTCGGCGACCGCGCCGACCGGCGCGAGCCGGATCGATGTGACCGACGGTGAGATCGTCCTCGATCTCGTCGAGGGCCTCGAAGAAGAGGGCTTCGTCCCGCCGCGGCTCCAGGACACCGGCATCGAGGACTACATCCCCGAGGATCTCGCGATGTCGACCGCGTCGAGCTTCTGGACGCTCGACGAGTTCGTGCTCGTCCAGTTCGACGAGATCCTGGTGTCGCTCTACGACCTGTCCGTCGACCTCTGGGAACAGGGCTTCGAGGACGCGAGCGACGAGATCGACGTGTGGGCGGCGTACTTCGAGGACGACCTGGCGGAGGTCCACGAGTTCTTCGAGGGTGAGGACTCCGCGTACTTCGCCGAAGGGACCGTGGTGATGGTCGAGAAGATGGAGGACGGCTCCACGCCGGCGGTGGCGATGGTCGGACTCCCCTACGGCAGGGACGAAGGCGAGGACTTCGTCGCGGAGCTCGCCGAGATCATCCGGAACATCGACGGGTCCGAGGCGAGCGCGGAGACCTTCCAGGCTGCGGTCGAAGACGGCATCGAGGCGATCGTCTTCGACGTGCCGGGCTTCGACGTCACGCCGGAGACGTTCGCGGAGGCTGAGTTCGCGCCGCACGCGGTCTTCGTCGGCGACGCGCTCGTGCTGTCGACGTCGCCTGCGTTCACGCGGCGCATCCTCGCGGCGAAGGGCGACGCGGGTGATCCGGCCTGGGGAGCGCGCACCGCCCAGTTCCACACCACGGGCGAGCAGGTGGGGCGGATGATGGCGGCGGTCGTCTCGCCGCTCCTCGGCGACAGCCGCGAGGGGCGCCGCGGCCGGGCGCTGGTCCGCGCGCTGCAGGTCGGCCTCGGCATGATCGAGTCGATCGACGTCGTCGACGTCGACGGGGCCGAGCAGTTCCAGCAGCAGATCCGGATTCGGTATTGAGCGGTCGCGGCAGAGCCCGTGACCCGGTGGGGGTCACAGGCTCTGATCCGCGCTCCTGAGTGCGGCCGTTCAGCCCTGGGCGGCGGCCTCGAGCCTGGGGTCCCGCGGGCCGGCGACGGCCTGCACCTCGACGCCGTGGTCGCGGAGGTAGCGGACGCCGTTCTCGCCGAGGTAGCCGCCCTCGACGACCAGCACGCGGGCGATCCCCGAGTGGTGGATCATCTTGGCGCACATCGCGCACGGCTCGCCGGTGACGATCAGCCAGGCGCGGCGGGTCGGGACCCCGTTGGCCGCCGCGTTGCAGATCACGTTCATCTCGGCGTGGTGGCAGCCGACCTCCATCCGCTCCCCGGAGCGGACGCCGAGATCGTCGCGGAGGCAGGTCTCGCCGCCGCAGAGCCTCCCGCCCCCGCGCGGACCGCCGTTGTAGCCGTCCATCAGGATCACGTTCCGGTCCGGGTCGACGAGCAGCGCGCCGAACTTGCGGCGCGGACAGTTCGACGCCTTGGCGAGGGCCAGGCACTGCTCGATGCGGATCGCGACGTGTTTGTCCTTCACGGCGGTGGGTGGGGTGCAGACGGGTGCTCGGGGTCCAGGGGCGGGATGGTGTCGAAGTTCTCGACACGCGCCGCTGTCGTGGAGGCTGGACGGGCATCGAGGCCGCAGTCCCAGTCCGAGGATCGTGACCGATTCCGCGACGATTCCGGTGGGACCGGGCGAGAAAAAATCGAAGTCGACGCTCAAGCGGTCGCGCAAGGCGCCGGAACAACAGTCAGAGCGGCGATTCCTCTCGCCGCCACGACCCGGAGCCCTCCATGCACCAGGCCCAAGACCCTCGCCCTGAGCCAAGCCCTCGCCGCACGACCGGAGCCGATCCGGTGGCGGAAGACTTCGTCGCGCGCCTCCGCGACCTGCAGCTGCCGCGCGCGGCGCGCATCGCGCGCGCCCGGCGACTGCTGTTCACCGGCGGGCTCGACCAGCCCGAGGTCTACCGCGAGACCGCGCGCCGCATCCTCGGTCTCGAGCCCGAGGCGTGAGCGGTTGCTCCGCGCTCCCGATCACGGGGCGCGGAAGTCCGCGTTGAACGCGAGCCACTTCGCGTTCAGGGCCTGCCAAGCGTCGAGCGCGAGCGGGATCACCGCGTCGTTGCACTGCTTGAGCAGGCCGTCCCGCCACGCGTAGAAGCGCGTGTTGAACGTCTTCTGCTGCGCCTCGCTCATCGCCGCCGCGTCGACGTCCCGCGTCGGATCGGCGCCGACCTTCTGGTAGGCCTCGCCGAGTCCGCGGATGTACGTGCTGAGGAAGTCGGCGTCGCCGAACGCCGCGCCGCCGTCGTGCTCGCACAGCCAGCGGACCAGGCGCGAGCACTCCGGCGTGTAGCCCCAGACGTCCTCGTTGGCACCGTCCTGTGGGCTCGGCTGCATCGACTCCTGGATCAGGTTCCAGATCGCCGGCATGTCCTCACCCTTCTGCCGGTAGTAGGCGATGCGTCCGTTCTCGACGTCGCCGGACGTGAACTCGATGTTCTTGCCCTTCATCCGCGTGCTGCGGAAGAACTCCCACAGCCCGTTGTCGAGCCAACGCGGCAGCGCCTGGACCGCACCCGGCGCGTGGTCGTCGATCCAGTGCCGGACGACCGCGCGGAACAGCGGGCCGTAGCCGTCGCTGGTGCCGGCGTTCGGGTCCTCGAAGAACAGGAGCTCGCGGCGATCCGGCGCGTACTCGCTCTGCGGATAGCCTGCGCCGTGCGCGGCGAGCTGCTCGGGGCCGGCGAGGATGCGGAGCGTGGCCGGCGCGGACTCGCGGTCGGAGATCTTGCCGAGGTGGCGCTCGCACCACGCGCGGGCGGCGTCGGCGGCGGCGACCGCCTTCTTGGTGAAGCCAGGGTCCGCCGCGCTGACGACGGTCCAGACCTTGTGCTTCTGGAGCTTGAAGCCTGTGCCCGGGGACTCGGCGTCGAAGCCAGCTGCGGCCGCGGCGAACGCCTTCCGCGCGTCGTCCTTGGCCTTCGCGTCCATGCCCGACCAGGCGCCCGGATCGGCGACCCACGGAGCGATCGGGCGTCCGGCGGCGTTCGCGTCGCGGTCGACGACGCTGATCCCGTCGAGCGCGCGCTCGAGCTCCTTGCGCTCCTTGTCGACGTGCTCGGTCAGGATCTCGCAGACCACGCAGATCTCGCCGCCGTCGATCGACGCGACGACGCCGAGCGCGGTCCTGTCGCCGGTAGCGGCCGGGATGTCGACGACGAACCGCCGCCCCTCGAGCTTGCCGGCGCGGCCGGCCTCGCGCGACGAGACCTTCGCGTCCTTGCCGAGGCCGCGCTTCACGAAGTCGTCGAAGTCGCGGAAGGGCGAGCGTCGCGGGAGTCCCTCGACCGTCTCGGCCGCCGCGTCGGCGCCGGAGGCGAAGAACAGCACCCGCATCCGCGGCAGCTGGGCTGGCCCTCGCGTGCGTGTGGTCAGCGCCTTGGTGCCGCACAGGAGCAGTTCGCACTGCCCGCGGTCGAGCGGGTCGGCCGGGAGCTGGACCCAGCCCTTCGGCGGTTGGACCTCGAGCCCCAGTCGGGGGAGCGGGATGGCCTTCTGGGCCGCGGTGTGGGCAGCTGCGGTGACCGCGACGAGGGCGGCCAGGACGAATGGGCGGCGCGCGTGCATGGGCTGGACCTCCGGGCCCGGCATCATGGCCGGGTGGGCGTCCGGCGTCACGCCGCCAGTCGGCGTCAGTCCTCGCCCGCCTGGAGCCGCGCGCGCAGGCGCTTCGTCGCCTGCGAGAGGATCTGGCAGACGCGCGACTCGGTCACGCCGAGCATGTCCCCGATCTCCCTCAGGAACAGGCCCTCGTGGTGGTAGAGCACGACGACGCGGCGCTCCTGCTCGGGCAGGTCGGCGATCGCAGCCGCGAGCAGGTCCACCTGGTCGCGGCGCTCGGCGCGGTGGTAGGGTTCGTCGGTCGCGGTCTCGTCGGGCACGTCACCGCGAGCTTCGTCTCCGCGCGTCCCGGTGCCGGCGAGGTCCTCGATCGAAACCGTCCTCGAGCCGTGGAGGATGTCGAGGTCGGACTCGAGCGCGGACGCGGGGATGCCGAGGTGGTCGGCGATCTCCTCGATCGTCGGCGTCCGGCCGAGGGTCTCGCGCAGCGTCGCGGACGCGCGGTCGAACTCCCGGAGCCGCTCGCGTCGCGGGCGGGACACGGGGTCCAGCCTGCGGATCTCGTCGAGGACGGCGCCGCGGATCGCGGTGTAGGCGAAGGTCTTGAAGGAAGCCCCGCGCTCCTCGTCCCAGGTCGACGCGGCCTGGATCAGGCCGAACACGCCGGCCCCGTGCAGGTCCTCGCGGTCCATGCCGCGCGGTGGTGTGACCGGGAGACGGGCGACGACGTGGCGGACGAGCGGGAGGTACTGCTCGACCAACGCGTTGCGGGCCGTCTGGCCGCGGCGGACCCGTTCGGAAGTCCCGGTCAACGCCGACCTCCGTGCGGGTTCGTGGTCCAGAAGCTCTGTCTCGCCTGATCCATCCGACGGGTCGTTCATCGACCGCGGCCTCCGTCGGGGTTGAGCCGTTGGTATCGGGGCATCGGCACTTCTTCCGCGATCTGGCAGAGTTGGGCGTCCGGATGCTGAGCGACCCAGAGGGCCCGCTCGGGCCGGATCCGCGGCCCGATCCCGCCGTTCCGCGGATCTCGGGGTTGCGACCCGACCCGGCGCCGGGGACCCTCTCCGCGCCCCTGACCCTCCCCAACCCATGCGCCTCTTCGCGATCAGCGACCTCCACCTCAGCTTCGGCGTCGACAAGCCCATGGACGTGTTCGGGGACCATTGGGTCGACCACGCGGCGCGCATCCAGGCGAGCTGGGACGCGCGTATCGGCCCCGACGACTGGGTGCTGGTCGGTGGGGACACCTCGTGGGGGCTCAACCTGCGGGAAGCGCAGCCGGACCTGGACTGGCTCGGCGAGCGCCCCGGCAAGAAGGTCCTGATCAAGGGCAACCACTGCACCTGGTGGGACACGCTGTCGAAGGTGCGGCGCGCGCTGCACCCGTCGGTGACGCCGCTGCACTGCAGCGCCGTCCGCCTCGACGACGGGACGGTCGTCGTCGGCGGCCGGCTCTGGGATCCACCGGAAGCGCCCTGGGCCGGCGAAGGCGCGGAGAAGATCTACCGGCGTGAGGTCGAGCGGCTGCGCCTGTCGATCGATGCGGGCCGCAAGCTCGGCGGGACGCGGACGATCGCGCTGATCCACTACCCGCCCCGCTACTCGGACGGGCGCGTCACCGAGGCGGTCGGGCTGCTGGAGGAGGCCGGCGTCGAGGCGTGCATCTACGGCCACCTGCACGGCAAGGATCACCGCTACGGCTTCCAGGGCGAGGCGGGCGGCATCCGCTACTACCTGACGGCCTGCGACGCGATCGACTTCGCGCCGATCGAGATCCCGCTCGGCGGGTGATGCCCGGCCCGCCGCGCGCGGGGATTCACGCCCGGAACCGCGGTCGGTTGTCCGGATCGCGTTTTGCCCGTCGGGGCCGCGTTCAGGAGGCGTGACCTCCGTCGCCCCAACCAGGGATCCCGGCCTCGACCGCGCCGTCGAGGGCGTCGCCCAGGCGTTCCACGAGCACGCGCGGCGTTGGGAGCAGATCCACGCCGGGGCGCTGCGGAGGTTTGCCGAGGGGCGTGTCGACGAGCAGCGCGTCGCGCTCGCGCAGCGGCAGGTCTCGTCCGAGCAGGCGATCGCGCGCGCGACGCGAGCGCTCCGCGGGATTCCCGCCGACGCGGTGATCGACGCGACGACTCTCGCCGGCGCGGTCGCCGATCGGGTCGAGGGCGCGGGTCGTCAGCGCTGGGCGTCGGACTTCGCCCGGGCCTCGTGGCATCGTGTGCGCGCCGAGTTCGCCGAACGGCCCGAGCTGCCGTCGTCGCGCAGCCTGCCGGACGGCAGGGGGCCGGGCGCATGGTCGGTCGGCGGCCGTCCGCGCGAGCTGGCGCGCGCTCTCCTGGTGCGGCTCGGACGAGGCCTGCCGCTAGTCGATCTCTGGAGCGACACC
>JAQCBR010000159.1 GCA_027621295.1 Planctomycetota bacterium
AGTGCGTGGGCGGTCGCTACACCTTCTCCGAGGCGCCGGTCCCCGACTACGTCGTCGAGCTGTTCGGGCGGAACCCGGTCGACCGGTTCGGTCACTTCTTCCAGGGCTTCGTCCCGGCGATCCTGCTCCGCGAGTGGCTGATCCGCCGGCGCGGGATGGTGCCGGGCGGCACGGTGTTCTGGCTGGTGACGGGCTGCTGCCTCGGCTTCAGCGCCGCGTACGAGCTGCTCGAGATGGCGGTAGTCCTCGTCTTCTACCCCGACGCGGGCCCGGACTGGCTCGGCATGCAGGGCGACCCCTGGGACGCGCAGTGGGACATGACGATGGCGGTCTCGGGCGCAATGATCGCCCAGCTCCTGCTCCGACCGCTGCACGACCGCTCCATGGCCTGGGCGCGGGAGCTCCATCCCCGGCCGTCGGACGTCACGCCGGAACGGACCCGACCATGACCCGCATCCTCCCGATGACCGCCTTCGCGCTCGCGTTCGGCATCCTGACCCCGCTGGTCTACGCGCTGGTCGCGGACGGGCTCCCGCCCGGCGGGACGACCGGCGTGATCGTGCTCGCCGTGCTTGGCGCGGCGCTCGGCGCGTTCCTCGGCTGGCGGTTCCCGGGCGCGTTCTACTTCCTGTTCGAAGCGCTGTTGAGCAGCTGATCCTGACGGCCGACGGGGACGCCGCGATCGGGAGCCGACTCGAGGCAGCGGCGGGGCTAACCTGGATCGCCCCGCACGACCCATGGAACGCACCCTCACCCGGAGCCTGGCCCTCGTGGCCGCCGCCGCCCTCGCCGCATCCGCCCCGGCCCAGGACCCCGACCGGCCGGTCAGCCGCCCTGGCGGACCGCCTCCCGGATCCCCGCCGAGCCTGCCGGCCGGGATGACCGAGGACCAGATGTGGACGGTGCCAACCGAGGCCGACTGGGCGAAGCCGGTGCTCGTGCCGTTCCAGCGCACCTGGGAAGACGCCGTCGCCGTGTCGATGGAGACCGGCAAGCCGATCCTGCTGTGCATCAACATGGACGGCGAGATCGCCAGCGAGCACTACGCGGGGATCCTCTATCGGACACCGGAGTTCGCCGCCCGCCTCGAGCCCTACGTCTGCATCGCGGCTTCGGTCTACCGGCACACGCCGCGCGACCACGACGAGCGCGGCAACCGCATCCCCTGCCCGCGCCTCGGCAGCATGACCTGCGGGGAGCACATCGCGATCGAGCCGTTCCTCTACGAGCGCTACATGGACGGCACGCGGATCTCGCCGCGGCACATCATGGTCGAGCTCGACGGCAAGGAGGTCTTCGACGTCTACCACGCGTGGGACATCCAATCGGTCGTGACGACCGTCGTCGACGGCATCGCGAACCGGACGATCACGCCCGAGCCGATCGTCCGCGGGGACCGGTCGATCGTCGAGCGGGTCCAGAGCCGAGACATCGCGGACCGGAGGGCCGTCGAGGAAGCGTTCCGGAACGGCGACCAGGCCCTGCGTGACCAGCTTCTGGCGGCCGCGCGCCAGCACCCGGATGCTGCGCCGGTCGACCTGCTGCGCCTCGCGATCTTTGGGCTGAGCGAGGAGCAGGCACAGGCCGCTCGCCAAACCCTGGCGCGCATCGGAGACGCGAGCGCCGTCGATCTGGTCTCGGAGGCGCTCCGCGTCCCGATGCCCGCGGAGGAACGCGAGGCGCTCGTGCAGACGCTCGAGAAGGCCAGCGCTGCCTCCCCCCGCGCGCGGCTCCTCGCCAACGTCCACCGCGGCCTCGAGACCGAGTCCCAGAACGTCCAGGTCGAGGGATGGTCCCAAGCCATGCAGGGCCGCGGTTCCTACGCCGCACCCTCGTTCAGCACCCTCGAAGCCCAGGCCGACGCCCTGGCTGCGGCGAAGGCAGACGACGCCAACGCGCGCCTCGACCTCGCCGAGTCCCGGCTGCGCCTCGCTGTCGACCCGGAGACGCAGGCTTCGCTCGCGGCCGACCGCCGCAACGGCCGCACCCTCGGACGCCTGATGTTCGAGGACGCACGCAACGCAGCCGTCGAAGCGAAGGACTTGGGCGCCTCGGGCTGGCGGCTGGACGCCGTGCTCGGCCTGACCTCGTGGTACCTCGGCGACAAGGCAGCCGCCTACGAGCGCGCGATCGCCGCGGTGCCGCAGATGCCCGCCGAACCCGACAGCTGGACCGCGATCGCCACGCTCGCGCTGTTCGCGCAGGCGAGGCAGGACGCGATCTGGGACGCCCTCCGCAACAAGACCGACTGGCCCCGCGAGTGGATGACCGACGTGCATTCGGTCTACTCGGTCCTCGAGAAGCACCCGCTCGGCACCGACCAGCACGCGGTCACGCACTACGACTTCCTCGACTCGCTCGGCGCCAAGGCACGCGCCGAGCGCGTTCTGCGCGAAGGCATGGAGCGGTTCCCAGACAGCCCGCTCCTCCACGACCGCCTGCAGGCGCGTGTCCTCGCCGAGCGCGGACCCGACGGCCTCGACGCAACCTACGGCGCGCTGCTCGCGGCCGAGTCCGCGACGCCGACGCTGCCCTGGTACGCCGGCTACGCGGCGATCGTCGCCGCCGAGTTCCACCGCCGCGCCAACGACCTGGACCGTGCGACCCAGAGCTACGAGCGCGCGCTGCGTCTCTACGACACCGCGATCGAGAACCGGCCGGACACCAAGGACACCGCCGACCACTACGCGGCCCTCGCCGCGGCCGGCCTAGCCCGCATCGCCTACGAGCAGGGCAACCTCGGCACCGCCGTCGACCGGCTCGTCCAGGGCATCCGCCGCCGCCCGTCGACGACGCCCTCGGTCGACGGCCTCAACATCTCCCCAGCGATGACCGCCCGCCTCCTCCAGGCCCGCCTCGGCGAGTCCGGCGACGCGACCCTCCTCGCCACGCTCCAGGCCTGCCTCGACGAACTCGACCCGGCCCTTCTCGCACCGCCGGCCTACGAGCAGACGCAGCCTCAGCCGCGCCGGGGACGACGGGGACGCTGACGGGCGCTGGGCTGGGGACGGCTCACGCCTGAGCCGCTGCAAGAACCGTGAACAGGTCGGGGGGCAGCGGATGCGAGAGCCTCCAGGTGATCCGCATCGGGCGTTCCGACTCGTGCTGTACGTAGGTCGCGGGCCCGAGGAACCAGAAGGCTCGGTCGTCGGCACGCTCACGCGCGAAGAGCAGGATCGACGACCCGCGGGAAGTGTGCTGCCGATAACGCAGCCCGGTCTCGCTATCCGCACGAGTCACGCTCTGGCTCTCCCAGTGGATCAGGGTCGGACTGATCGCATAGTCGCGGTAGCGCGTGGTTGGTGAGAACCCGCCACTGCTCTTGTCGATCGTGAACGCGAGCAGGTCGGCTCCAAGCTCGGGAAGGAAACGCACGCCCGTCTGCCAGGGTGGGATCTGGACAGCATCCTCGTCAGCGCAGGCTGCGAGGATCTCCAGACGCGTGTAGCGCGCGTGGATGCGCAGCGGGACGTCCACCCGCTCCCCGTAGTGCCGATGGACGTGGTCGATCCCGAGCCGAAGCTGGCGAAGAAGACCGATCAGTTCCGCCCTCACCTGCGGATGCGCCCAGAGGACGCCCAAACCGTCCGCCAGCGAGATGTCCTTGCTGATCCGTCGGTCCCGAAACAGCTGACTGAACAGGCTCGCGAGCAGTCCACGCAGCCGGCGACGACTCGCCGTTCCGAGCTCGAAGACGGCCGGCGCGGTGCCCGCTTCGAGCCAGCCGATCCACTCATCGATTCGCTCGAGATCGTCGACGTGCAGAAGTCGACCGCAGGCACGCCTCAACTCCACCTCGTGTTCGCCGACTGGCAGGCAAGGTAGACCGGCTGCCTCGATCAAGTCGGACCACGACCGGCCTCCGGAGTAGATGTCAGTCAGGTCGAGCCCCGACTCGGCGAGGAACTCGCCCAGAGTCGGACTCCGGCCGAGCTGCGCAGCCAGCGCTCCGAGCTCTTCGGCTCGAGCCGCATGGTGCGCGGGCAACGCTTGGCGGAGGCTCTGGAGCACCCGTTGGCGAGCCACAGGGTCCAGGTCGATCGCGCAGCCGGCTGGCAGGAATGGGAATCCACGCTCGACCTGATGGAGGAGCTGCTGCCGCGACCCACCGACCAGAGCCCGGAAGCGCCGATCGAATCGGAATTCACGCCGATGGTTCGCCACGAAGTCGAGCACCGTGCAGACAGCCTTCCCCTCGGCGCGTCTGAGCCCACGACCGAGCTGCTGGAGAAACAGGGTGGCGCTCTCCGTGGGGCGGAGCAGCAGAAGAGTGTCCACGTCCGGCACGTCGACACCTTCGTTGAACAAGTCCACGGAGAAGACCACCCGCGTCTCACCGGCCCGCAAGGCGGACAGCGCCCGGCGGCGGTCCTCCTCGCGGCTCTCGCCCCAAACGGCCACAGCCGGAATCCCCGAACGCACGAAGACCTCTGCCATGAAACGGGCGTGATCCACGCTGACGCAGAAGCCAAGTGCCCGCATGCGGTCAGGATTCAGCGCGTATCGGCGCACCTGTTCCACGACCAGTCCCGCCGCCCGCTCGTCCCCTGTCAGGACACGACTGAGCGCGGAGACGTCGTAGCCCCGACCGCGCCTCCACGGGATGTCGCGCAGGTCGTGGGCGTCTGCGATCCCGAAGTACAGGAACGGCACCAGGTGCTGGCGGTCGATCGCATCCCAGAGCCGCAGCTCCGCCGTGATCCGGCCGCCGAACCAGTCGAGGATCGGGAGCCCATCCGCCCGCTCGGGGGTAGCAGTCAACCCGAGCAGCTCGCGCGGCTCTACGTGTTCGAGCAGCGCGCGATACGACTCCGCGGCCGCGTGATGGAACTCGTCCACGACCACGTAGTCGAAGTGGTCGGGGTCCAGCGATGCGAGTCCGTTGGCTCGAAGGCTCTGGACGGACGCGAACACATGCTCGAAGTGCCGTGGGACCTTTCCGCCGACCCACAACTCGCCGAACGCCGGATCCTTGACCGCATGACAGAACGTCGCCCGAGCCTGTTCGAGGATCTCTTCTCTATGTGCGACGAACAGGAGCCGAGCCCGCGGAGCCTCACGACGGAATCGCGCGTAGTCCACGGCGGACATGACCGTCTTTCCGGTGCCGGTGGCAGCCACCAGGAGGTTCCGATGCTCGCCCCGCTCCCTCGCCGCAGCGACCTGCTCCAACAAGCGCTCCTGGAAAGGCGCAAGCCGGATATCGAACGGAACGAAGGCTGCCAGCCTGGACTGGTCCTTGCGAGGACGCTTCCGCTCGAACTCCGCGGAGTCGAACGGCTCGAAGTCGGGACTGTTCCAGTAGCTCTCGAATGCTGCCCCGAGCTTGGCGATCACGTCCGGATTCCGTGCCTCGGCGATCCGGACATTCCACTCCAGTCCGGTCACCTGGGCGGACCAGGTCAGGTTCGAAGAGCCGACGTAGGCCGTCGAGTACCCCGCTGGGCGGTGGAAGAGCCAGGACTTCGCGTGCAGCCGCGTCGCACCGTGCTCGTAGGAGACACGGACCTCCGCGCCGAGGTCGGCCAACTCGGAGAGAGCCTCACGCTCGGTCGAGTCCGTGTACGTCGTCGTGACGAGCCGCAGCTGGCGCCCGCGACGGCAGTGATCCTCGAGCGCTCGCCGCATGGGCCGCAGCCCGGACCTGCGCACGAACGCCATCACCACGTCCACTCGATCCGCCGATCCGAATTCGGCCTGGAGCTGGGATCCGACGCCCGGCTCACCGGGCGCGTTGGTCAGGATCGTCGTATCGAGGAGGGGGACGAGCGGCGCAGCTGGCTCGTCGACCGATCCATCCGGCAGTCGTCCCGCGAGCGCACGCAAGACCTGCGCAGGTGAGACGGGAAGGTCGCGCGCCCGACTCTCCTGGTCGCTGAGTCCGCTGTGGATCAGCTCGACGAGCTGTCGGACGAGCGCGACACCGAGCTCCACCCTTCGTCGGTCACTCTCCGATTCGATGGCCCGACGAATGATCCGGCCGACGTGCAGCGCGAGACGATCGGCTGCATCCCCTGCGTCCAAGGACTCGATGCGCGGCACGAGATCCGAGCCGGACGACGCCAGCTCTGCCGCAAGAGCCTCCGTCAGGATCGCTTCGTAGAGGCCCTTCGCTCTCCCCGCCATCGGCCGCGCATCCTACCTGGCCCGCGACACTCGTGGATCGCGCCTACCGGATCCCCGCGCCGGCAGCCTTCGCGGCGAGCGCTTCCACCGCTGCACGAGCACGCGTCGCCTGCTCCTCGTGGAAGGCGCGCATGAAGCGGGGCAGCGGTGGCTTGGCGCCGGTGCGCCAGGTCTCGAGGCGATGTGCGGTGGCGGCGAGGATGTTCCAAGGCTGCCGCATCGCGAAGACCTAGCGGCTCGACCCAGCACTCCGCGGCGTGACGGCGGGCACCTTGCGGACCTCGCTCGTTCCGGGCCACGCGACGGCGAACGGGAACGTCTGGTTGGACGCGGCCGCGCCGAAGCGGCCCTGGCGGTCGAGCGCGACGAAGCAGGCGTCGATCTGGTAGCCGAGCGGGTCGCGCGCGGCGATGCGGTGGATGGCCTCCTCGCACGCCGCCTGCGGGTGCAGCCCCTGCCGCATCAGCTCGACGATCAGGTAGGTGCCGCAGTGGCGCATGATGTCCTCGCCGAGCCCCGTCGCCCCGGCCGCGCCGACCTCGTTGTCGACGTAGAGCCCCGAGCCCAGGATCGGCGAGTCGCCGACGCGCCCCGGCAGCTTGCGGCCGGCACCGCTCGTCGAGCATGCGCCGGCGAGGTCGCCGAACTTGTCCAGCGCGAGCACGGCGATCGTGTCGTGCCCTTCATTCGCGTCGGCAGGCTCGCCGCCGTCGGTATCCCGGCTCCGCCAAGCTTCTTTCTGCGCGGCGTGGCCGGACACGTCCACGGTCTCCAGGCCCTGTTCGAGCGCGAACCACCGCGCGCCCTCGCCGACGAGCATCACGTGCTTGGTCTTCTCCATCACACGCCGCGCGGCGGTGATCGGGTGCACGATCCCCTCGAGACCGGCGACGCTGCCGGCGCGGTGGGCGGGCCCATCCATGATGCAGGCGTCGAGCTGCACGTAGCCGGCCGCGTTCGGCCGGCCCGCGAGCCCGACGGAGCCGTCCGGCCCGAGGCTCTCGACCTCGCGCACGCCGGCCTCGACGGCGTCGAGGGCCGTGCTGTCCTCGATCAGGTAGCGCATCGCGACGTCGTTGCCGACCTTGCCGAACGGCCACGTGGCGATGACGAGCGGGGCGCCCGCAGGGGCGGCGGGGCCGGACGACGGGACTGCGCAGGCAGAGGCCAGGAGCGGCAGCGCGAACAGGGTGGCAGCGAGACGAAGGCGCATCCCACCATGCTTACCGCCGACCGGCCGACGGGCGAAGCTCGGGACCGTAGGATCGGAGCCGGTGCGCCGACACCCGCGGAGCGCAGCCCATGATCCACGCCGATACCAGGAAGTACCACGCCGCGCTCGCCGCAGGCGATCGCGCGATCTGCAACCTGCTCAGCAAGGAGATCGCCCGCGCGCTGCCCGAGGCCGAGAACAAGGTCTGGCACGCGCACCCCGTGTGGTTCCTCGACGGCAATCCGGTCGTCGGCTACAGCAAGCTCAAGGACTGCGTGCGGCTCCTGTTCTGGAGCGGGCAGTCGTTCCGCACGAAGGGGCTGAAGAAGGAAGGGTCCTTCAAGGCCGCGGAGGCGCGCTACACGGCCGAGGCCGAGGTCGACGTGGAACTCCTCGGAGCGTGGCTCGCGGAGTCGCGCGACGTGCAGTGGGACTACAAGAACCTCGTCAAGCGGAAGGGCGAGCTCCTCCGCCTGAAGTGATGCGGGACCCGCATGGCGACCGCCAGGCAACCGACTGACAGGCGGTAGGCTGTCCCCACGACAGCCCGCCAACCCTCCTGCCGCAGGGCAGCCCAGGACCATGCATTCGATCCGGAACCTCTGGCGCACCGC
>JAQCBR010000160.1 GCA_027621295.1 Planctomycetota bacterium
CTCCTCGAGCGGCGGGGTCATGCGCTCGGGGCGGAGTCTCGGCATGTCCCTCTGCACCACGCGGAGCGCCGTGTAGCCATCCTCCAGGTCGAGACGCTCCGGTGCCGCGTCGAGGCCGCGGGTCCGCAGCGACCCGGGGTGGCCGGGGGGCAGCACGACCACGAACTCGGACCAGAGGAACGGCTCCTCGGCGCTCTGGAACAGGAACGGTGGGCTCCGCCACGGCTCGGCCTCGGGCGCGTCGAACTCCTCGCGCCACATCTCCTCGACGAATGCGCCCGGTTCGAGCCGCGGCATCGCGAACGTGCCGTCGACGCGCTTCGGCACGTAGGACACACCGTCCACGCCGATGGTGCGCAGCCTGATCAGCTCGTCGGCGCGCGCCGCGGCGTTCGCTTCCTCGTGCACCTCGACGCCGCCCAGATCGTTGATCCGCCGCAGCTGGTGGACTTCCTGGACGAACGACCCGTCCGGACGGAACGCGACGAGCATCCGGTCGACCAGGAGCGTCGACGGCGCGCCCAGCTCCTGCTCCCCGGGCACGAAGTCCCGGACCCGGGCGTCGATCTCGGCCTCCGTCCAGCGGAACGGGGCGAGCCTCGGGAAGTCCGGGCTCCCGTCCACGCGGTGGAGCAGTCGACGCACGCCGTGGGATTCCGGGCGGCGTGCGAGGCTCTCGCCGAGGATGGCCCTCGCGGCCTCGCGCTGGCCGCGGGCCCACAGCGTCCCGCCGAGCTCACGGAGCTCAGGGGCCCGGGTCCGCGGATCGGCGGCAAGGCCGCGCCGCGCCGCTTCTGCGCCCTCATCGTCCCCGAGTTCGGTCAGCAGGGACATGCGTGAGCGGAGCGCGGCCTGGGAGTCGCGGGCGTCGCGGAAGCGCTCGGCGTCCAGCGCTAGCGCCCTTTCCCGGAGGCCGAGGGTGGCTGCTACCCGGCTCGCAGCGGCGAGCAGCGCGCTGTGGCCCGGGAGCCTGTTGAGCCCCTCGTCCAGGAGGGCCAACGCTGCACCGGGCGAGCCGCCGTCGCGGCGCCGCTCGGCGAGCCAGAGGCGAGGGCGGACGTCGCAGGGGTGGGCGGACATCCACTCCGTGCGAACCAATTCGGCCTCCGCATCGGCGCCGAGGTCGCCGTACAGATCGGCGAGTAGGTCGTAGGTCTCGACGCCCGCGCCGCCTCGCTCGGTCCGGGTGCGGAGCATCCGGATCGCGTCCTCGCGACGGTCATCCCCTCGCAGCAGGCGTGCGACTTCGAGTGCGGCCGTCTCGTGGTCCGGAAGTTCCGCGGCGGCGGCTTCGATCTGGCGCCTGGCCTCCGCGTCGCGGATCTCCTGAGGGAGTGCATCCGCGGCGCGCCATGCCTGCGCGAGCACGAGCGAGACCCGGGGCGGGATGTCCTGGGCCGCTGCTGCCGCCCGCAGCAGGGCGAGACCGAGATCGGTCCGCTCGGCTCGGAGAGCCGCGACTGCGGCGATCGTCAGATGGGCCGGCTGTCCGCTCCGAGACGCAGCGCGCTCGAGCACGTCGACTCCATCGACGAACGGCTCGGGCGCCGGAGGGAGGTCGGTCGCTTCGATCCGCGCATGGATCGTGTCGGCGGGGAGTTCCTCGATGCCTCGGAGCGGGCGTCCGAGTGCGTCGACGTAGCGCAGTCCGACCGCGTGGCCGCTGTCGAAGTTCGTCTTGACCAGCACGTGGTTCGCGCCGGGCAGCAGCGTGACCGGCACGCGCACGCCTTCGCCGGGCCACGTCGAGAGTCTGTCGATGGCCGCGACCGGTGTGTCGTTGAGGTAGACCTCGAACGATCCCCGGCACAGCACCTCCAGGTATCCCGGGGTCGCGGTCGCGGCGCGAACCTGATGGAGGCCGTAGTGGCAGCCCTCCGGCCGCTCGAGGTCGAAGCCCAGGTCGACGAGCTGCTCGTCCTGTTCCCGGCGCAGCGTGCGGCATCGCGCCGGTGCGCCGGCGCGGCCCGCGAGGATCTCACCGGGCGCAGGGAAGCTGCGCTCGGGCCCGAACGACACGCCGTCGTGGAAGTTCCCCGAGTCGCCGAACGGACCGACCGCGAGCCAGCTCTGTGCGAACGCGGAGTAGGGTAGAGCCAGCGCGGTCGGCACGTCCTGCCCCAGGGTGCGTGCGAGCCGTCGAACGAGCACGGCCGCGACGTCCCGACCCAGACCGTGCAGATCCTCGCGCGCGGCGATCGTGCGCAGGGGATCCAGGTAGGCCGCTGGTTCGTCCGAGAGTGGCAGGAGCGAGCCGAGCTGCTCGAGCAGCAGCTCGGAGACCGGGCTGCGGGGCATCGCCTCGACGGCATCGAGCAGGCCCTCGATCGCCGCGTCGGCGCTACCGCTCGCGCGGGCGTACGACTCGATCAGGGCGTCGACCGCGCGGTCGACGGACTGCGGGCGCACCGACGCCGAGCAGACGGCGACGCCGAGCGCGAGGGCGGAGACGCGAGCGAGTGCGCGGCTGCGGAGAATGCGTTGCATGTTCAGCGTCCCTCCCGGCGGACGAGGACGGTGCGTGCGTCGGCGGCGTCCGCCTGGGCGGCGAACTCGCGGAACTCGGGGTATTCCTGCGCCTCGATCCGCGGCACCGTCAGCGCGCGCACGCGCTCGACGACGAGGTCCTGGCCGTCGAGCCGCCACGCCAGCGTGAACCGTCCGAACGGCGCTTCGAGTTCGACCGGCTCCGGGAGTCCGACCGGCGTGAAGCCTGCGGGCAGTCGGTAGCGGATCACCTGGCGAGACGACTCGGGCGCGCCGAGCACCAGCGGAGTCTCGCGTTCGGTCGCAGCGGTCAGCGCCTGGAGTGGGGCTGCATCGAGCGCCGCACGCAGCGCCAGCCCACTTCCCTGGCGCGACGCGATGTCCGTCCCACGGAACGTGACCTGGAGCGTGGCAGGAGCCGCGAGGTCGGTCGGGTCGGAGGCGTCCACCGCGGTGACCTCGACGCTGCCGAACGAGCCGGCGAGCATTCGCTCCATGTTCTCGGCGCGTCGGGCGGGCTCCTGCGCGAGGAAGCCGCGGAGCGAGACCTCCTGGTTCCGGTCGGGCGACGCAGCCATCGAGCCCTCACCCGTTCCGTCTTCCTGGAGGCTCAGCGTGAAGGCGCGCGCGTCGACGTTCGCTTCGGACGAGACCCAGGGAACGTCCTCCAGGTCGCCGTCGTTCCCGCGCACGACGAGGACACGCGCCCCCTGGTCCATCTCCGGCACGGTGTCGGTCGTGTGCCACGTGGCGGTGCCGTCGAGGAAAATCGCTGGGTACCCGTCGCCGGCTGGCAGGTAGCTGATGCAGTGGTTGAAGTGCTCGACCATCGCGAGCGACAGGTCGTCGACGTCGCGGCCGGGCTCGGCCCAGATCAGCACCGGGTAGGCCTCGATGCCGAGCTCGCCGAGCATCGCGTTGAGGAGCAGCGCCTTGTCTTTGCAGTCGCCGTGGCGGCGCTCGAAGATCACCGACGTGTTGTACGGCTTGTAGCCGTGCACCCCGAACTCCCACGCCTTGTAGCGGACGTCGTTGGTGACGAAGTCGTAGACGGCGCGGATGCGTTCGGGATCGGTGGTCAGCCCGGCCGTGATCTCGGCGACCTTCTCGCGCATAGCAGGGGTGACGTCGCTCTGCCTGCGGATCAGGTTCCACCACCAGGACGCGAACGCGTCCCAGTCGGCGTAGGTCGTCACCCTGACCAGAGGGGCCGTCTCCTTGTAGCCCGGCGAGCGCTCCTCGGGGGTTGCCCGGTCCAGCCCGCTCATCGCGTAGCGATGCACCGAGATCCCGTCCTCGAGCGTCTCGATCGTCGGCTCGGGCGCGCCGTGGCGACTCTCGCTCTGGTAGGTCCGACCGGGTTCGAGCAGGAGCACGAGCTCGGAACGCCCGACCGGCTGGCCGTCCGGGGCGACGAACGGGTGGACGAGGCCGAAGTACTCCCCGAAGAAGCTCGGAGCGACGTCGTCGAACCGCGCGCGGAGATCGACGATGTCGCCGATCTCCAGCGGCGGCAGCTGGACGTAGGCGCCGCGCAGCCGGGGACGGAGCTCTCGTCCGTCGGGCTTGAGGACCCGTGCGCTCAGCACGCGTGCCCGCTGCTCCTGCCGGTCGTGGGGCACGAAGTAGGTGGCGAACTGACGCGTCGAGCGATCCGAGAGCACGCGGACGATCCGATGCTGGTAGACGCTGCGCGTGCCGTTGTCGTACGCGCGGACCACGTCCTGCTGGAGCACCCAGTAGTGGGCGTCGTTCGCCTCTTCTGCATCGGCGGGTGGCGTGCCCCGTTCGGCGAGGACGGCGTCCGCGTCCAGTTCGTACGCCGCGTAGAACGGCGTCTCGTCGGACTCGAGGAATGCGATGAGGCGCGCCTGGGCTTCGAGGTTGGGGTTCAGCGCGACGGCGGCGCGCAGGAGCTCCAGCCGGCGCTCCTCCTCGCCGCGGAGCCCCGCGAGGCGGGCCAGCTCGACCAGCGTCGCGTCGTCCTCGGGGCAGATGTCGAGCCAGTCCCTGAGTTCGGCCGCGGCCGCCGCCAGGTCGCCGTTGGCCTCGAGTGCGCGCGCGATGCGGCGCCGCGGCGCATCGTCGAACGGGTTGGTCCGCACCGCGGTGCGGAGAGCTTCCAGCGCCGCGTCGAACCCACCGTGACGGAACAGGACGTTCGCGAGGTCGATCGCCGTTCCCGGGCGCAGGTGCCCGCGCAGCGAGCCCGCGTACGCGCGGGCAGCGTCCGCGTGCCGCCCGACTCCCGACAGCGCGTCGCCCGCCCGCCTCGCAGCCTCTGGGTCGACGGCACCGTTCGCATCCGGCGCGGCGGCGCGGACCAGCTCGTCGAAGGCGAGGGGTGCCAGGTCCAGGGCCTCGAGCGCGCGCGACAGCAGGACCCGCGCGGCGGCGAAGTCCGGCGCGACCTGGAGCGCGCGCCTACACAGAGCCTCGCATCGTGCGGCAGCGCCGACATCCTCCAGCTCCATCTCGGCCAGACTCCGGAGCGCCTCGGCGTGACGGGCATCCTGGGCGAGGATCAGCTCGTAGTCACGGCGCCGTGCGTTCTCGTCCTTCTCCTCGGCGCGACCCGCCTGCACGCGCGTGTAGGCGAGGAGGTAGCGGGCGGCCGTGAAGTCCGGAAGCCCTGCCACCGCCTGCTCCGCGAGGCCGCGGTCGCGCCGATCGGTCGGGTCGTCCGGCTGGCGGAGTGCGAGGAGGGTCGCAGCCGCGAACGCGTCGGCGGGATCACCCCGCTCGGCGCCCTCGACGAGAACGTCGATCGCACGGCGCAGGGGGGCGGGCGCAGGAACCGCCGCTGGCTCTGCGCCGGATGTCGCGGCGAGCAGGGCTGGGTCCATCGTGTCGACCACACCCTCGCACCGGGCGCCTCGCGGACCGCGTAGCCGGGCGACGAACGCCGGTCGCTCGTCCTGGGCGCAGATCTTCAGCACGAGCAGGTTCGGTCCCGCGCGGAGCGACAGTCCGATCGCGTCCTGGTCGGCCACGGCCTGGCGCCGGACGTCGCGCTGCGCGACTTCCTCGCCGTTCAGGTAGACGCGGAACGAACCGCTCGTGCCGAGGAGCAGCGTGGCGGGGCCGTCGCGCTCCGCGACGAGCGCGGTCGCGGCGTAGGCGAGCACCTGCTCGGCGGGGCGGATCATCGCGCCGAGCGCGATGAAGCCGCCGGGTGGCGCGGTGATCGGGAGTTCTCGCCAGCCGACCGCACGCGCCTTTCCTTCGAACGCGGCGTCCGGGTCGAAGCCGTTCTCGGGTCCGAAGTCGCGGGCGTAGCCCGCCCCGCGCTCGTTGTCGAACGGTCCGCAGATCTGGAAGCGGCTCAGGATGCCGAGCTCGCGTTCGAGCCTGGCCACCTCCTCGAGGCGGCCAGCGGCCTGGTGCAGGTTCATGCTCGCGAGCAGCAGTGCGTCCCTGAGTCCCGCGGGTCGGTCGCCGGTCGCGAGTTCCTCGAACGCCGTGGCCCGTTCCGTCGCGCCGATCCGTGCGGCGAGCAGCGATGCGAGCGAGACGTGGCTCTCCGCGCGTGCGGCCGCGCGGGGCGTTCCGTCAGCGCTCGCGATCAGCTGGAGGAACGCGTCGAGGGCCTCCGGGTAGCGGGCCTCCGACTTGAGCGCGAAGGCGGCGCGTTCGGCGTCGGACAGGCCCTGCGCGGGAACGGCAGCGAGAGCGGCGACCCAGGTCAGGGCGAGCCGCGCGACGGTGGTCCAGGTGCTCATCGTCTCGGCCCCGAGGCGACGCCGGGACGACGCGCTCGTTCGGGGGCCACGATGATGCCGCCGCCCGTCGGCGATCAGAAGAGCTCGGGCGAATCCGTTTGCGCGCTGCGGTCGGCGGTCGGAGCCGTCGCCGATGCATCCGGGTGGCCGTCCGCGTGTCCGGCGAATCCTACGCGCGCACTCTCCGGCCATCGCGGAGCGGTGGCGCGGCCGGGGCCGGTCAGCGGTCGCGGCGCGCGGGCGACGCCGCTTCATCGCCGGTCGGCGGCAGCACGATCTTCGGCCTGACCGTCCGACTCGCGACGAGCTCTGCGGCGCCGAGGGTGCCGTTGCGGGAGCGGTCGGCGGCGTTCAGGATCACGTCGGTCCAGTGTCCGAGCGACGGGTGGAGCCTCGTCAGGGAGGCGCGCAGCTCGGCGCGGTCGATCACGCCGTTCAGGTCGCGGTCGGCGCCACGGAAGTCGGCCGGCATCGCGCGGCGGAGATCCTCCGAAGCGCTCATCTTCTGCCACACCTGGGGCACGAACATCAGCACCGGGGCGAACTCGGTCAGCTCGAGCTTGCCCGAACGGTCGGTGTCGAGTGCGGCGAAGCGGTTAACGAGCTCCGCGTTGCCCGCCATGCGCCGGACGAACGCCGTGAACTCGGCGCGGGACAGGCCGCCGTCCCCGTCACCGTCGAGCGCGCCCAACATCTGCTCGCTCGGGTCGATCTCGGAGCTGGGCGACGCAGGGTCGCGCATCGCTGCCGGCTGGCGGTAGGGCTGGACCTGGAAGCGTCCCGCGCGTCCCAGCGACACCTTGAACCGCTCCGCGAACTCAGGCCATTCGACGAAGCCGCTGTTGTCCGTGTCGAGGCGTCGGAACACGCTCGGATCACGGGTCGCCTGAAGGTCGACGAGACAGTGGCGCACTTCGAACAGGTCGAGCCGGTCGTCGCCGTTGCGGTCGCAGGCCGCGAACAGCGCAAGTCCGCGCGTCTCCGACCAGACCGTCTCGACGGCCAACTCCGGCTCGCGTTCACCGGGGCCCTGTTGCTGCGCCTTCGCAGCGCCCGAGACCATGCCGAGCGCGCAGAGCGCGGCGGCGAGCCGCGGCCAGGACAGCGGCTTGCGGAGGTGTCGGGCTGGGGGGTGGTTCACGGGACGAAGAGGCTCTCGGCGCCGAGTGGGTGGCGTGCCGTAGCCAGGTCATCGGCCATCCCGCTGGTCTCGGTGAAGCCGGCGGTCTCGATCCGGACGCCATGGGCGCGGAGTGCGGCGGCCAGCGGGGCGAGGTGGTCGACCGCCGGAGCGAGGACCACGCAGTCCACCCGGGACGCCAGGCTCATCGCGTCGACGGCCAGCGCAACCGGAAGGTCCGATGGCGTCGCGATCGCGTGCACGTCGAGGTCGCTGCCGCGGAGCGCCGAGCCGATCTCGACGAGCAGCTCGGGGGATGCGTAGGCGATCGCGCGGATCAGGTGACGGCGGCGCGCGAGGTGCTGGACCAACTTGCCGAACGCCAGCTCGCCTCCCTGGGCCCGCGCCTGCTCGAGCAGCGCGGCGAGATCGACGAGCACGGCGACGCGCTGGCCGCTCCGCTCGCTGCCCGGGGTCGGCACCGGAATCATCCGGTCGCTGCGGCGCAGCGGCTGGCGGGGCTGCATGCCGGCGCGGACCTCGTCCTCGACCTCCTCCGCGGCCTCGACGGTCGGCTCCTCGCCGCGGCCGCCG
>JAQCBR010000161.1 GCA_027621295.1 Planctomycetota bacterium
CGCGCGCCGCGCCCAGCCCGGCTGGGCCGCGCTGCCCGCCGAGCACCGCGCGCGCTACCTGTACCGGATCGCGCGCCGCCTCCAGGAGCGCGCGCGCGAGTTCGCCGTGCTCGAGACCCGGGACGGCGGCAAGCCGATCCGCGAGTCGCGCGATGTCGACGTGCCGCTCGCGGCCCAGCACTTCTTCTACCACGCAGGATGGGCCGACAAGCTCGACCTCGCGTTCGGTCGGGGCGGCCACGAGCCGGTTGGCGTTGTCGGCCAGGTGATCCCGTGGAACTTCCCGCTGTTGATGGCGGCCTGGAAGCTCGCGCCGGCGCTGGCCTGCGGCAACACCGTCGTCCTCAAGCCTGCGGAGACCTCGCCTCTGACCGCGCTGCGCCTCTGCGAAGTGCTCGAAGAAGCGGGGCTGCCCAAGGGCGTCGTCAATGTCGTGACGGGCGACGGCGAGACGGGTGCCGCGCTGGTTGCGCACCCGGGCATCGACAAGGTCGCGTTCACCGGGAGCACGCAGGTCGGCAAGGCGATCCAGGCGCAGCTCGCGGGAACCGGCAAGGACCTGACGCTCGAGCTCGGCGGCAAGGCTGCGCACGTGATCTTCGAGGACGCAGCGATCGACCAGGCGGTCGAGGGCGTCGTCCGCGGGATCTTCTTCAACCAGGGGCACGTGTGTTGCGCCGGCTCACGCCTCCTGCTGCAGGAGTCGATCGCCGAGGATTTCCTCGTGCGGCTGCGCAGGCGCACCGAGCGCATCCGGGTCGGTGACCCGATGGACAAGAACACCGACCTCGGTGCGATCCACAGCCGCGAGCAGTTGACGCGCATCGAGCAGCTGGTCGCGCAGGGCGTCGCGGAGGGCGGTGAGCTCTGGCAGTCGCCCTGCTCGATTCCCGACCGCGGCTTCTACTTCCGCCCGTCGATCTTCAGCGGGGTCGCGCAGAGCGACACGGTGGTCCGGCAGGAGATCTTCGGGCCGGTGCTGACGGTGCAGACCTTCCGCACGCCGGACGAGGCGGTCGCGAAGGCGAACAACACGACCTACGGCCTGTCGGCCGGCATCTGGACCGACAAGGGATCGAGGATCCTGTGGATGGCGTCGCGGCTCCGCGCGGGCGTCGTCTGGAACAACACGTTCAACCGCTTCGACCCCGCGTCGCCGTTCGGCGGCTTCCGGGAGAGTGGCTTCGGTCGCGAAGGCGGACGGCAGGGGCTCGCCGCCTACGTCCGTCGACCGGGAGGGTTGGTGCAGGGATGAGCCACGAGAGGCCTCCGGTCGAGAAGACCTACAAGCTGTTCCTGGGGGGCAAGTTCCCCCGGACGGAGTCCGGACGCAGCTACGTGCCGAGCGGCGCAGCGGGCGTCCACGTCTGCCGCGCGAGCCGCAAGGATCTCCGCGACGCGGTCGTCGCCGGCCGGAAGGCGGGCGCCGACTGGGCGGGACGCACCGCCTACAACCGCGGTCAGATCCTGTTCCGCCTCGCGGAGATGCTCGAGGCGCGGAAGGACGCGCTGCTCCGTGAGATCCTCGCGGGCGCCGTGGGGGTCGACGCCGACGCGGCCTGGGCCGACGTCGAGGCGGCGGTGGACCTGACCGCCTGGTACGCGGGCATCCCCGACAAGCTCGGCGCGCTGCTCGGCTCGCAGAACGACGTCGCGGGGCCGTTCTTCTCGTTCTCGACGGTCGAGCCGCAGGGCGTGGTCGGAGTGGTCGCTCCGGACAGTCCGTTCCTCACCGACCTCCTGGCACTCCTGCTGCCGCCGCTCGCCGGGGGCAACGCGGTGATCGCGCTCGTTTCCGAGAGCTCGCCGCTGGTCGGCCTCGCGCTCGGCGAGGCCTGCGCGACCAGCGACGTGCCGGGCGGTGCGGTCCAGCTCCTGTCCGGTCTTCGGAGCGAGCTCGTTCCGGAATTCGCCGCGCATCGCGACATCGACGGACTCCTCGTCGCCGGTTCCCCCGACGCGGAGATCGGACGCGCAGCCGCCGACTCGGTGAAGCGCGTCCGTTTCGCGCCGGCCTGGGAGGGAGCGGCTCCACGTCGACTCGACTGGGTCGGGGCGTTCGTCGAGACCAAGACGTTCTGGCATCCTGTCGCTCCGTGATGCGCGTGGCACTCTGATGCACTTCCATCCCGCGCGACTGAACGCCCACAAGCGGGACGGCGGCAAGCTGTCGGCCGATCAGATCCGGGACGTCGTCCACGGCGCGGTCGACGGGTCGCTGAGCGACGCGCAGCTCGGTGCGTTCCTGATGGCGGTCTGCTGCCGCGGGATGGACGCCGAGGAGACCGCGACGCTGACGCTCGCGATGCGGGACTCGGGCGAGGTGCTCGGCTTCCCCTCGGTGCCCGGCCGCAAGATCGACAAGCACTCGACGGGTGGGGTCGGCGACAAGGTCAGCCTTGCGCTCGCACCGCTCGTCGCGGCCTGCGGCGTGCCGGTGCCGATGATCTCGGGGCGCGGCCTCGGCCACACGGGCGGCACGCTCGACAAGCTGCGCGCGATCCCCGGCTACCGCACGGACCTCGCGCCAGCCGAGTTCGAGCCGATCCTCGCCGCGTGCGGCTTCGTGATGGCGGGCGCGGGTCCGTCGATCGCGCCTGCGGACTGGCGGCTCTACGCGGTCCGCGACGTGACCGGGACCGTCGAATCGATCCCGCTGATCACCGCGTCCATCCTCAGCAAGAAGCTCGCCGAGGGCATCGACGGCCTCGTCATGGACGTGAAGGTCGGACGCGCCGCGATCCTCAAGGACCGGGACACCGCGCACGCCCTCGCGCAGAGCCTCGTCTCCGTCGGCGAACTCGCCGGCATCGACGTGACCGCGCTGCTGACCTGCATGGACGCACCGCTCGGCCGCACGATCGGCAACCGCCTCGAGCTGCTCGAGGCGGTCGCGCTTCTGCGCGGTGACGGACCGAGCGACCTGCGGGCCGTCACGTGGGAGCTCGCCGCCGAGATGCTCGAGCTGGCCGGCGTCGTCACGGATCGGGGTCAGGCGTGGCAGAAGCTCGATGCCGCGGTGGACTCGGGAGAGGCGCTCCGCCGTCTCCGCCAGAACGTCGAGCTGCAGGGCGGCGATCCGTCGTTCGTCGACGACCCGAAGGCGCTCGGCGAGGCCGGGGCGACGCTCGGAGTCAGCAGCCCGGCGTCCGGCTACGTCGCGGACATCGACCCCCTCGAGCTCGGTCTCTGCGCGATGGACCTGGGTGCGGGCCGGCGCCAGCCTGCCGATGAGATCGACCTCGACGTCGGCATCGTGCTCGCACGCCAGCTCGGCGAGGAGGTGCGGGCCGGCGAGCCGCTGGCGATCGTGCAGGCGCGGACCCTCGCCGAGGCCGACGCGGCGCTGCCGCGCGTGCTGTCTGCGTTCCGGATCGGCGACACGCCTCCTCGGCCTCGCCGGATGGTGCTGGAGCGGCTGACGTCAGCGTGACGAGGCGGCGGCGCTGCCCTCGCCCATGCGCGCGACGTAGTCCTCGATGATCTGCTGGAACTCGCGGGCCATCTCCGGGCCCTGCAGCGTCGTCACGTGCTCGCCGTCGACGTAGACAGGCGCGCGCGGCGCCTCGCCGGTGCCCGGCAGCGAGATCCCGATGTGGGCCGCCTTGCTCTCGCCGGGGCCGTTGACGACGCAGCCCATCACCGCGACCTGGAGCTCGGCGGCCTGCGGCGTGTGGGCCTTCCACACCGGCATGCGCGCGGCGAGGAACTTCTCGATGTCCTGGGCCAGCTCCTGGAACAGCGTGCTCGTCGTGCGGCCACAGCCCGGGCACGCGGTCACCTGCGGCAGGAACGGCCGGATGTCCATCGACTGGAGGATCTGCTGCGCGACCCGGACCTCCTCGGTGCGCGGTTCGCCGGGGCGCGGCGTCAGCGACACGCGGATCGTGTCGCCGATGCCCTCCTGCAGGAGCACGCCGAGCGCCGCGGTCGACGCGACGATGCCCTTCGCACCCATGCCTGCCTCGGTGAGCCCGAGGTGCAGCGCGTGGCGGGTCGTGTCGGCGAGCTGTCGGTAGACGGCGATCAGCTGCTGGACCTTGCTGATCTTGCACGAGATCACGATGCGGTCCTCGGGCAGTCCGAGCCCGACCGCGGCCTCGGCGGACTCGACGGCGCTCGTCACCATCGCGTCGAGCAGGATCTGCTCGGCGGTCTTCGGGGATCCCGCAGCGGCGTTCTGGTCCATCAGCCGCGCGAGCACCGCCTGGTCGAGCGAGCCGGCGTTGACGCCGATGCGCACCGGCTTCTGGTGGTCCTTCGCGCACTCGATCATCGTCGCGAAGTTCTGGTCGTGCTGCGGTCCCTTGCCGACGTTGCCCGGGTTGATCCGGTACTTGTCGAGCGCGTCCGCGCAGTCCGGGAACGCGCGCAGCAGCACGTGACCGTTGTAGTGGAAGTCGCCGCAGAGGGGGACGTCGGCACCGGCGTCGTCGAGGCGCGCGCGGAGCTCGGGGACCGCGGCCGCAGCTTCCTTGTTGTTGACCGTGATGCGCACGATCTCGGAGCCGGCGCGGAACAGGTCGAGGACCTGCTGCGCCGTGCCCGCGGCGTCGGCGGTGTCGGTGTTCGTCATCGACTGGACGACGACCGGGTGGCCTCCGCCGACGGTGACGTTGCGGACGCGGACGGGGATCGTGGATCGGCGGGGCAGCATGAGACGGCGCGACATCGTGCCACCGCTCGCGGAGCCTGGGAAGGACAGCCTGGGCTCCGGGCTGTCACCGGGCGGGTGCGCAGGGTACGACCGCGTCATGACCGACCGTCGCAGCGGCTTCGCCATCCTCGCCCCGATCCTGTTCGCCGCGGTCGGCGCGGCGCAGGATGCCGGGGGCGGCTTCGAGGGCGCAGAGTCGTCCGTCTATCGGCAGGTCGGCGACGTGGAGCTCCGGCTCCATGCGTTCCTGCCGGAGGACGCGCCGACACCCCGTCCGGCGATCCTGTTCTTCCACGGCGGCGGCTGGGTCGGTGGCCCTCGCGACCAGTTCGCGCCGCACTCCCGGCACCTCGCGAGCCGCGGCATCGTGTCGATCAGCGCCGAGTACCGGACGCTGCGTCCGCACGGGACGACGCCGCAGGACGCGGTGGCCGACGCGCAGGCGGCGTTCCGTGCGGTCGTCGCTGCGGCCGGGCGCCTCGGCGTCGACCCGGCGCGGATCGCAGTGGCGGGGGGCTCCGCAGGAGGGCATCTCGCGGCGACGGTCGCCTGCGTGCCGCCGATCGAAGAGGGCGTCGAGCCGGGCGGTCCGTCGCCCGCAGCGATGATGCTGTTCAACCCGGTGCTGGACACGGGGCCCTCCGGGTTCGGCGGCGCCCGGGTCGGTCCGAACGGGACCGCGATCTCACCGCAGCACCACGTGCGTCCGGGGCTTCCGCCGACATGGATCGCGCACGGCACGGCCGACAAGACGGTGCCGTTCGCGCAGGCCGAGGCGTTCCGCGCGGCGATGGCCGCCGCCGACGTGCGCTGCGAGCTCGAGGCCTATCCGGGACGCGGTCACGGCTTCTTCAACGCGAGCCGGAAGACCGGGGACTACGGCCGCACGCTGCGCTCGGTCGAGCGCTTCCTCACCTCGCTAGGCTGGCTCGACGGGGAGCCGCGCTTCGCCGAGGAAGGCACCAGCACGTGGCACGGCTACGTGCGCCACGAGCGCGACGCGGCTGGGCGGAAGCTCGTCGTCGTCGCGCCCGAGATCGCGGCCGACGGGAACCCGTGGATCGCGCGGGCCCGGTTCTTCGGTCACGAGCCCGCGGCGGACCTGGAGCTCCTCGCGCGGGGCTTCCACCTGGTCCACGTCGACACAGCCGACCTCTACGCGAACGAGAGTGCGCTCGCCGCCTGGGACGCCGCGTACGACCTGGTCCGCGCCGAGTTCGGGCTCGCCGAGCGCTTCGCGTTCGAGGGTATGAGCCGTGGCGGGCTCCTCATCTACCGCTACGCGGCCAGACGTCCCGAACGCATCGCGTGCCTCTACGGCGATGCTCCGGTCTGCGACATCCGCTCGTGGCCGGGCGGTCGCGGGACGGGGAAGGGCAGCCCGCCGTCGTTCGCGCGCTGCCTCGAAGCGCTCGGGCTGACCGAGGACACGGTCGAGGAGTTCGCCGGCAACCCGATCGACTTGCTCGAGCCGATCGCCGCGGCCGACATCCCGATCCTCCACGTCTGCGGCGAGGCCGACGACGTCGTGCCGATCGCCGAGAACTCGGACGTGGTCGAACAGCGCTACAGGGCGCTCGGCGGGACGATCGACGTGATCCGCAAGCCCGGGGTCGGTCACCATCCGCATGCGCTCCGCGATCCGGCGCCGATCGTCGACTTCGTGCTGCGGCACACGGTCGAGGGCGGGGGCGTCGGGAGGCTCCGCGACGGGCTGGGGCCGAGCATCCGCCGGATGCGCGCAGGGGGGCGCGGTCGCGTCGCTTTCCTCGGTGGGTCGATCACGCACAACCCCGGCTGGCGGGACATGGTCGGCGATTTCCTGACCGAGCGGCTGCCGGGTGTGGAGCTGGAATTCGTCAACGCCGGCATCCCGTCGTTCGGCAGCACGCCCGGCGCTTTCCGTCTCCGCGAGCACGCCTTCGGCCAGGGACCGGTCGATCTGCTCTTCGTCGAGGCTGCGGTCAACGACTCGACGAACGGCCGCTCCTACGACGAGATGGTTCGCGGCTACGAGGGGATCGTCCGCGCGGCGCGCCGGATCGACCTGGGCATGGGGATCGTCGCGATGCACTTCGTCGACCCGGACAAGATGCGGGAGATCCGGAAGGGAGACGTGCCGATGGTCCTGCGCGCTCACGAGGCGGTGGCCGAACGCTACGCGATCCCGTCCCTCGACCTGGCGTCGGACGTCGCGTGGCGGATCGCAGCCGGCGAGTTCACGTGGAAGGACGACTTCCGCGACCTGCATCCGTCTCCGTTCGGGCAGCGGCTGTACGCGGAGCGGATCGGTGAGCTCCTGGATCGCGCTCTCGCCGCGGTCGATCGATCGCCGGGCGAGCATGCTCTGCCCTCACCGCTGGACGAGGCCTGCTACCAGCGCGGCGAGCTCGTCCGTCCTTCGGCGGCGAAGGTCGAAGGCGACGGATTCCGGATCGACCCGTCCTGGCGCCCGGAGGGCAGGGCGGGGACACGCGCAGGCTTCGTCGACGTGCCTTGCCTGGTCGCCGATTCTCCAGGGTCCGTGTGCGAGCTCGGTTTCGACGGCCGTGCGTGTGGTGTCCTCGTGAACGCGGGGCCGGACGCGGGCGTCCTGTCGTGGTCCGTCGACGGTGCGCCGTGGCAGCAGGTCGATCTGTTCACGCGTTGGAGCGGCGGACTCCACCTGCCCTGGAGCCACGTGTTCGCCGCCGGACTCGCGCCGGGCGAGCACGTGCTGCGACTCCGCAGCGAGGCGCGGCCCGACGGGACGCGTGGGGGCAGCGCGGTGCGCATCGTCCACTTCCTGGTCGATCGGTCGGGCGACGGCTAGCCTCCTCCGCCGCATGGCGTTCGGCGAAGTGCTGCGCGGGGCTCCGGCCCGCGTGCTCCTGTTCTGCTGGCTCGGCTGGGCCTTCGACTTCTACGACCTGATCCTGTTCGCCTTCGTCAAGCTGGCGGTGCAGCAGGAGCTGGGGATCGGCGTCGAGGAGCTGGCCTGGGTCGAAGGGATGACCCTCGGCGCGTCGGCGGTGGGGGGCTTCGCGTTCGGCAGGCTCGCGGACCGCATCGGCAGGCGCCGTGCACTGTCGGTCAGCATCCTGTTCTTCTCGATGGGGGCGCTGGCCACGGGTCTCGCGGACGGCGTCGGAACGCTCCTCGCCGCGCGCGTCCTCACCGGGCTCGGTGTGGGCG
>JAQCBR010000162.1 GCA_027621295.1 Planctomycetota bacterium
GGTCTCGCCGCGCGCCATGGCGTGCCGATCGCCGTCTCGGTGAGCTCGGTGCTGTTCGGTCTCGTGCACGTCGGTGCCGGGACGGTGCTGATCCTGCCGATCTCCGCCCTGGGTGCGCTGTTCGCCTGGCTCAGGCTCCGTCACGGCGGGCTGCTCGCGCCGATCCTGGCGCACGTAGCGCACAACTCGCTGCTGGTCACCGTCGTGACCCTCGCTCCAGACCTGCTGCCGAGTCCAGGCTGACGGAGAGTCCGATGACCAAGCCCCGTGAGTTCCGCGTCCATCCCGACATGGTGGGGCGCATGCGTCGCCGCGGCGCGGCGATGGTCGCCGACAACGCCACCGTCGTCGGAGACGTCCGGTTGGGTCGCGACGTGTCGATCTGGTTCGGCGTGACGATCCGCGGCGACGACTCGTGGATCGAGATCGGCGACTCCACCAACGTCCAGGACAACACCTGCATCCACGTCGACATCGATGCGCCGCTCCGCATCGGGCGGAACGTGACCATCGGTCACGGGGTCGTCCTGCATGGCGTCGAGATCGGCGACCACGCGCTGGTCGGCATGAACGCGACGTTGCTGGGCGGGGCCCGGATCGGCGCGTACGCGATCATCGGCGCGGGTGCGCTCGTCACCGAGGGGATGGTGGTCCCACCCCGTTCCGTCGTGCTCGGCGTGCCGGGGCGCGTGCGGCGCGAAATCACCCCGGAAGAGGCTGCCGATCTCGAGTCGCGTCCCGGCTACTACGTGCATCGGGCGCGCTCCTATCTCGATACGAGTCACCGGGACTAGACGGCGAAACTTCCCATGTCATCGACGGCTCGGTGCCACGAGGGTGGACCGTGGAGGGGGTGGCCCGATACGGTCCTCAAGTACGGGCTGACGCAGGGGGGTACCTGCCGGTGCTAGACTCCGAGGTCAGCCTCCTCGACCCCGGAACCACTCATGCGCCGCCCCCTGATCCTCGCTTCGACACTCCTCCCGCTGGCCGCCTGTGCCGACCACAGCGGCGGCACGGGAGCCGCCAGTCAGACGCTCAGCCGTATTCTCTTCGAGACCCGCACCGAGCTCGCCTATGACGCGGACGGCGTCGAAGCGGCCGTCGTCGCGGACTTCGACCGGGATGGCCTCGTCGATATGGCGGCCGCCGCGGCGGACGGCCAGCTCGTGCTGCGTTTCGGCCAGGGTGGGGGCACTTTCGCGACCGGCCGTTCGATCCAGGCGCCGGTCGGCCTGTTCCGGCTCTTCGTCGAGGACGTCGACGCGGACCAGGACCAGGACCTCGTCGCCGTCGCCCGGGACGGGACGGCGGTGGTCTTCGCCAACGATGGCTTCGGCAACCTGACTTCGAACGGGACGTTCCCGCTCGGTTCGGGGCCTCTGGACGTGACCGCCGGTGATGCGGACGGCGACGGCGTCGTCGACCTCGTCGTCGCGCGGAACGGCGCGCCCGACATCCAGGTCTTCCCGGGGATCGGGGACGGCGAATTCCGTTCTCCCACTTCTCTGACCTTCGACCGCGGTGCCCAGGTGGCCGGCCTGTCGGTCGGCGACCTCGACGGGGACAGCCTGCCGGAGATCGTCGCGTGCGACCTGACGCGGAACCGCATCGCGATCCTGCCGGGCAGCGGCTCGGCGCCGACTTACATGACGCTCGGTTCGGTGCCCGCGGCGTCGGTCATCGGTGACCTGGACGCGGACGGCGCGGCCGACTTCGCGGTCGCCCACGCGGGCAGCCGCCGGATCGACCTCGTTCGGCGCGGCGTCGCCGGCAACTACGAGGTCTCGCAGAGCATCGCGACGAAGGGCATCCCGTTCTCCCTGTGCGCGGGCGACCTCGACGGCGACGGCCTCCAGGATCTCCTCAGCTGCGAGATCGACCGTCGTGCGCTCTGCGTGCACCTCGGAACGGGCCAGGGCCTCGACGCGAACGGAACTGCACTCGTGACCACCGGCTCGCCGGTGTCGCCGATGCTCGCGGACGTCGACCGCGACGGACGCACCGACGCATTCGTGCCGGGCTTCGGCGGTGATCGCGCGAACCTCTTCCTCGGCTCCAGCAGCGGTCTCCGTGGCGGACGCCTGCACTCGGTGGACGGCCTCGTCGCTCCGGAGATCGTCCAGGCGGCCGACCTGATCACTCCCGGGGTCCAGGACCTGATCGTCGGTGAACTCGGCTCCAGCACGCTGGTCGTGCACGAGGTCACGGCCCAGGTCGACGCCGATCCGATCCTCACGCCGGTCGCGCCGCTCGACCTCGGTCGCGCGGTCCACAACGTGATCCCGGTCGATCTCGACAAGAACCAGCGCACCGACCTCGTGGTCGCGGTGCAGGGCGGCATCAAGCTGGTGCGGAACATCGGTCCGGTCGCCAACTTCCGCTACGGCTTCCAGGTGGAGCCCGCTGCGGGTGGCGTGCTCGCCGGCGGCGAAGGCGCGTTCGAAGTCGCCGCGGGCGACCTCGATGACGACGGCCTCGTCGACCTCGTGATCGCCTACATCGACGACAACACGGTGTCGCTGCTCCGCGGCACGGGCGACGGGTTCTCGTTCGCTCCCGCGCAGTCGACCCCGCTGAGCGGTCGTCCGGTCGGCCTCGCGATCGGTGACTTCGACGGCGACGGCCGCGACGAGGTCGCGGTGAGCCGCCTGCAGCGCTCGACGGTCGACGTCCTCGAGGTCGGCGAGAACGGTCTCGTGCCGTCGACCGAGACGCCGGTCGGCCCTGGTCCGACCTACCTCCGGGCCGCGGACTTCGACGGCGACGGTCGCACCGACCTCGTGGTCAGCGAGACCGGTCGCGACACGCTGAGCATGCTGCTGTCGCTCCCTACGGGCGGATTCCGGGTGGTGAGCCTGGACGCGGGCGAGGCGCCGACGGCCCTCGCCACGCTCGACCTGAACCGCGACGGCTTCGCGGACATCCTGGTCGCCTCGCTCGTCGGGGCCGACTTCCGGGTCCTGCTCGGCGACGGCCAGGGTGGGGTCGGTGACTCCCTCCGGTTCGCCGGGGTCTACGGCGCCCTCACCGCGGCAGTCGCAGACCTGGATGGGGACCTGCTACCCGAGCTGTCGATCGGCAGCCTCGTGTCCGAAGGCGTCGCCGTGTTCCGCAACGTCAGCACCCGCGACTGACGGGTGCTCGGCGGCAGCTCGACGGCCGCGGAAGACACCGTGACCCGATCGGACGCGGCCGAAGGTCGCGTGCGAAGGGGCCTTCAGGCAAGATGCGCTCCGGTTCGATCTAGGAACTGAGATGTCGATGCCTGACGTGATGGGGGTGATCCTCGCCGCCGGGAAGGGAACGCGGATGCGCCCCTTCTCGGAGCACTACCCCAAGCCGATCCTGCCCCTCGGCGGCAAGCCTCTCCTCGCGCACCAGCTCGAGATGATGAAGGCGGTCGGGGTCGAGCACGTCGTCATCGTGATCGGGCACCTCGGCCACCAGGTCGTCCGCGAGATCGGCGACGGCGAGCGGTTCGGCCTCCGGGTCGAGTATGTCGAGCAGGGCGAGACGCTCGGCATCGCGCATGCGGTCTACAAGCTCGAGCGTTTCGTCGATCGGCCGTTCTTCCTGTTCCTGGGCGACATCTACTTCGAGACCGAGAACCTCGCGTCGATGCCCGAGCGGATGATGGGCCCCGGGGGCGCGGACGCGGTCCTCGCGGTCAAGCGTGAGCCCGATGCCGAGAAGATGCGGCGGAACTTCGTCGTGCTGACCGAGGCCAACGGCCGCGTCCACCGGGTCGTCGAGAAGCCCCGCTTCGCGAAGACCGACCTCAAGGGCTGCGGGATCTACCTGTTCGACCAGTCGTTCTTCGACGCGGTCCGACGGACACCGCGCACCGCGATGCGCGACGAGTACGAGATCACCGACGCGATCCAGATCTACATCGAGGACGGCTACCGGGTGGAGGCCGCCGAGGTGATCCGCGACGACCTCAACCTGTCGTATCCGATGGACCTCCTCGACCTGAACCTGCGTTGGCTCGATGCGCAAGGCGGGCGGAACATGATCGGCCGGGGCGTCCAGGTCGCGGATGGCGCGGTCCTCGAACGCTGCCTGCTGATGGACGGCGCAGTCGTCGAGAAGCCGATCCACATGCGCGACTGCCTCGTGTTCCCGAACGTCCGGGTCCGCCATGACCGCGATCTGTCGCGGACGATCCTGACGCAGGAGACGGAGATCTCCGACAACGTCGACGCGGCGCCGTAGCCGCGGAGCGGCATCCGGTTCGGCGGCGGAGCGGCTATCTTCCGCCCACCTTGGTTTCCTCCGTCGACGCGAAAGAGAGCGCGCTGCTGCGGCAGCTCGGGGCCCTGGACGGCCTCGTCGTTGCGTTCTCGGGCGGAGTGGACTCCGCGGTGCTGCTCCACGCGGGGATCCGCGCGCTGGGGCGTGACCGCGTCGTCGCGGTGACCGCGCGCTCGGCGTCGCTGCCGGCGGCCGAGCTCACGGACGCGGCCCGGGTCGCAGCGGAGCTCGACGCCGTGCACGAGATCGTCGACACCGACGAGCTGGCACGGCCGGGCTACCGGCAGAACGACCGGGATCGCTGCTACCACTGCAAGGCCGAGCTCTTCGACGTCATCGATCGCGTGGTCCGCGCGGTGGAGCGGCACCGCGGCTGGTCGGTCGCGTTCGGCGCGATCGTCGACGACCTCTCCGACCATCGTCCGGGTGCGCGGGCTGCGATGGAGCGCGGCGTGCTCGCTCCGCTCGCCGACGCCGGGTTCGACAAGGCCGCGGTCCGCGCCTACGCGCGCGCCCACGGCATCTCGGTCGCGGACAAGCCGTCCTTCGCGTGCCTCGCGTCTCGCATCCCCTACGGGACCGAGGTGCACGCCGCGACGCTGTCCCAGCTCGAGCGGGCCGAGGCCGCGGTGCGCGCGCTCGGTTTCGAGCAGTTCCGGGTCCGGCATCACGGCACGGTCGCGCGGCTCGAGGTCGAGCCGCAGGCGCTGCCGCGCGCGCTGGAACTCCGCACGGCCCTCGTCGCCTGCCTCCGGGAGGCCGGCTACACCTACGTGTCCCTCGACCTCGTCGGCTATCGGACTGGCGCGATGAACGAGGTCCCGCGCTGACCCCGTGACGTGCGAGAACGCAGCACATGAACCAGAGAGCAACGATCCTCGCCCCATGGGCCGTCGCGTGCGCGGCGGCCTTCCTGCCCGCGCAGGCAGCGACCCTGTCAGCGGAGCGCGTCGAGGAGGTCCTGGGCTACCTCGCGAGTGATGCACTCGGCGGGCGGGACACCCCGAGTCGGGGTCTGGAGGAGGCCGCGCAGTTCCTGGCGTGGTCCTTCTCGCGCGCGGGGCTCGAGCCGGGTGCCGCCGTCGGCGAAGCGCCCGACTGGTTCCATCGCTACACGCTGCCCGGGCAGCAGGTGGACACGTCAGGAGTCGAACTCCGGCTCACGTCTGCCGACGGTGGGGAGGTCTTGCTCCGGCCAGGGACGGACTTCCGTCTCTGGGACGCGGGGCGAGCCTTCACGGCAGAGGGGATCCCCATGGCTCCGGAGCCGGAGGACGCAGATTCGGACCCCGCGCGCGTCCGGCGACAGATGGCTGCGGCTGCGCCGACCTTCGTCGTGACCCCCGCGAAGCATCCGGCGTGGCGCGCTGCCGAAGGCGCGCGGACCACGCTGCGTCGCCGTGGGCGCGGGGGCGCGGCGCCGACCATCCTGCTGCGCCCGGGAGCGGCGGAGGGCACGGAGACGATCGCGGCGCTCCGGGTCCCGGCGCCGACCGAGGTCGACGTCCCACTTCGCAACGTCGTCGCGATCTTGCCGGGCACCGACCTCGCGGACGAGATCGTCGTCGTCGGGGCCCACTACGACCATGTCGGCATCCGCCCGCGCGCGGACGGCTCGGACGGGATCTACAACGGCGCGGACGACGACGCGACCGGGACGACCGCGGTGCTGCTGCTCGCCGAGCACTTCGCTGCGCAGGCTGTGCGCACGCGGCGGAGCCTCGCGTTCGTCTGCTTCTCGGCCGAGGAGAAGGGTCTCCAGGGCAGCCGGGCCTTCGTGGCCGACCCGCCGTTCGAACTCTCGAGGGTGGCGGCGATGGTCAACCTCGAGATGCTCGGTCGCCCCGAGAAGGAGGGCCCTCCGTTCGCCTGGGTGACCGGTAAGGAGTACTCCGACTTCGCGGCGATCGCCGGCGCAGCACTCGAACGCGCAGGCGTCGCGCTCACCGAGTTCGAGATGGCGAGCCGCCTGTTCTCCGCGAGCGACAACCTGCCGTTCGCGCAGGCTGGCGTGGTCGCGCACTCGATCAGCGCCGGGACGCTGCACAGCGACTACCACCAGCCGGGCGACGAGCCGTCGCGGATCGACGTCCCGCACATGACGGCGGTTCTCGCCGGTCTCGCCGAGGTCGTCGCCGAGTTCGCCAACCGGGAAGGGCGCCCGGCCTACACGCCCGAGGCCGCAGAGCGGCTCAACGGCACGCGCCGCTGAACCAGCACGCCAGGTAGGCCCGCTCCGGCAGCCCTCGGGTTGCGAACCCGGCGGCGGGGTCGCGATCACGTGAGGCTGCGCGACGGTGTCTCGTCACTCAGTCGTCACTCAGTCGAGGTCGAACGGCGACCGGGGCTTCGACTTGTCGTCCTTCGCTTCCTCGGCAGCCCGGCGGAACGCGTCCTCCCGGCGCTCCGCTTCGGTGGCGTGGCCGTCCCGCGCGGCGTCGAACAGGTCGTCGAACCTCCCCGATTCCTTGCGGTGCGCGTCGAGAAGTGCGTCGAGCCCGGATTCGGGTCCGGCCTGGGCTCGGGCCTTTCCGGTCCGGGTGTCGATCTCGAGAGGCTTGCGGCAGCAGGGGCAGCGGATCTGGAGCACGTGTCGGGTCATCGGAGCTCGCGCCTCCTCGGCGCACCGCACCACGTTATCGTGAGCACCGCGCCGGCGGAGATCCGCGCGTCGACCGGAGTCGTGACAGCCGAGCAGAAAGATCAGGTCCACCTGGGAACCGGACGCGGAAGCCCGCGTTCCATGCCGGCCGTGACCGACGCTGCGGACCCGACCCCGCCCGACAGCGCGCTCCCCGACCCCGCCGAGCGAGAGCTGGTCGTGCGCGCGCGCGCCGGGGACGGAGACGCGTTCCGAGCGCTGGTCGAGACCCACCAGGACCAGATCCTGCGCCTTGCCATGCGCGTGCTCCGCTGTGACCCAGCCTTCGCCGAGGACCTCGCCCAGGAGGTCTTCCTGCGCGTCTTCCGGGGGCTCGCTGCTTTCGACGGGGCGGTCCGGTTCCGCGTCTGGGTGCACAAGATCGCGATGAACGTCTGCGTGAGCACCTACCGCCGGGAGCGTTCCCTGAAGCGAGGGGCGAGGCGGACGATCTCGCTGGATCGCCCGGCTGCAGCGGGGGACGACGAAGCACGCATCGAGCCGCCTGCGCGCGTGCTCGGCCCGGCCGAGCGGGCCCAGGAGCTGGAGTTCGCGGATCGGGTCCGGTTCGCGGTCGCCGATCTGCCGGACGAGTTCCGGTATGCGGTCCTCCTGCGCGACATGCAGGGTCTCTCCTACGAGGAAGTCGCGGAGACGCTCGGGATTCCGGTCGGCACGGTGCGTTCCCGGCTGCACCGGGGGCGGCAGCTCCTGCAGGCCGCGCTCGCGGAGTTCGGATCATGAGCGGTTCCGAAGGGCACCACGGACCGACTGACGAGCGGCTCGCCGACTGGGTCGACGGGCGTCTCGCGCCGGGTGAGCGCGCGGCGTTCGAGGCCTGGCTCGCCGAGGACCCGGCGCGGCAGGCCGACGCCGACGCGTAC
>JAQCBR010000163.1 GCA_027621295.1 Planctomycetota bacterium
CGGAGCGGCGCGCGCTCGCCACGCTCCGCGCGGCGACGACCGCCGTGCGCCTGGACGACCTGGCGCGCGCCGCAGCCGCGCTGGACGCTGCCCGATCCCAGCTCCGCTCGACCGACACGGATTTCGCACGTCGGCTGACGGCCGCGCTGGACGCGATCCCGCCGCTCGCCGCGCTCGCGACCGACCCCTCGCCGCTCGAACACCACCCCGACCTCGCCCCCCTCGGCGACCTCGCCGAGGCGATACGCGCGCGGGAGGCCAGGCGCTGATGTTCGACTGGCTGGTCGAGACCTTCAGCTCCTACCCGTACGCGGGAGTCGCCCTCGTCTTCCTGGCCTGCGGTCTCGGCCTGCCGATGCCGGAAGAGATCGTGCTGCTGTTCGCCGGCTACCTCTGCTACCAGGGCCTCGCGGACACGTCGACGATGATGGCCGTGGCGATCGCGTCGATCCTCCTCGGCGACCTGATCCCGTTCGCCGCAGGTCGAATCTACGGGCCGCGCCTGCTCCGCATCCGCCTGATGCGGATGCTGGTGACCCCGGAGCGACTCGCGCGCTTCGACCGGTGGTTCCGGAAGCGCGGCGAGTTCGTCGTGCTGATCTCCCGCTTCATCGCCGGCATCCGGGTCGTGTCGTTCTTCGCGGCAGGCACGATGCGGATGACGTGGCTGAAGTTCCTCGCGCTCGACCTCGCTGGGATCATCCCGATCGCGATGGGCCTCATCTGGCTCGCCGACCATTACGGCGGAGCGATCCAGGCAGTGATCGAGCAGGTCCGCAAGATCGAACGCGGCATCCTGATCGCCGGACTCGCCGGCGGCGCGACGGTCGGCGTCTCCTACTGGCTGCGCTGGCGACGGAAGCAGCAGCTCCTCGTCGGCGGGCCGGCCGAGACCTACGTCGAGCCGACCAAGAAGTCGCCGCAGCCCAGCGACCCGGGTGGGGACCGGCACGCAGCAGCGGACGGGGGCCCGGACGAGCACGCGGAGTCGGCCCCGCAGCCTTCGCCAGAGCCTCCCGAGGGCGAGGCACCCGGACCGGCATGAACGCAACCACCAAGAACCCTCCCAAACTCCTGTCCAACAAGGATTTGGGGGGTCTTGTCCAGCGACCGGGGCCCCGCTAACCTCTTCGCCCCTCAAATCCCGGCGATCGCATTCAGCGGTTCGCCCGAATTCTCCGATTCCTACCGTCTCATGAACTGGACCCTCATCGCCCTCGTCGTGGCGGCCCTGGCAGTGGTCGTCGCGATCGTGCTGTTCCGCTCCATCATGGCGAAGGACGCAGGGACCGAGCGCATGCAAGAGATCGCAGCCGCGATCCAGCAGGGCGGCCGGGCCTTCCTCCACGCCGAGTATCGCTGGCTCTCGATCTTCGTCGCGATCGTCTTCGCGCTGATGTGCTTCGCGCCAGGCTTCTCGGTGAAGACCGCAGTGGCCTTCCTCTTCGGCGCACTCGCGTCCGCGACCGCCGGCTACTTCGGGATGCACACCGCGACCCGCGCCGCTGTCCGCACGACGAACGCGGCCCGGACCAGCGTGTCGGAAGCCCTCGCGGTCTCCTTCCGCTCGGGAACGGTCATGGGGATGACGGTCGTCGGCCTCGGTCTCCTCGGGATCACGATCCTGCTGACGGTCTACGGCTCGGACGAGGCAGCTCTGGAGCAGATCCTCGGCTTCTCGTTCGGCGCTTCGTCGATCGCGCTTTTCGCCCGCGTCGGCGGCGGCATCTACACCAAGGCAGCGGACGTCGGCGCAGACCTCGTCGGCAAGGTCGAGGCGGGCATCCCCGAGGACGACCCGCGCAACCCGGCCACGATCGCCGACAACGTCGGTGACAACGTCGGTGACGTCGCGGGCATGGGTGCGGACCTCTTCGAGTCCTACGTCGGCGCGATCCTCGCGACCTGCGTGCTCGGCGCAGCGATCTCTGCCGGCAACGGCGAGGCCGCGGCCAAGCTGATCGAATACCCGCTCGCGCTCGCCGCGACCGGCATCGTCGCGTCCTTCCTCGGCACGTTCCTGGTCAAGACCGACGACGAGAAGAAGCTCGGCCACGCGCTGCACACCGGCCTCTGGGGGGCGTCGATCCTGCTCGCGATCGCGATGGCGGTCCTGACCCCGATGATCGCCCCGAGCCCGAACGGCGTCGATCCGTGGAACGTCTACGGCAGCATGCTGATCGGCCTGTTCGTCGGCGTGCTCATCGGCCAGGCGACCGAGTACTACACCTCCGAGAAGAAGGCCCCGGTGCACTGGATCGCCCAGCAGAGCGAGTCCGGCCCGGCGACGAACATCATCGCGGGCCTCGCGGTCGGCATGAAGTCGACCTGGCTCCCGGTCCTGCTGGTCGCCATGGGCATCTACGCCTGCTCGCATCTGGCCGGCGTCTACGGCATCTGCATCGCCGCGGTCGGCATGCTCGCGACGCTGGGCATCTCGCTCGGCATCGACGCGTTCGGCCCGGTGGCGGACAACGCGGGCGGCCTCGCCGAGATGGCCGAGCTGCCGAAGGAAGTCCGTCAGCGCACCGACGCCCTCGACGCGACCGGCAACACGACCGCCGCGATCGGCAAGGGCTTCGCGATCGGCTCGGCCGCGCTGACCGCGCTCGCGCTGTTCAACACCTACCAGACGAAGGCCGCGGAGAGCTTCGTGCTCGACGACCCGGAGGTCATCATGGGCCTCCTGATCGGCTCGATGCTGCCGTTCCTGTTCTCCGCGATGGCGATGCGCGCCGTCGGCCTCGCGGCCAACGCGATGGTCGAAGAGGTCCGCCGCCAGTTCCGCGAGATCCCGGGCATCCTCGAGGGTACCGGCCGTCCCGACTACGAACGCTGCGTCGCGATCTCCACCGAGGGCTCGCTCCGCGCGATGATCGTGCCGGGCCTGCTCGCGGTCGTCGCTCCGCTGGTCGTCGGCATGGTCTTCGGCAAGGGCGCGGTCGCAGGCCTGCTCGCCGGCGCGCTCGGCGCGGGCGTGATGATGGCGCTCTTCATGGCCAACTCGGGCGGCGCCTGGGACAACGCCAAGAAGTACGTCGAAGCCGGCCACCACGGCGGCAAGGGCTCGCCGGTCCACAAGGCTGCAGTCATCGGCGACACCGTCGGCGACCCGTTCAAGGACACGGCCGGCCCGTCGATCAACATCCTCATCAAGCTGATGTCGATCGCCTCGGTCCTCGCGATCCCGCTGTTCGCGTGAGCCGCTCGGCCTCCCGGTTCCACCGGGGGGCCTGACCCTGTCGGACCGGGCGCGGTATCGTCCGAACGCCCGGACCGCCACCAGGAGAACGCACCGATCGAAACCAAAGAGCTGGCCCTCTCCCTCGCCGAACTGATCGACGAGCGCCAGGGCGAAGATATCGTCATCCTCGACGTCTCGGGACCGCTCGCCATCGCGGACTACTTCGTGATCGCGACGGCTCGCAACGCGCGCCACGCGAACGCGATGGCCCGCGAACTGTCGATGATCGCCAAGTCCGCAGGCGCTGCGTTCCGCAGACTGTCGGGCGTCGACACCGAGAGCGGCTGGGTCCTGCTCGACTTCGACACGGTCGTCGTCCACCTGTTCGACGCCGAGAAGCGCGCGTTCTACGCGCTCGAGAGCCTCTGGAGCGACGTGCCCCGGGTGCCGTTCGAGGCGAAGCCGAGGGCCGCGACGCCGCCGGCCGAAGAGCAGAAGAGCGGCGAGTCCTGGCCGGGAAGCAGCTGGCCGGACATCGACCCGTCCTGGCCGTCGAGCGCGCCGTCCGGCGAGTGAGCGCCGCGGCCTGTCGACGGACCGAGCCGGCGAGCAGATGCTACCGGACCGGCTGATCCGAGTCCGAGACGCCACTCGGTCCGCTGACATCGAGGACTGACGCGCACCGCCCGGGCGATCCCCCCACGCCGGCGGAGGTTTCGCTAGGCTGGCGGCTCGGCCCGCCCCGCCTCTCGCTCCGCCATGCTGCGCACCGCCCTCCTCGCCGGGGTGGTCGTCGTCGCGTTGACCGCCTGGAATGCAGGCCGCGCGACCACGCCCGCCCACTCCCACTCCCCGACCGACCCGGTGCCGACCCCGGCTGCCGGCGGCACGGTCATCGCCACGGTCGAGATCGACCACCGCGGCGTCCGGGTCCTCGTCGCGACACGGAAGCCCTCGCTCGGCATCGGGAAGCCGAAGGCCGCGGGCGAGCAGGCACTCGTGTGGGTCCTCCGCGACGCCGCAGGTGCGGTCCTCGCCGAGGGCCCCGTCGATCCGGCGAAGATCTGCCGCGACCCGAGCCACGCGGGCCAGCCCCCGCACGTCGTCGGCTGCGAGGTGATCCCGCACACCGCGCACGCCAACGTCAAGCTCCCCGACTTCGGTGCGCGCGCGGCGACCCTCGAGTTCGTCGACCGCAGCGACGCCACTTCTCCGCTGTCCCTCGGCGCAACCCGCTGGGACGCCCTCCCGGTGCGATGAGGACGAAGCCGATGCAACGACTCCTCCACACCGGCATCGCGGCGCTCGCGCTCCTCGCAGCCTCCGCCTCCGCACAGACCGTCCGCACCGTCGTCCAGAACGGACCGAGCGAGGACCTCTACGACATGGTGATCCTCGGCGACGGCTACACCGCCGCCGAGCAGGGCCAGTTCGACCAGGACGTCGTCGACGTCATCGACTACTTCCGGAACACACCGAACAAGTTCCCGTACGGCGCGTACTTCGACCTCTACAACGTCCACACGGTGTTCCGTGCGTCGAACCAGAGCGGCGCCGACAAGCCGCCGCTCAACATCTTCGTCGACACCGCGTACGACGCGAGCTACTGGACCGGCGGGACCGAGCGCTGCCTGTACATCGGCAACGGCGGACAGGCGATGGCCGACGCCGCGCTCGCCCCCGACACCGACGGGCGCGTGATCGTGCTCGTCAACGACCCCAAGTACGGCGGCTGCGCCGGCGCGTTCTCGGTCAGCTACAACGGCACGTCGATGGAGGACGTCCAGGCCCACGAATGGGGCCACTCGTTCGGCGGTCTCGCGGACGAGTACGACTACGGGCGGTCCGGCACCTACACCGGCAGCGAGCCGGGCTCACCGAACATCACCGCCGACCCGACCGGCAGCGTGAAGTGGGCCCCGTGGCTCGGCGTCTCCGGCCCGCAGGGCGTCGTCGGCGCCTACCAGGGTGCCGGCTACTACGCGACCGGGCTCTACCGCCCCGAACCGGACTGCGAGATGCGGTCTCTGAACCGCAACTTCTGCACGGTCTGCCGCGAACAGTTCATCAAGCGCTTCCACCAGGAGTGCGTGGTGATCGGCAGCCCGACGCCGGGCCCGATCGCGGCCCCGCGCGGCGGAACGGCACAGGTCTCGTTCACGAACCGGATCGCGGGCCGCCCGCACACGATCGAGTGGCGGGTCGACGGCGGGACGTGGCAGCTGACCAACCAGCCCTCGTTCACGTGGAACGTCGGCCCCGCGCCGGCCGGGCGACACACGATCGACGTGCGCCTGATCGACACCAGCGCCGCGGTGCGCCAGGACCCGTCGAACCTGCTGACCGAGACGTTCACGTGGGCCGTCGACATCACGGCGAGCGACACGGACACCGGCGTGTCGACGGTGCTGCCCGCGGTCGCAGCCACGGCCGAAGGCGGCCAGAACTCGACCTACCCGTTCGGCGTGACGTCCGGGCACCGTGCGATGCTCGCCTACGGCGGCGGGGTCACGGCGCAGGGTGACAGGCCGCTCCACGTGGCCGCCGTGCGGTTCCGCCCCGACGGCGGCACGGCCTCGATGCCGCAGGCGACGTTCGACCTCTCCCTCGACGTCTCGACCTCGCGGAACCCGGCCACCAACCTCGACCGGGCCTTCGACCGGAACCACGGCGGAGACCGGGTGCGCGTGCACGACGGGCTCATCTCGACGTTCGGCGAGCCCCTGAGCGGTTCGCCGCGGCCGTTCCTGATCGAGGTCCCGTTCGACGAGCCGTTCGCGTGGAACCCCCGTTCGGGCCCGCTGCTCTTCGACCTCCGCATGCGGTCCTCGACCGGCGGCGTCGTCCTGACCGACGCCGTCACCGACACCGCGGGCCAGCTCGGCCGCCTGCTCAACACCGTCGACCCGAACGGCGCCACGGCCAACTTCCCCGCCTCCGGCACGCAGGCCCTCGGGCTCGTCGCCGAACTCGTCATCGCACCGCTGGTGTCGCCGTCCGATCTGGCGCGCACCGAGGGCTTCAACTCGACCGCGCTCGGTCTCGGATACGCGGCGGCACAGCGCGTGATGGAGATCCACGACGGCGCGACCTTCGGCGATGGCGGACGACGACTCGTGTCGGCCTTGGCGTGGCGACCCGACGCGGGCCGCACACTCGCCGGCAACCGGACGTTCGACATCCGCGTCGAGCTGTCGACCGGGGCGCCGTCGCTCTCCCAGAGCGCGTCCTCGCAGTTCGACGTCAACCACGGCGCCGACCGGACCGTCGTCTTCGACGGTCCCTGGACTCCACCAGCCGGATCGTCCGGCCAGGCGAGGCCGGCCGGCTTCCTCGCGACCCTCGACCTCGAGCGCCCGTTCGAGTTCGACCCCGCGCGCGGCTCCCTCGTCGTCGACATCGTGATCCGCAACGTCTCGGGCGGCGGATTCCCTGCCCTCGACATGGGGGCCCAGGGTGCCGGCACGCGCATGCTCTGGGCGCTCGGCAGCCCGGCTCCGTCGAACGCGCTGGTCAACCAGGCGGCTGCACCGGTCCTCGCGCTGATCAGCGTCCCCCACCCGGTCCTCCCGGAGACGGCCGACGGGACCCCGGGCGGCATCTCGCTGTCGCGGCCGTTCGGCGTCGCGGGCCCGACCCGCGCGATGACCGCCTACGCGCCGGCCACGATCGGCGTGACCGACCCGGTCGAGATCACCCACCTGAGCTGGCGGGCCGCCGGCGGGACGGGCGGGGCGACCACCTGGGACGCGCGGGTCGACCTGTCTTCCGGCGGCGCGCTGCCGCTCGGCCAGACCTTCGACCTGAACCACGGCCCCGACCGGACGACGGTCTTCGACGGTCGGTTCAGCGCCGTGCGCGCCGCGACCGGCGAGTTCGTCGTCGAGGTCCTGCTCGACACGCCGTTCCGCTGGGACCCGGGCCAGGGCCCGCTCTGCGTCGACGTCCGCGAGCGCGCGGTCCTCGGCGGCCCGGGCTACTCGCTCGACGCCGTGCAGGGCGGAACCGACCTCTCGTTCGCCGCGCACACGAGCGACGCGGACGCAGCGGTCGCCGATCGCCCGGTCGCCGCGCGCGGCCACGTGCTGCGCCTCGGCGGCACGGTCGGCGCCAACGGCCTCGTCACGCCCTACGGCAGCGGATGCGGCACGCCGATCCAGGCCGGCTCGATCGGCCTGCCGTGGCTCGGCAACCTGGGCTTCCGACTCGCGATCTTCGACGCGCCTGCGAACGCCGCAGCGACCGTGCTGTTCGGCCTCAACCGCGCCAACACGCCGCTCGACCCGCTCGGCTTCGCCGGCTGCACGCTGCTCACCGATGCAGTCCTCGGTGACCTGGGCGTCGGCGTCGACGCGCAGGGAACGGGCTCGACCGCGGTCGCGCTCCCCTCGGGTGCGACTTCACTGCTCGGCGTCCGCGCGACGTCGCAGTGGATCGTCCTCGACCCGAACGGCGTCCAGGGCGTCAGCCTCAGCGACGCGGTCGAAGTCGAGATCCGCTGAGCCGCGGTGGGCGACCGCGAGTCGGCCCGAGCCTGTGGCCCGACAGGGCCACTGGCTC
>JAQCBR010000164.1 GCA_027621295.1 Planctomycetota bacterium
CCACGGCCCGAACGCCGCGCTCCCGGTCCTGGAGGTCCCTGACCCGGATGATCCCACGCGCACGGCGACCATCGCCCGGGACCCCGCGTTGCCGCCCCACGTGCAGGCCGAACGCCTCTACCGAGACGCCCGACGCCTCGAAGACGGGCGGGTAGTGGCCGAGGCGAGGCTCCAGGAAGCCGAGCGATCCGTGCTCGATCTCCGCGGCGTCCGCGCCGCGCTCGAGGCCGACGATCTGGGCACGACGCGGGAGCACCTCGAACGCCTCGGCGTGCTGCAGCCACTCCGACCGAAGGCACCCGACGCAGCCGCCCAGAAGCTTCGCAAGCTCACCGGAGGGGAGAACTTCAGGCGGTTCCGCACCGGTGAGGGACTGGACGTCCTCGTCGGCAGGGACGACCGGCAGAACGACCGGCTGACGACCCGGGTCGCCAAGGGGAACGACGTCTGGATGCACGTGGGCCGGGGCTACGCCGGCTCCCACGTGCTGATCCGCGTGCCGAAGGGTCGGACCGCCAGCCTCGAGTCCCTGCTGGACGGGGCGACGCTGGCCGTCCACTTCAGCAAGGTCCGGGGCGCGGCCACCGAAGAGGTGATCTACACGGCTGCCCGCAACGTCCGGAAGGCCAAGGGCCTGCCACCGGGTAGAGTCCTGGCGACGCGGACCCGTTCGATCCGGGTGCGCCTCGAACCGGATCGCCTGCAGCGACTGCTCGACTCCGACCCCGCGCATCCCCCGACAAGATGACCGATCGACGCCCCGACGAGGCGAGCACGCGCAAGACCCTGGAGGCGGCGCTGTCCGCGCAGGCGAGCCAGCCCGACGACGTGGCGCTGCACGAACAGCTCGTGCGCGCGCGTCTCGAGCATGCGGACAGTCTGCTCGAGGCGGGCAAGGTGGACGCCGCAGGCGCCGAGGCCGACGCCGCGGTGCGTGCGGCCGAGGAATTCCACCAACGCTTCCGCGGCGACCTGCCGGCCACGGTCGTGCTCGCGGAGGCCCTGTCGCGCCGCGCGATCATCCTCGAGGAACTCATCTTCGAGGCCCAGGAGCGGGACCGTCGCGATCCGCTGTCGATCCCGGACCATTTCCCGCCGAGCCACGATGACGTGCTCGCCTGCCACCGCCGCACCGTCGACCTGCTCGAGCCGCTGGTACGCCACGGCGACGCCGACCCGGATCTCTGGATCCGACTCGGCCATGCACACGCCCGCCTCGCGGCCACGCTCGACGATGCCCGCGAACATGACGAGGCGTTCGGCCACTACCGCGCGAGTCTCGCTTGCGCGGAACGTGTCGCCGCCGGCCACGTCCCGCCCGGACTCCTGCCGGCCGGCGTGCTGTCCGTGCCCGCCGCCCCCGCGGCCACCGAAGCGGCGCCAGCCGCGACCGACGCGGCGTCTCCGCCCGGCAGCCGATCCCACGTCCTCCGGGCGCAGAGCGCGCTCGCCCTCGCACACAACGCGATGGGGCACCACTACGGGGAGCGCGGCCAGCTCGACGACTCGATCGTCCACCACGAGCACTCGCGCGCGATCAACGAAGCGCTCTCGCGACAGGCTCCGCGCGACGCACACTGGAAGTCCTGCCTCGCGACCGATCACGAGAACCTCTGCGACGCCCACGCCCGAATCGGCGATCCCAAGGCAGCGCTGCTCCACGCGCGCGAGGCGACCCGCATCCGGAAGTCCCTGTGCCTGCGCCGCGACGCGACGGTCGAGCAGCGCTCGCAGCTCGCCGACTCGCACCGTGATGTCGCCGAACTGTCGCTCGAGACCGGGGACCCGGACACGGGCTTCGCCCAGTACCGGACGATGCTCAGGATTCTCGGGGAACTCAGTGAGGAGCACCCTGACGACGAGGACTTCCTGTTCCGCCTCGCAGACGGGCAGCTCGTGCTCGGCTACGCGCTCGAGCAGCGCGCACGCCCCGAAGACGCGCTGGCGACCTACCGGGGTGCGCTGGCCACCGACCGCCGCCTGATGGATCTGCAGCCGGGCGAGCCGCGTTGGCAGGCGAACGCAGCCCACTGCCATCTCTGCGCAGCTCTCGTGCTCCTGGCACTGGACCGGCACGAAGAGGCCCAGGACCACGTCGGCAAGGGCCTCGAGATCCTGGAGAACGCCGTCGAGCGGCATCCGCGCGACCGCGGACTCCTCGCCGATCTCTCGCACTTCCACAACGACCTGGGCGCGGCCTTCGCACGGTTCGACGACACCGACTCCGCGATCCTCCACTACGCGGCGAGCGAGGTAGCCGACACGCAGCTCGTCCAGTTCGACGAAGGAGACCACGACGCCCTCGCGAACCTCGCGGTGACGTACGACAGTCTCGCCGCGCTGCACGAACGGACGGGTGACCTCGGCAGCGCGAGCCGCTACGGCGACCTCGCGGTTCGCGCCGAAGAGCGACTGTGCGAGATGGACCCCGAGAGCGTCGACTACCAGTCGAGGCTCGTGCAGGCCCTGCTCAATCTCGCCCACACCGACGTCGAGCGCGAGGACGCCGAGCGCGCCATCCGATCCCTGAAGCGCGCCGAGCGTGTGATCGTGCGGCTCGGCCGCCTCGTTCCGCGTGACGACCAGGTGGCCCTCCTCGGCGCCCAGGTCGATCGCGCGCTCGGCGAAGCCCTTCGCGACACGGGTGACGCGGCCGGTGCGGAGCGCTACCTGCGTGGCGCGGTCGAGCGCCTCGAGTCGCGGATCTCCCCGGACGAGGACGAAGCGGAAACCTGGGCCGTGCCGCGCGCGGAGTGCCTCGAGGCGCTCGGCGAGTTCCTTCTCGACGCGGGACGCTTCGAGGAGGCGCTGGAGAGGTTGACCCCTGCGATCGCGCTCCGTCGCGCGGTCATCGAGCACGTCCCCGAGGACGCCCACGCGAGTCGCGAGCTCGCGCGGACGCTGGAGTCGATGGCCGAAGCGCTCGACGGCACCGGCCAGCAGGACGCAGCGCTCCGCGCCCGCAACGAGGCGCACCGCCTGACGGATCGATTCGGCGAGGCGCCGTGAACGCCCACGCCTCCGCGCTCAGCTGCCGTCACGAGGGGCGATGCGGGGGCTGCTCGTCGCTCCGCCGATCTCCCGGCGAGCAGCTGGCGACCAAGCAGCGCGCGCTCGCATCCCTGTTGGGCGACCTGCTCCCGGCCGACGTGCCGATCGGGATCACGCCGCCGAACGCGACTCCGATCCACACACGGACCAAGCTCTCGTGGCCCGTCCGCCACCACGGGAAGCGAGGCCTCGAGATCGGAATGTTCGCGCGCGGCACGCACGAGCTGGTGCCGATCCGCGAGTGCTGGCTCGGTGATCCGGCGCTGACTCAGCTCCAGGCCCGAGCGGCCGACGTGCTGCGCTCGCACGGGCTGACCGGCTACAGCGAGGCCACCGAACGCGGACTCGTGCGGGCGTTCCACGCGCGCTTCGTCTCCGGCTCGGGCGAGCTGGTCCTCGGCCTGACCACCGGATCCGGAGCGTTTCCGCAGGCGAGGGCCGTCGCCGCGGACCTCCTCGCCGCGGCCGACGGCCTGACCGATCGTGACGGCCGACCGCTCCACGCCATCGGCGTGGTCCGCAGCGCTCTCGACGGGCCATCCAACGCGCTGCTCGGCCAGCGCCAGGAGACGCTCGCGGGCCGTGACCACGTGATCGACGAAGTCGATGGACTCCGCATCCGCGTGTCCTTCGAGAGCTTCTACCAATCGCATCGTGACGCGGCCGATCTGCTGTTCCGACCAGCGCTCGAGATGCTCGGACCGGTCGACGCTTCGGATCGCGTGGTCGACGGGTACGGAGGCGTCGGCACCTTCGGACTCCGACTCGCTCGCTCGGGCGCCGGAGTCGTCGAACTCGTCGAGTCGAGCGCGTCCGCCACGCGGGACGCGGCACACAACGCTCACATCAACGGCCTCCTGGGTGTGCAGATCCACGACGCCCCGTTCGGCCGGGCGCGGCTGGAGCCGCACGCCCAGGCGGTCGTCGTCGACCCGCCGCGCAAGGGGCTCGGGGAGGACGGGGTTGCGCAGGTCCTCCACCTCCAGGCTCCGCGCGTCCTCTACGTCTCGTGCGGGCCCAAGGCACTCGCCCGCGATCTTGTGCCGCTCCTCGCCGCGGACTACCGGCTCGCCGCCGTGCAGATCGCAGACCTGTTCCCGTACACCGACCACTTCGAGACGCTGTGCCTGCTCCACCGCGTCGCTGGCGGGGCGAAGGCCGGTGCGTGAGCTCCAGCAGCATCGCCCGTCCAGGCCGTCCGGAAGCCGTGGGCGGCACTCGAGGCGTTCGCCTCGGCCGACTCCTGCCAAGGCACCCGCAGCCGATCCCCGCGGCCCCACAGCCTCTCGCGCACGTGCGATCGTCGAAGCCGGTCTGGGGCTCCTGCTGGCAGCGATCGCGCTGTTCGGGTGCGCGCTGCTCACCCAGACGCTCGCCGCCCGCTGAGCCGCGGGGGCAGCTCCTGCTCATGCTCCCACGGTTCGGAGAGACTCCGGGTTGACACACCGGCCCGTCCCGGGGCCAATGCGCCCAGCCGGTCGCAGAGCGGCCGCAGAGCCAGCTGCACACGTCGACCGTGGAGGACAGCCCACCGAGCCCCGTCCCCGGACCCGTCGCACCGCGTCCACCGAGCCCCGCATGCCCCAACGACCCCTGGGTTCCGCCGTCCTGCTCCTCACCCTCGCCTCCTGCGGCGTGCTCTCGCCAGGCCTGAAGAAGGAGGACGAGGCACGACTCGCCAACTTCCAGGCCAACGCCCAGGACTACTACGGCAACCAGCGCTACGGCCAGGCGCTGGAGATGGTCCGGAAGGGCCTCGAGATCGACGAGGACAACTACATGCTCCTCAGCCTCGCGGGCTGGTGCCACCTCCAGCGAGCCGAGCGAGGCGGGCCTGCCGATGAGCTGCTGACCGCCGAGGACTACTTCGAACGCGTCGAGCGTTCGCGGTCGACGAAGGACCACGCCCCACACGTGCTTCTCGGTCTCGCCACCTCGAAGCAGCGCCTCGGGCTCGAGAACCGGCGGCTCGCCGATCGCCTCGACGCCCAGGTCGCCTCCGGCCGTCTCTCCAAGACCGAACAGACCGTCCAGTCCAACCAGGCGGCCGAACACCGCCAGACCGCAGAACGGTGCTGGCGCGAGTCGATCGAACTGCTCGACGTCCTCGTCGAGCGTGAGGACGTGCTGCGCATCGCGCACAAGCTCCTGATGGAGGTCTACGTCGAACTCGGTGACTACGGACAGGCTGTCCGCCACGGCGATCTGTGCCTGCAGCGGAACCTCGACGAGCAAGAGGTGAAGAACGCGGTCATCCGCGAGACGCTCGTGGCCGCCGAGGAGATCAAGGCCCGCAAGGAGCTCCAGGAACTCGAGGACCAGGAGATCCGAGTCCGCGAAGCGCTGGCCGAGATGCACTTCCGCAAGGGCGAGTTCTCGGACGCGGTCGCCCAGCTCGACGCGGTCCTCGAGAAGGACCCGACGGAGTCAGTGCACTACTACAACCGCGGCCGCGCGCTGCAGAGCCTCGAGCGCGGCGAGGAAGCTCGCCGCGACTTCGAACAGTTCCTGCGCACGACGACTCTCACGAGCGACGACGAGCGCGTGGCGCGCGCCTTCGAAGTCGTGCGGGGTTCCCGGCGCTGAGCCAGGATCCCGCAGCGCGGGAAGAGCCGGAGCACGCCCCCTCGGACGTGCCGGCGGCCCGGTTCGGCCTCCCGCGCACCGCCCGCCTCCGCACACCGGGAGACTTCCGTCGCGTCTACGGGCGCGGGAGTCGTGCGCACGGCAAGCTCCTCGTCGCGGTCGGACTGCCGCGCCGAGAGCCGGGCCACCGTCTCGGCGTCGCGGTCTCGAAGGAGCACGGCCACGCCGTGCGCCGGAACAAGCTCAAGCGCATCCTGCGCGAGGCCTTCCGCCTGGAGCGACCGGAGCTGCCCGGCGCCTTCGACATCATCCTGATTCCGCGACCGCGCGAGGGACACCTGCTCCTCGAAGAGGTGCGGGACGAGCTGCGCCGACTCGTCGCCCAACTGGCGAGCGGGGGAAGCCCGAGACGTCGCCCGAACGGTTCGCGCCCGAGGAAGCGTCGATGAAGTATCCGCTCCTCGCCATCGTCTGGCTCTACCGCCGACTGCTGTCCCCCCTCAAGCCTCCCTCGTGCCGGTTCCGACCGACGTGTTCGGCCTACGCGATGGAAGCACTCTCGCGCCACGGCGCGATGCGCGGAACCTGGCTGACGGTGCGCCGCGTCGCGCGCTGTCACCCGTTCACGGAGCCGGCCTTCGACCCGGTCCCCCCTCTGCGGACGAAGCGATGAGAACGGACCACCGGCCGCGGCCGAGCCGCGTCGAACTCCTCCACGCCGCGCTGGTCGCGCTCGCCTGCGCCCTGGCCTTCCTCGGTCCGGGCGCGCTGCCGACGCGGAGCGTCGTGCCCTTCCCCCCGGAGCGCTTCGAGCCTCTGCGGACCGAAGCCTTGGCAGACGCCTCGCTCTGGGAACAAGACCTTCGGGTCGGCAGCGCCGAGTTCGGCGACAAGTACAACCAGTCGCTCGCCTGGGATCGGATCCAGCAGGATCGGCTGCGCGCAGGATCGATCCCGCTCTGGACCCGCGACATCGCCGGCGGCGCACCCTTCGTCCCGCAGATGGCGCAGGTCTATCAGCCGTGGAACCTGCTGTTGCTCCTGCCCCTTCCGTCGGTCGGGATCTACGGTCTGTGGTGGACGCTGCACCTGATCGCCTACGGGGTCGGTGCGTACTGGTTCCTGCGGCGGATCTCCTGCGGCCATGCTGCCGCGCTGTTCGGGCTCGTGGTCGCATGCCTCGGGCTCTGGACCCAGGCTCGGATCCACCACAACGTGATCCTGTCGGCAGCCCTCCCGCTCTGGCCGCTGCTCTCGCTGGTCCACGGCGCGTTCCGCGGCGCTGGCGTCGGCCCCGGAAAGGTCGCCGTCGTGGGACTGCTGGTCGGCACCACGTGGTCCGGCGGATTCGCTCCGGTCAGCCTGCAGACCTGCATGCTGACCGCCGCGTTCGGTGTCGCACTGGCGGTCCGGGACCGCTGCGCACGACCGCTCGTACCCCTCGCGTGCGGAGCTGGACTCGGAGCCGTGCTTGCGCTGCCGCAGATGGGGCCCACCCTGCTGGCCGCGCGCGACTCGGCCCGCGATCCAGCGACCCCGGAGATCCTGCGGGCACTCGGGCTCAGCTTCGAGCATCTCCGGACCCTGATCTGGCCCGACCTCCTGCACTGGCCGGTTCCCCAGAGCGGCATCGGCAGCGCCGCACCTTCGCCGAGCTGGTTCGCGCTCGACCACCTCCCGGCGCAGAAGGCACGGGCGTTCAACTACCCCGAGACCGCATTCGGGATCGGCATTCCGGGCGCACTGCTGGCGCTGGTCGGGCTGGTAGACCGGCGACCGCGAAACCTGTTCTTCGCAGTGGTGACGATCGGCTCGTTCGGGCTCGCGACCGCCACCACACCGTGGCTCGAACTCGCCGAGGCCGGCAGGCTCGCAAGGGTCGGTGACCTGCGTCGCTTCCTGTTCCTGACGGCGACGGGACTCACCGTCCTCGCCGCATGCGGCGCAGATCGACTGCTGTCGGCACGCCGTCCCGTGGCCTTCCTCGTCGGCGGAGTCGCGGCCGCCGCGATGTGCTTCGTCCCTTGGATCACCCTGCTCGGTTTGTCGGGCGATCCCGATGCGTT
>JAQCBR010000165.1 GCA_027621295.1 Planctomycetota bacterium
GTCCGGATCGCCGGCGACGGTCGCCGTCGGCCGCGCCGCGAGCAGCGACCGCAGCGCCTTGAACACGAGGTCGTGGTCGACCCGCATCCCGGCGAGCGCTTCGTCCAGGTCCGCCGCAGCTGCTGTGAGCACCGCCGGCGCATCGCGCCCCAGGTCGAGCGCCAGGTCCGCGAGGAATCGGGCGACCACGCCAGAGCCGGGCTCCTCCGCGCGAAGCTTCGCCGCCGCGCGCGCGAGTTCGGTGACGGCCGCCGCCTGCGCGGTCGCCACCGCACGCGCGTCGTCCTTCGGCAGCAGGAGGTCCTTGTCGGACCGCTCGAGCTGCGGCCGACCGCGGGCGTCGCAGAGCGCCAGGTGCAGCGCGAGGCCGAACACCGCACGCCCGTCCGGGCTCGATGCGGCCGCAGTCAGGATCTCCCTCAGGATCGCCGGGCTCGCCGGGTGCAGCTCGAGCGCTGCCAGGGCGTGGCGCACCGCCTGCTCCTCGTCGCCCGCGGCGCGAGCCGACCGGGCGAGCTCGAGACGTGCATCGGCCGGAGACCCGGGAGCAGGGTCCGCGGTGGCGACGTCACTGCGCGTTCCGACCGGGCCACCCGCGGGTGCCTGGGACCGCGCGCCGCCCGCGAGCAGCAGGGCCGCGACGGCGGGCAGGAGCCCGACGATCCGATCGGCGTGCATCAGTCCAACGTCACCGCCGACACGAAGACGACCAGCAGATCGCTTCCGTCCGGCACGAGCATGCTGCCCAGGAACGCCGACTCGCCCTCCGCGAGATCTACGCTCGCACGCAGGGTCTGACGACAGACGAGCGGAACCTGGACGGTGAGGCCTGGCGATCCGGCGAGACTGCCCTGGACCTCGAACGGCCCACCGAGGAGGTCGGTCGCACGCACCGTAACGTCGACGCCGATCGATCCGTCCTCGCGCGGGGGCGCGACGTCGTAGTCGAGGCCGAACCCGACCTCGGCGATCTGGACCTTCGGCGAGCTGACGAAGCTGCCGAGCGACTGCTGGACGCTGTGCCCGCGGACCATCGACAGCTGGCGGACGGCCCAAGTCGACGCGCTGTGTCCGGCGAGGACCTGGATGCTCGGTGCGTTCAGCAGGTCGACCTGGAACGGGCCTTCGACCAGCGCGTCGATCAGTCCGTCGAGGGCCTCGGTGGAGACGATGCCCCCGGAGGGCGCGGTGCCGGACTCCGCGACGCTCGGCGTGCCCACGAGTCCGAACAGCCGTCGGAACTCCACGGGGCTCATGCGGACGACCGTCGTGTCGATCCGGACCTGCGGTGTCCCCTCGTCCTCGACGACCGTCACGCCGCCGCCCTCGACCTTGGTCGCCGCCGCGTCGGCGAGCTTCGTCTCGTCGAGCTCGACGTCGATGCGCCCGGTGTAGGCGACGTCGAACCGCCGGACGACGGACAGGGCTTCGAGCGGCTCCGCGGTCGGCGCTGGGGCTGTGGCGCACGCGACGAGGAGGCTTGGGAGAACGACGGCGCCGAGCGTGCGGGCAGGGGTCATGGACCCAGTTGATCCGGCGCAGCCTGGACCGGCAAGCAGCCGGGCACCCGGATCACCGGCCGGAGCCAGACCCGGACCCGGTCGTCGGGGCCGCGGGAGGCAGCAGCCGGCCGTGGATCGCGAAGTGATCGCTGTAGCCCTCGGACCACTCGCCGCCGCGGCTGCGGCGGAACCAGCGCGGGCGTCGGTACTGGTCCCTGAGCTCGTCCGGGGCGTAGATCGTCAGCGAACCCTCGACGACCTGGAAGCCGGCCGGGTCGAGCATCCCGCGCGACACGATCGCCTGGTCGAAGACGTTCCAGTTCCACTCCGGGTTGTAGTAGAGGGTCCCGATGTCCGGCTCGGCCAGCATGCCCCAGCTCAGGTTGTAGAGCGGCCGCGGCTTCTGGCGGTTGACGACCGCGTTGCGGCTCCGCACCGCGCCGAGCGAACGCACGACCGACGCATCCCACGGATCGTCGTTCAGGTCGCCGACGATCAGCACGTCGGCGTCCAGGCCCTTCGCCTCCTCCTCGGCGGTGATCCGATCGACGACCTCGCGGACCTTCGCTGCCGCCACCGCGCGGAACGCCCCGTCGCGGTCGCCGCCGCGCGACGGCCAGTGGTTGACGAGCACGAAGAGCGGGTGGCCGTGCATCGACAGCTCCACCTCGAGCACGCCCCGCGTCGGCGCGTTCTCGCCCGGGTCGATCTCGTGGAGCCGGACCGCGTCCGGCCCCCCGAGCACGAGCGGCGCGCGGTAGGCGAGCGCGACGTCGATGCCGCGCTTGTCGGGCGAGTCGACGTGGGCCACCTGGAGGCCGAGCCCGCGCAGCCGCTCGGTCGCACAGAGGTCCTCGAGCACGCGGCGGTTCTCGACCTCCGCGAAGCCGATCACGTGCGGTCCGATCGCCGCGATCACCGACGACAGGTGATCGAGCTTCCGCGCGTAGCGGTCGGCGGTCCACTCGCGGTCGGGGAGGTACTCGTCGTCGCCCGCGTTCGTCGGGTCGTCGTCCGCGTCGAACAGGTTCTCGACGTTCCAGAACGCGTAGACCAACGACGGGTCCTGGGCAGCCGCTCCGCCGGCCGGCGTGGCCGCGCAGGCGAGGAGACCGAGAAGGACGCAGGTCGACGACAGGGCGACAGAAAGCTTGGACATCGAGCGCACTCCTGGAGGGCTGTGGATCAGAAGCTGAAACCGCCGCCGACGAAGAAACCACGGGTCGTCAGATCGACGGCGCGCCGATCCGGCCCGCCGCCGGCGGTGCCCTCGAAAGACTTGAGCCGGTAGCCGGCGTGGAACTCGACGAAGGCCGCCGGCTCGAACGTCAGCATCGCGGCCGCATCGAGCATCGACATGTCCTGGCCGCCGAGCTCGATGTCCGACCACCCGAGGTCGACGACGGCACCGAGCGGACCGATGTCGACCTCACCCTGCAGGAACAGGTACGGCAGCTCCCAGGTCTCGGAGAGACGCTCCCGAGCGCCTGCACCGGCGACGTCCAGGTCCACGTCGTAGATGTCGAACCCGATGCCCGGCGAGATCCGCACCGGCCCGAGATCGAAGAGGTCGAGGGAGACGGCGAGGTCCGCGTCGGTGAGATCCAGGTCGGACGAGACCGTGGTGCCGGCGGGGAGCGAGCCGAATCCGTCCCCGAGCACCCCCCGTCCATCGGTCGATGCCGTCGCGAGCCTCGCGGTCGCGTGGAGGGGGCCCGCCTTCGCCTCGGCCCTGGCCTGGTAGCCGTGGGCAGGCCCGTCGACGCCGAACGCCGTCTCGGCGTCCTGCGGGCCGCCCGTTCCCCGGGCGAAGTCGCCTTCGACCGCGGTCTGGTTGTAGCCCGCGGAGATCCGCGCGGAGGGCAGGATGCCGCAACCGGCCAGCATGAACGGCAGGAGCGCGAGGCCGTGCAGGAGTCTGTTCATGGCGACGTCTTGGTTCTGGGAGGCCCGCCAACGGACAGCGCCCGGACGATCCGTGCAACGCCGAACCCTCGACGCTGCGTGGGCGGATCGTGAAACTCCCGGGCATGACCGGACGCGCGATCCTCTTCCTCTCGCTCTTCTTCCTGCCCTGCGTCGCCGCTCCGCGGCTGGTCGCCCAGGACGAGGTGGCGCCGAACAGCGCACGTCCGAACGTCGTCTGGATCCTGTCCGACGACCAGGCGTGGTCCGACTTCGGGTTCACGGGCAGCGCTGAAGTCCGCACACCACACCTCGACGCGCTCGCCGCCGAGAGCGCGGTGTTCCCGCGCGGCTACGTCCCGTCGAGCCTGTGCCGGCCGAGCCTGATGAGCATGATCACGGGCCTCCAGCCCGCCCAGCACGGGATCACCGGCAACGACCCGCCGAAGGGGACGGACCGCCGCGAGATGCTGCGCTTCATCCGCGGTGCGACGACCGTTCCGGACCTGCTCGCATCGCGCGGCTACCGCAGCCTACAGACCGGCAAGTGGTGGGAAGGGAACTTCCGTGAGGGTGGATTCACCGACGGGATGACGCACGGCGATCCGCGCCGCGGGGGTCGTCACGGAGACCTCGGGCTGAAGATCGGCCGCGAGGGCATGGAGCCGATCACGCGCTTCCTCGACGACGTCGGCACGGAGCCGTTCTTCCTCTGGTACGCGCCGTTCCTCCCCCACTCCCCGCACGACGCGCCGGAGGCGACGGTCGCCCGCTACCGCGAGGAAGGGCGCACCGAGGCGCAGGCGCGCTACCTGGCGAACGTCGAGAGGTTCGACGATTCGGTGGGCGAACTGATGGGCGCGATCCGCGCGCGAGGACTCGACCAGAACACGCTGGTCTGCCTCGTGGTCGACAACGGCTGGATCCAGTCGGCCCGCGTCAACCGCTACGCCGAGCGCAGCAAGCGCTCGCCGTACGAGGGCGGAGTGCGCACCCCGATCCTCGTGCGCTGGCCCGGTCGCGTCACGCCGGGCACGCGCGACACGGTCGTCACGAGCCTCGATCTCGCGCCGACGACCCTCGCTGCTTGTGGCGTCGCAGCTCCGTCCAGGATGGAAGGTGCTGATCTCGTGGCGGCCGCCAGGGGCGACGAGCCCGCGCGCCCCGGCGTCTTCGGCGAGATCTACGAACACGACGTCGCCGACCTCGATCGCCCGGACGCGAGCCTGCTGTTTCGCTGGACGGTGCAGGGAGACCACAAGCTGATCCTGCCGACGGCGCCGGACGCTGCGGCCGAGCTGTACGACGTCACCACCGACCCGGCCGAGCAGCAGGACCTCGCCGCCGCGCAGCCGGACCTCGTGGCCGCGCTCCGCGCGTCGATCCTAGCCGACGCGGCGCGGAGGTCCGGCGCCACGCGCCCGAAGAACGTGCTCGTCTTCCTCACCGACGACCAGCGCTTCGACCAGATGTCCTGTGCCGGCCACCCTGTCCTGCGCACCCCGCACATCGACAGCCTCGCAGCGCGCGGCGTCCGCTTCACCAACTCCTTCGTCACGACCTCGATCTGCGCGGCCAGCCGCGCGACGTTCCTGACCGGGCTCCACGAGGGCACGCACGGCTTCACGTTCGGAACGCCGCCGCTCTCGGCGTCCCATCCGACCTGGCCCACGCTGCTGCGCGCGCACGGCTTCCACACCGGCTACACGGGCAAGCTCGGCGTCAAGCTGGGCGCGAAGAGCGGTGAGCTCTTCGACTGGTTCCGGCCGATGTCGCCGCCCTACCTGAAGCCCGACCAGCCGCACCTGACGGACCGCACCGCGGCGGCGGCGGTGTCGTTCCTCGAGTCGGCACCTTCGGACCAGCCATTCGCGCTGACCGTCTCGTTCAACGCGCCGCACGCCGAGGATCCGAACCCGGACCAGTACATCCCGCCGCCGGACCTGGCGTCGCTGTACGAGGATGCGGTCGTCGCTCCGCCGATCCTGGGTGAACCAGCGTTCTTCGCGTCGCTGCCCCCGCAGCTCCAGGACACGATGCACCGCGACCGGTTCGCGTGGCGCTTCGACTCCGAGGAGAAGCGCGTCCGGATGACGCGGAACTACTGGCGGATGATCGCCGGCGTCGACCGCGCGGTCGGCCGGATCCTCGAGGCCCTCGCCGCGACCGGCCGTGCCGACGACACGCTGGTGATCTTCACGAGCGACAACGGCTACTTCCTCGGCGACCGTGGCTTCGCCGGCAAGTGGACGATCCACGAGCTGTCGATCCGCGTGCCGCTGATCGTCGTCGATCCTTCGCTGCCGGAATCACGTCGTGGCACGACGGACGATCACATGGCGCTGAACGTCGACCTCGCGCCGACCATCCTCTCGGCCGCGGGAGCCTCGCTCCCAGGCTCGATGCAGGGCCAGGACCTCGGTCCGCTGGTCCGGGGCGAGACCGTCTCGGGCTGGCGCGACGAGATGTTCTACGAGCACCGCTTCCGCAACGCGCGCATCCCGAAGTCGGAGGGCGTCCGGAACGACGACTGGTCCTACGTCCGCTACTACGAGACCGACCCGCTGATCGAAGAGCTCTACGACCTGAACGCCGATCCGCAGCAGGCGTGCAACCTCGTGCACGACGCCGAGCACGCGGGAACCCTGGCGGAACTTCGAGCTCGGACCGACCAGCTCCGAGAGCGCTACCTGCGCAACGGCAACTGATCGGACAGGCCAGCCCTCGAACCTCCGAGCTGGAGCCGATCTGGCAGCTGGCCGGAACCGGTCAGTTGCCGATCGTCAGCTCGACCGCGTCCGAGAACACGTATCCGCCCGGGGCACCGGCATCGACGCAGAGCCACTGCACGTAGGGGTTGGCACCGACGAACGTCGGGTTCACCGGCACCTGGATCGTCGACTTGAACGCAACGCCGATCGAGTTGGTGGGCTTGCCGACGATGAAGCCGTCCGTCTTGGCGTAGGCGGTGCACCCCACTCCGAAGCCGAACGCGGACACGTCGACCGGAGTCGGGAAAGCTTCGGCGAGGTTGAGCAGCGCGAGGCTCGCAGCCGGGGCGCCACGGAGTCCGATCTGGAACGACGCTCCCAGCGCCGGCCGACCATCGATGGTGACCGTCGGCAGCGTTCCGGCGCTGGTCGGACATGCGGCTCCCAGGTTGCGCACCCGGGCCGGGCTGGTGACGGTGCCCAGGTCGTCGAAGACGTAGGCAGAGCCAGCGCTCGTCAGGCCGTTCGGGTCCGCGAAGGGAGCGCCGATCACCAACTCGGCATGACCGTCCAGGTCGATGTCCCCGGCGCTCGCAACGGACCAGCCGAAGACATCACCGACGCCCTCGCCGCCGAACAGCTGGAGCATGCTGCCGTCGAGGCCCGAGTAGACCTGCGCCGTCCCGGAGACCGGAACCTGGCCATTGCCCAGCACGGTCCCGACGATGAGGTCGGCGAGTCCGTCGCCGTTCACGTCGCCAGCGCCGGCCACGGAGAGGCCCAGCAGACTGTTGGCGAGGAGTCCGCCGAAGGTGTGGAGCACCGCGCCGGTCGCGCCGGAATAGACGCGGGCCACGCCGGCGTTCTGTCCGGTCGACGTGTCGCCGAAGATGGCGCCCACGATGTGGTCTTCGACGAAGTCGCCGTCCACGTCGCCCGCCACCGCCACGCTGGCGCCCTGGAGGTCACCGATAGCCGGCGCGTCGTAGCGACGCAGCACCGTGTAGTTGTCGGGAGCGGTCGGGTCGTAGGACAGCAGGAGCGCGGTACCGGCGAGGAAGCCGGCCGTGCTGTCGCCGACGACGCCGACCAGGACCTCGTCCCAGCCGTCGCCGTCCGCGTCACCGCCTCCGTCGACGCTGAAGCCCGCGAACTGGCTCAGGCCCGTGCCCTCGTAGCGGAACAGGACCGAGCCGTCGCGGCCCGAGAAGACCGTGGCCGACCCAGCGTCGCCGAACGCCGTCGAGTCGTCGGTGAACGCACCGACGATCACGTCCGCGTAGCCGTCGCCGTTCACGTCACCGGCTCCGGCGACCGCGCGACCGAATCGGTCTTCGATCCCACCGCTCAGCGTGTTGTCGTTGTCGAAGCGGTAGAGCCGCTGCCCTGTCCGGCCCGAGAACACGTAGGCCGCACCCGCGTCGAGGTAGCCGAGCGCAGGCTCGAAGCCGTAGGCCCCGACGACGATGTCGTCATGCCCGTCGCCGTCCACGTCGCCCGCGCCGTCACACGAGTAGCCGAAGAAGTCGCCGATCACCTCGCCGTCGAAGACGTGGAGGAGGGTCGTGCGGCCGAGCGAGAGCT
>JAQCBR010000166.1 GCA_027621295.1 Planctomycetota bacterium
CTCGACCTCCCTCGGCGCGCTCCCCCTCGTCTTCGCCCAGGGCGCCGGCGCCGAAGGCCGGCTCGCGATCGGCGTCGTCGTGCTCTCCGGCGTGACGATCGCGACCTTCACGACGCTGCTCGTCGTCCCTGCCGCCTACGGTTTGATCGGCCGGTTCACGGGATCACCGTTGGAACGTGAGAAGACGCTGGCGACGCAATTGGATGCAAGACCGTGAACCGAGCGCGTCACGGACTCGCCAACGGGCGACCTCCCCTTTCAGGCCACCAGATCGAGGGGCCGACTGAACGCCCGTCCCTGCGTAAACGCAGCTTGACCGGGCAACCTCGTGACCTTGTCCGACTTCGCTCCCCGAATTGACCGCGAGTTGCCCGCGGGTTCACTGTCGAAGCGTCTCGTGCGCGCTCCCCGATTGGGGAGACCGCACCATGAACCAAGCACGACTCGTCCTCATCGGACTTCTGGCGGCAGCCGCCCCACTCAACGCGCAGGCCGATTTCGGCACTCGCACCTACGACTTCCCGGGCTCAGCACCGGAGACATTCCTGACCGACGGGAACCTCGCCACGTGGGCGACCTCGGTCGTCGGCGACCCTTCCGCGCTGATCGGGGGCAGCTTCCGCAGCGGACACGCCAGTGTTCTGCGCGCGACCGGCGCGCTGGGCATCCTCCAGGTCGGCCGGAATCCACTGATCGCGGCCGAGGCCGGCACCAACAACTACTGGGGCCTGACCATGGAAGGCGAGTGGGCGCCCCTGTCGCTGCAGACGCCGCCAAACTTCACGTTCTCCCAGGACCTGTTCTGCCTGGATGACGGGAGCGCCGTCCACGTCTTCCAGTGGTGGAAGAACTCCTGGGTAACCGAGGGTCTGACGTCGCCCAACTACACCGTCGTCCCCGGCCGCGGCTTCCTCGCGGTCGCCGACGGCACCCGTCGCCTGATCGGATTCTCCAAGCTGGTCGACACGCAGGCCTCGGTCCTCGACCTCGGCGCGGGCGCCTCCTGGCCGCTCAACCACATCATCGGTGGCGGGGAATCGCTGAAGCGCCGCAACTCGGCGATGTTCGAGATCGGCAACGCCGAAGTCGCCGCATACTCGGCCTACACCGACTCCTGGGCGCGGCTGACCCTGCCGGCGCCGCTGACCAACTACTTCTTCGAATACGACAAGAACACGATCGCGATCACAGATCCTGTCAACAACGAGTTCTTCCTCTACTCGGCGGTGACGAACACGCTGCAGCGGATCGGGGTACAGGACGTCGCGTCCACCGTGATCGAAGCCCAGGACTTCGTGATCCGGATCGTCGACACGCTCGGCAACAACCTGTTCTGCTTCCGCGCGATCGACGGCACGACGTCGGCCCTTCCCGGCCAGGCGGTTGCGACGACGAATCAGCTGTTCGGCAACAACCACTACACCGTCCAGGTGACCGACACGGCGCGCAACACGACCGACTACTTCGCCGTGTCGGGCTCGGTGCGCTCCGCACCCTTCGTGTCGGCCGGGCTCGGGCTCGGCGAGTCCGTCCTCGCGGACGACTTCAATGACATGGTCGCCGTCGTTGCGACTGATCGGGCCCTCTACGGCTTCTCGGCGTTCTCCAACACCTGGACCAGCTTCCCGAACTGGCAGGGAACCTTCAGCCGGATCAATGCACAGGACTTCGTCGGCTGGGTGGAGTCCGACACGCACTACTACGTGTTCTCGCCACGCGAGAACCGCTGGATCGAACGTCCCCGCGGCGCGAGCGAGACGCTGCGCGATAGTGACCAGCTGGTCGTGATCGGCGATGCGGACGGCCAGTCGGTCTACGGTATGGAGTCGACTGGCTTCCGCAATCAGAGCTTTTCGGGGCCCCAGTTCCTGTTCGGTCGCGGCAACAGCTACTCGTTCTCGATCCACGATGACCAAGCGACCGGCGGCTCGAAGGTCTATTTCTTCCAGAGCTACGCCGACCGCTGGATCCAGCTGGACATCCCCACTCGGATCTCTGATCCGGCGCTCGTGGACACCAACGAGGACGGCATCCTGATCGCCGAAGGCAACCGACTCCACGCATTGAGCGGCTTCGCCGACATATCCACCGTCTACACCGCACCGAACGACAATTACGCCTACCACGCTTTCCCTGGCTCTCGGCAAGACTTCCTGGCCAGCGGCGTTCCGAACGCATCGGCGGTCATGCTGCTCGGCCTCAACCGAACCGTTCTGCCCATCGCTGGAGTCCGGGGCGATCTTCTGATCGATCCAGCAGCTCTCGCGAACGTCGGCGCAGGAGCCTACGACGGCCGCGGGATCTTGCGGATTCCGCTGACCGTCCCCCCGATCTCCCCGCGCATCATCCGGATCCAGATGGCGTCGTTCGCGCCGACCAGTGGAGTCCAGCTCGGACGGCTCCTCCAGTTCGAGGTCTTCTGACCCGGTCACGCTAGACCAAGCTCCCCCCGGCGACACCGCCTGGGGGGAGCAAACCCGGAATGCCACCATGCTTCGAAGGCACCTCTTTCTCGCCGCTCTCGCCGCGAGCCTGATCCACCCAGCGTCAGCCCAGTCCACGCGCGGCACGCCTCGCATCCTGCAGGGCCCGATGTTGGGACACGTCGACGCAACGTCCGCGCGCGTCTGGATGCGGCTGAGCCATGAGGCTCCCGCGGCGATCGCCTACGGACGGCGTCCGGACCTCGCAGATGCCGAAAGCTCGCCGGCAGTGCGTGCGAGCGCGGGTCGTGATCGGTGCGTCGAAGTCCTGATCGAGGATCTGGAGCCCGGTCAGACCTACTACTGGCGGCCGCTCGTCGAGGACGAGCCTGACAAGTACCTCGCCAACCTACCCCCGTTCACCCTCCGGACCCCCGCCATGAACCCCGATCGCGTGCGGCTGGCGTTCGGGTCCTGCGCACGATTCGGCAGCGACGCGGTGCAACCCATCTGGGCAGCCGTGCGCGCCGCCGATCCGGACCTGTTCCTTTGGCTCGGCGACAACATCTACGCGGATAGTCCGGACCCGGCGGTGCTCTCCGAGGAATACCGCCGACAGCGCGACGTGGCATCGTTGAAGCCATTGCTGTTCCACATCCCCCAGCTGGCCATCTGGGACGACCACGACTTCGGGCTGAACAACCACGACCGGACGAATCCGATTCGCGCCGAAGCTCTGGAGGTCTTCCAGCGCTACTGGGCCAATCCGGCCTACGGAACCGAGGACACCCCGGGCGTGTTCTTCCGCACGTCACGCGGTGGATTGGACATGTTCTTCGTCGATGTCCGCTACCACCGCGCCCCGAACCGCGATCCGGACGTTGCCGACAAGACGATGCTCGGCGCGGGACAGTTGGCTTGGCTGAAGGATGGGCTCCGCACGAGCCAAGCTCCGTTCAAGCTCCTGATCGGAGGCAGCGGCTGGAGTTCGGCCAAGGGCGAGGGCGGCGACTCGTGGGCTGCATTCCTGACCGAGCGCGACGCGCTCTTCGACTGGATCACGTCCGAAGCGATCGGCGGGGTCGTCCTGGTCTCGGGCGACACCCACGTTGGCGAACTGAACTGCATCCCGTGGTCGGAGCGCGGTGGCTACGACTTCTACGACCTCGTCAGTTCGCCGCTGGCCCAGACGCCCGGATCGTCCTGGCTCGACCGCACGCCCGAACTCCGCATCCGATCGGTGTACGCGCAGAGCCCGAACTTCGGCCAGATCGACGTCGATGTCACCGGAGATGACCCGACGCTCGTGTTCACACTGCGCGACGTCGAGGGCCGGTCGGTCTGGAACCCGCTGACGCTGCGCGCCAGCGAACTGCAACCTGGCGTCCGCTCATGGGATCGAAAGATCACGAAGGCCGAGAGGGCCCGGCGCGACGCGGCCGAGCGGAAGTAGCTTCGGACGGTCCTTCGCGCGAAGCTGCGGCGCGCTACGCTGCCCTGACCGGGGGCGAGCCCACCCCAGGCGAGAATGAACTGGTCGTCCATCCGATCCATCTTCCTGCTGATCTTCGCGACGCTGCTCGGCCTCCTGGGCGCGCTGCTGTGGACGATGACGCAGCTCGCCGCGAACCAGCAGGCGGTCGCCGCGGCCGAGACGCGTCGCTACGAGTCGTACCAGCTCGCGGACGAGCTGCGGCAGAGCTCGGACGACCTGACGCGGATGGTCCGCACCTACGTGGTCACAGGCGATGAGTCGTACCGGGAGTACTTCGAAGAGATCCTGCGCATCCGTCGCGGGGAGGCTCTCCGGCCCGCCGGCTACGACGGGATCTACTGGGATTTCGTGACCGCAGGGGTCGAGGACTCGCGGGCAGCCGGGGAACAGGTGTCGCTCAAGGAGCTGATGCGGCGGATGCAGTTCTCCGACGACGAGTTCCGAAAGCTCGAGGAGGCCGAGGGCAAGTCGGACCAGCTGGTCCAGCTCGAGGAGCAGGCTATGGCGGCGGCCAGGGGGCGGCGACCGGACGCGGCGGGCGCGCCCGAGGCCGACGGGCAGCTCGAGCTCGCGCGGCGACTCGTGCACGGACCGGAATACCACCGCGCGAAGGCCGAGATCATGGCGCCGATCGGCGAGTTCCTCGCGATGGTCGAGGAGCGCACGGCGGCCGAGACGGAGACGTTCCGGCAGCGCGGCGTGGACCTCGGGCGGCTCGCGCTCGGGCTCGTGCTCGTCGCCGTCGCCCTGCTCGCCGGCGCCTACGGCCTGATCCGGTCACGCGTCGAGCGGCCCGTCCGCAAGCTGGCGCACGCCGCCGAGGCCATCGAGTCCGGCGCCTACTCCACGCGCGCCGAGATCATCAACGAAGACGAACTCGGTCGGCTGGCTCGGGCCTTCAACAGCATGTCGGCTGCGATCGAGCGCGACATCGAGATGCGCCAGAAGACCGCCTCCGACCTCGCGGAGGCGCGCGACCAGGCCGAGGCCGCCAACCGGACCAAGAGCGCGTTCCTGGCCAGCATGAGCCACGAGCTCCGCACGCCGATGAACGCCATCCTCGGCTACAGCGAGATGCTGATCGAGGAGATGGAGGACGAGGGCCAGGACGCTGCCGTTGCCGACCTGAAGAAGATCCACGCGGCGGGCAATCACCTGCTGTCGCTGATCAACGACGTGCTCGACCTGTCGAAGATCGAAGCGGGCAAGGTCGAGCTCTACCTCGAGACCTTCGACGTCCGCGACATGCTGGCCGAAGCCGAGGCAACGCTCGCCCCGCTCGCGACCAAGAACGGCAACGCGCTGGTCCTGGAGACGCAGGATGACATCGGCAAGATCCGCGCCGACCTGACGAAGGTCCGCCAGTCGCTGTTCAACCTGCTGAGCAACGCCGCGAAGTTCACCAAGAACGGCACGATCACGCTCGCCACCGAGACGGACGGCGAGCGCATCCGCTTCGCGGTGCGCGACACCGGCATCGGGATCCCGGCCGACAAGCTGGACCACGTGTTCGAGGAGTTCACGCAGGCGGACTCTTCGACGACCCGGGACTACGGGGGCACGGGGCTCGGCCTCGCGATCAGCCGCAAGTTCTGTCGGATGATGGGCGGTGACATCACGGTCGAGAGCACGCCGGGCGAGGGCTCGGTCTTCACGATCGAGCTGCCGACCCGCGTCGACGCGCGCGAAGCGCTGCGCGGCGCCGTCGCGGACGCCGAGGCCGTCCTCGCGGGCGCCACCCAGGTGGACACGCACGGCGCGCCGATCCTCGTGATCGACGACGATCCCGACGCGCGCCAGCTGCTGGAGCGAACGCTGCAGCGCGAGGGATTCGGCGTCGTGACCGCCGACTGCGGTGTTGCCGGCCTCGAGCTGGCGCGCCGCCTGCGCCCCGCGCTCATCACGCTCGACGTGATGATGCCGTCGATGGACGGATGGGCCGTTCTACGGACGCTCAAGGCCGATCCGGATCTGCGCGAGATCCCCGTCGTGATGGTGACGATCGTCGGCGAGCAGGCCCTCGGCCTGACGCTCGGCGCGACCGACTACCTGACGAAGCCCGTCGACCGGGGACAGCTCGTCGAGGCCATCCAGCGTCACGTCGGCAGCAAGACCGCGCCGCGCGTCCTCGTCGTCGAGGACGACGAGCCGATCCGGAGTCTCGTCGAACGAACGCTCGAGGACGCGGGGTTCGCGGTCGATGCGGCGGAGAACGGACAGGTCGGGCTGGAGCGGGTCGCCGCCGAGCGCCCCGACCTCGTTCTCCTCGATCTGATGATGCCGGTCATGGACGGCTTCGAGTTCCTGACGCGCCTGCGGGAGAGCGCGGACCACCGCGAGATCCCGGTCGTGATCCTGACCGCGAAGGAACTGACGGCAGAGGAGCAGAACTTCCTCACGGCGCGCACCGCTGCCGTCGTCGCGAAGGGCGGGGGCGCGCTCGAGGGGATCGTCGCGAGAGTCCGCTCGTCGATCGAGGCCGGGAGCGACCCCAGCTGAGTCCTGCGTCAAGCGATGCTGCGGAGCCTGCGCAGCAGCTCGTCGACGTCCTCGTCGTCGTGGTAGATCGCGAAGCCGAAGCGCAAGCGGTCCCCGCGATAGTCGGTCGCGACGCCCGCCTCGGCGAGTCGCCGGTGGAGACCGGCCGCGTCCGGCGTGCGGAACGTCAGGAAGTGCCCGCGCTGCGGAGCGTCCGCGCCGGGCACGAGCGACGTCAGGGGCAGCGCAGCCAGTGGGGAGTCCGCCAGCGCAGAGAGCATCCGGGCCTGCAGAGCTCCGACGTGCGCATGGATGTGGGCGACGTCGATCCCCTCGTCGACGAGCATCTGCATCGCGGCGTTGAATCGGTAGAGCGGCGTGAAGTCCATGGTCGCGCCGTGGAAGCGCAGAGCGTCCTCGCTGTAGGCGACCTGACCCGGCTGTGCTTCGGCGAGCTTGCCGAAGCCGGCGAACCAACCGGTGTTCACGGGTCTCTGACCGAACCCTGGCGGGCAGTGCATGAAGCAGACACCCTCGCCGCTCATCGCGTACTTGTAGCCGCCCGCCATGAAGAACACGCGGTCGGCCAAGGGCGCCAGATCGGTCGGCAGCGCCATGAACGAGTGGTAGCCGTCGATGGCGATCAGGCAGTCCTCGTCGCCCACGGCGTCGGCCAGCTCGTGGAAACGGTCGAAGACGAAGCCCGAGCCGTAGAACACGTGGCTGACGTAGACGAGGTCGAACGAACCCGTCCGCGCCGCATCCAGCAGCCGCTCCGCGAAGCTGTCGAAGGGCTCGACCGGCACCCGCGTGACCTGCATCTGCCCGGCTTCCTCCGAACGCGCGCTCTGACGTGCGAACGTCAGGAACTCACCGTCCGTCGCCAGCACCCGCACGGGCCTATCTTCGAAGCAGGACACGAGGCGCAGCATGAACTCGTGCGTGTTCGGCGCGAACGCGATCGTCGTCGGGTCCGGCAGCCCGAGGATGCGGGCCACGTGCGCCTGCGCCGATCCGAGGACCTCGCCGAACAGGTGCCCCCACTTGTCGTCCGCCGAGGTCGCGGCGTCCCGCCACGCCTGCTGCTGGGCATCCCAGGTGACGTCCGGCCAGTAGTGGTGGCTGTGCGCGGCGAAGTGGAGCTTGCCGGCCGGAGCCGCGGCGAAGAACC
>JAQCBR010000022.1 GCA_027621295.1 Planctomycetota bacterium
GCCCAGCGCTTCGATGTGGACGGCTGCGACGTGGTGCGAATCGGCTGGTGGCGCATCGCCGCGAAGCGGAGGCGGACTCGCGGTGGAGCTCATGCCTGTCGCTCCGTCTCTGCGGTATCGGTGTCCTCCTCGCTCTCGCCTGTCGTGTCGAAGTGGTGGGGACGGGGGCCGTCCTCGATCGGGTGAGCCGCCAGCTCCGCGTCGGTGGCCAAGCAAGCGTCGAGGCGGGCCCTGACCGCGGCCTCGTCCAGGTCCTGACCGATGAACACGAGCTGCTGGGTGCGGTCGCCCCAGCGCTCATCCCAGTCGCTCTCGACGGCGGCACAGGCTTCCTCGTCTTCGGGCCAGTGCTCGCGAGGCGTCGCGGCCCACCAGTGTCCCGCGGTCGCCAGGTCGCTGACTCCGCCAGTCTGCGAGATCTGGCGCGCGATGGTCGGATCCTCGGCGATCCAGAAAGTGCCCTTGGAGCGCAGCAAGCGAGTCCAGAACGCGTCGTCGTTGATCAGCTCCCACAGACGGTCTGCCGCGAATGGTCGCCGCTCGCGGTAGACGAAGCTGCTGATGCCGTACTCCTCGGTCTCGGGAGTGTGTTCGCCCTGCAGTTCGCGGACCCAGGCCGCCGACCGTGCGGCGGTCTCGAAGTCGAAGCGGCCGGTGCCGACGACCTCGCGCAACGGGACCTGGCCGTAGGCGGCGCGGAGGATGCGTGCGCCAGGATTCAGTGCTCGGATCGCGCCCTCTACCGCGGCAACCCGATCGGCCGGGACGCGGTCGATCTTCGAGATCACCACCACGTCGGCGAACTCGACCTGGTCCGCGAGGAGCCCGGCGAGCGAGCGTTCGTCTTCTTCGCCGAGCGACTCGCCACGGTCGGCCAGCGCATCGCTCCCCATGTAGTCCTCGAGGAACGAGGAGGCATCGACGACGGTGACCATCGTGTCCAGCTTCGCCAGATCGGCCAGACTCCTGCCGTCCTCGTCGCGGAACGAGAAGGTCTGCGCCACCGGCACCGGTTCGGAGATGCCGGTGGATTCGATCAGCAGGTGGTCGAATCGCCTCTCCTCAGCGAGTCGAGTGACCTCTGCGAGAAGGTCGTCGCGCAGGGTGCAACAAATGCATCCGTTCGACATCTCGACCAGGGTCTCTTCGGTCCGCGACAGGTCTGCTCCACCGTTCGCGACCAGGTCGGCGTCGATGTTGACCTCCGACATGTCGTTGACGATCACCGCCACCCGGAGTCCCTCCCGATTGCGGAGAACCTGATTCAGCAGGGTGGTCTTTCCAGCCCCAAGGAAGCCGGACAGGACGGTGACGGGGAGCCTTGCGTCGAGATCTGCGGGAGCCATCCCTCGATCAATGCCGCCCACGGCGCCGGAGTTCGCAAACCCGACGAATCATCTGCGGCCGATCGGCTGGGGCGGGGAACATCGCCGTCGGAGCCTGGAAAGGCCGGGCGGCGGAAAGAGGTATCCCACGATCACTGCCCGCCGGCGGGGACCCGTCCGCGGAGCGCCCGCAGAGCCACGCTCGAAGCGCTGCTGTCACAGCCTGTGCGAGGGCGCCGAACCCCTGCACGTGCGCGGGGGAATGGAGCGGCCGATGAGATTCGAACTCACGACATTCAGCTTGGGAAGCTGACGCTCTACCAACTGAGCTACGGCCGCGTGAGGGTCGGGAAGCTAGCGCGCGGGGAACGGGGAGGGAAGGGGGTTGTTGGCTGGGTTTCGAGCGCGCCGGCGCCCCAGGGTCACGCTCGCCGTCAGGCCAGGAGTTCGGGCAGAGGTCCGATCCGGTGCGCTTCTTCGGAGAGCGCGAGGTCGGGCTGGCCGAAGTGCTCGATGGGCTCGCCTGCGGCGTGGCAGACGGTGGTCAGCCAGCTGCCGATCGTGCTGTGTCCCCGGCTGCCGTAGCGCGGCCAGGCGAGGTAGCGGTTGCCCATGCGGAGCGTGCCGCCCAGGTTGCCGAGCGCGAGCATCGGCCACTCCATCGCCGACGAGTGGTGGCGGTCGGAGTTGTCGCTGAGGTAGACGATCAGCGTGTTGTCGAGCATCGAGCCGTCGCCCTCGGGCGTCGCCCGGAGGCGCTCCGCCATGCCTGCGACCAGCTCGAGGTGGAACCGCCGGATGCGGTCCCGGCACTGCTGCGCGGTCTCGGTGCCGTTGCTCGAGCCGTGGCCGACCGAGTGCACGGTCGGCGTGATGCCGATGCCCTCGTACGAGGACTGCAGGTCGTCGCAGTGCAGCGTCACGACGTTGGTGATGCCGGTGATCAGCGCGGCCGTCGCCATGTCGAAGTGCGCGTCGAGGTGGTGCGTCGACAGCTTCGACGTGTACTTGTCGCCGAGCTCCGGTGCGTGCGCGGCGAGCTGCTCCTGCATGGAGACCAGCTGGTGTCGGCGCCGCGTCAGCGTCTCGAAGCCCTCCAGGTAGTGACCGAGCTTCTCGCGCTCCGGTGCGGGGAGGCGACCCTGGAGCCGCCGGATGTCCTCCGACATGAAGTCGAGCACGCTGCCGCTGCGGCGGTACTTCTTCGCGATGTCGCCCCCGTCGACGATGCTGCCGAACAGGTTCATGTAGGCGAGCTCTGGGTCGCACTGGAACGGCAGCTGCTGGTTCCTGCCGCGCGCCGAGATCGCCGGGTAGGCCGTGCCGGCGCCGCCTGCGCCCATCTTGAGCCCGACGTGGTCGAAGACCGACGGGAAGCGCGTGCTCAGCCAGCCGTCGAGGGTCGGGCCGGTCGGCGGGGTGTTGCCGTTGGCCTGATAGGCTCCCAGCGCGCCGTAGAACGAGCTGTGTCCGATCGTGCACATCCGGCCGCTCAGCCCCTGCAGGATCGTCAGTCGATCGACGAACGGCCCGAGCGGCTCGAGGCTGTCGTGGAGAGCGCGGCCCTCGAGCGTGGCGTCGACGAGCTGGTCGCCGCCGCGCGCGAGCCCCTCGGGCTCCAGGTAATCGCCCTGCAGCCCGCTGCTCTTGACGACGAAGACGAAGCGCTTGGGCAGCTGCTGCTCCGGCCGCCCGAACTCGAGCATGGAGAGATGCCGCAAGAACGGCGACAGCGCCATGGAGCCCGCGCCGAGGAAGCCGCCGCGGAGGATCGATCTGCGTGAGTGCATGGCTACTTGCGGTAGAGGAACGAGTCGGAGGTCAGCAGCGCGACCAGAGCTTCGCGGAAGCTGCCGCCCGACTCCACGTAGGCACGGTCCATCGCGCGCAGCGTTCGGCTGTCGCGAGGCACCTCGTTCCGACCCATCCAGAAGCGGAACACGTGGCGGAGGAACGACTGCCGCACGAGGTCCGAGCGGCCGAGGCGCTCCATCATCTGGCGCACGTCCGAGACTTCGCCGTCGAGGGATTCGTCGCCGGTGTAGTCGACGGTGCCCGTCGTGACGACCGGCTTGTCACGCTCGAGTTCACGGAAGCGGCCGACGTGGTTGAACTGCTCGAACGGCATGCCGAGCGGGTTCATCTTCTTGTGGCAGCCCCAGCACTTGGGCTCGTGCACGACGGCGAAGCGCTCGCGGAGCGTCATCGTGTCGCTGTCCGGGATCACCGCCTGCACGGTGATCGGCACGTCCATCACGTAGCCGGCGAGCAGCTTCTCGCGGATCCACTTGCCGCGCCGCACCGGGTCGTTGTCGAAGTTGCCGGAGTGCGCGACCAGCCAGCTCGGCTGCGTCAGCACGCCGCAGCGCTGTCCCGCGGGCGCCGTGACCGGCTGGCCGATCTGGAACTCACGTTCGTAGGGGTCGAGGTTGTAGCTCTGCGTGTCGTGGGTGGCCCGCCAGGTGTCGAGGCCGCCCGCACGCTTGACCTGCTTCTCGTTCCGCTCGCCGTTCCAGTAGCTGACGAAGATCTTGTCGGTCGTCAGGAGCTCGTAGAGCACGTCGCGGTCCTGCTCGAGCACGTGCAGCACCAGCGCGTCCGTGTCGTACATCAGGCGCGCAGCGGTGTGGTTGTGGAACTGTCGGAACTCGTCGCGCTGCTCGAAGCTGTCGACTTCCTTGAAGACCTCGGACGCCTTGTGGTAGCCGAAGAACTCGCGGAAGAACTGCAGCACGCGCGGGTTCGTGACGCTGCGGATGTCACGGTTGTGGTTGGGCGACGGATTGCGCTGCGGCTGCGCGAGCATGTGCCGGACGGCCGCCTCGACGTGCTCGCGCGTCTCGAGATGTCCGGCCTGCATCTGCTCGACCAGCCAGCCGTGCCGCGGGTAGCTGACCTTCTGCTGCTCGGTCAGAGCCCTCTGGACCAGCGGCTCGACGTCCTGGTCGAACACTGGCTCGGTGGGGAACGCGTCGACCCCGAACGGCGAGCGGTCGTCGAACGCGTACTGGATCGCGAAGACGAGCTCGAGCGGCGACAGCATGCGCCTGCCGTGCTCGTCCGCCTCGCCGAGGCCCATCTCCATCCGGTAGACGAACTCCGGGGAGATCGCGACGGCGACCAGCACGGCTTGGAGCGCCATCGTGTTGCCGAGCGGGACGTTCGTGAGGAACAGGTCGTCGTAGTAGTGGACGATCTCCTGCTCGTCGGGCGTGCGGCGCAGGAGCAGCTCGAACGCGAGCGCGAGCGCGGGGTCGAACACGGCGCGCGGCGGGGTGCCCTCGTGGCGCATGACGGCGCGGAACACCGCTGGGACCTCGCCGCGGCGCTCGGTGCTCGTCGTCACCTCGCCGCCGACGAACATGCCGTGGTTGTTGCCGTGCCGGCTGTCCTTGGTCTTGACCTCGGTCGTGATCGCGACCGGCTGGCCGACCGTCAGGATCTCGGCCATCCGCTCCGCGTTCGTCAGGAGCGCCTCGAGCGACGCCTGGTCCGCGGCGATGTCGGCGTAGTCGGTGATGCCCGAGGCGTGGTGCACGAACTCGTAGAACGGGTTCGCGTAGCGCTCGTCGGAGAAGTAGCGCAGCGTGATGGTCTTGCCGGCGTGTGGGCCGAACTGCACGCGGTGGATGTCGCCCTCGCGGAAGGCGCCGCCCACCTTGACCGAGAGCCGGTGCTGGCTGCCGTAGGCACGGCCCCAGAGGTCGGCGTAGATCTGCGGCCGCTGCCGCCAGAGTCTCGCATCGGTGTAGGGCGGCTCGTCGACTTCTCCCGAGAACAGCTGCGCGTGGTCGACGTAATTGCCGAACTGGGGGAGCCGCATCTTCTCGGCCAGGTGGATGCCGCGCCCCTCGGCGATCAGCTGGTCGTCGATCCAGCCCAGCATGGCCTGCTTGTCGTCGGCGCTCGGCTGGTTCCTCGTCGAGCGGGGCGGCATCTCGTCGAAGCGCACCCGGTAGAAGACCTGCCGCCAGGTCTCGGACGAGTCGAGGTCGCCGAAGTCGTGCGACAGGGTGTCGAGCCGGAGCCCGCCCTTCTGCTGGCGGGGGCCGTGGCATCGCACGCAGTAGCGGGCGAGGAACGGCTCTGCTGTCTCCGCGAATCCGGATCCCGACTCGGCGGCCCGTGCCTCCGGCTCCTGGGCCGCGGCCGGCGCGGCGAACAGAGCGCTGGCGCACCCGGCGAGGAAGACATGCGACAGCACGGCGAGCGTCGGGAACTTCATGGTCGGATGCGGCACTCGGCGAGGTCACGACGCAGGGAGTCGATGCTCGGTCGCGACAGCCGGGGGCAGCCGCGCAGATCCAGATACCGGAGGGTCTGCATGCCCCGCAGCGCGTCGAGGTCGGCGTCCTGGAGCTGCGCACAGCCACGCAGCGTCAGTTCTCCGAGCTCGAGATCGGCCAGGGAACGGAGACCCTCCCCGGTGACGCCGAGACATCCGTCCAGGTGGAGTCTGCGGAGCGCGGTGAGATCTGCGAGGCTGCGAAGGCCTGCGTCGCCCACCGCCGAGCAGCTCGACAGCGTCAGCTGCTCCAGGTCCGGCATCGACGCGACCGCGCGGAGGGCGCGATCGTCGATCCCTTCGCAGTGCCACATGTTGAGCGTGCGCAGCGCGGTCAGCCCGGAGAGCTGCGCGACGCCGGGGCCCGTGAAGTTCGCGTTGTCGCAGATGCTCAGGTGGCGGAGCCCGGTCAGCGTGCCGACGTGCCCGAGCCCCTGATCGGTGAGCGCGCGGATGCTGCCGACGTCGAGCCACTCGAGCTCGGTCAGACCGTCGAGTGCCTCGAGCGTCCGGTCCGTCAGCTCCAGGCACTGGAACAGGTTGAGGGTCCGCAGACCCGACTTGTTGCGGATGTTGACGATCGCCGCGTCGACCAGCCGCTTGGATTCGTGCAGGTCGAGATGGACGAGGTGGGGCGGCAGCACCAAGTCGTGACCCTCGTGCCACCAGCAGAACGCCAGCTCCAGGGTCTCGATCTGCGTGAGCTCGGCGAACAGTCGGTTGAACGCGGCGTCACCGACCTTGTGGCACCCGTAGAGCCGGAGCGTGCGGAGCTCGGTCAGGGGCTCGAGCCGCCGCAGCTCTCGGTCGCCGATCGCGTCGCAGCCGTTGAGGTTCAGTTCGTGGAGCTGCGTCAGGAGCTCGATGCCCGCGATGTCCCACTCGCGGTTGCCGCTGGCGTCGAGTGTTCTGAGGGATGGCAGTGGGGCCAGGTGGCGGATGCCGCGGACGAAGCGGTCCGCGTCACGCACGCTCAGGCGCTCGAGCTTCTGCATGCCCTGCAGCTGCTGCATCGCGTCCGCAGGCAGGGCCTTGCACTGGGACAGATCCAGCGTCGTCGCGTCGGTGGCGGAGGCGATGCCGGCGAACTCGGCGGCGGTCAGCAGGTGCCGACGCTGGCTGGCGAGCGCCTGGGCCGCCTCCGGCGACATCGGCTGTTGGCCGAGCAGCGCGCCGGCGCAGTGCAGCAGGCAGAGAGCCCGGGCGAAACGCATCCGCACAAGCTTAGGCGGTCGATCCGGGCGGGCAATCGAGTCGCCCTCGGGCGCCCGGTTCGTGGACCGCCGCGGTGGGTGGCGGAGCGGGGGGTTGTCCTGGCCGCTCCCGGTGTTCCAATCTCCGGCGCTCCTGGCGACTGGAAGCGAGGTGAGAATCCTCCACGGTCCCGCCGCTGTGAGCGCGGACGACGGCTGCGTGCGACCCGAGCCCAGGCTCGGTGCGCGACCACTGCGGAAACCCGGGTCGGGTGGATGCGGGAAGGTGCGGCCCGAGGTGGATGCGCGAGTCAGAACACGGAAGCCAGGGAGTGGTTTCGCGGGCAGATCTGCTGCCCCGAGTCTCGAGTGCGCCCCGCGTGGAATCGGGGTCGGAGGTGTCGATGTTCTGTGTCGCTCGTCTCGCGCGTGCGGTCGGCGGCTTCGCCGCGTGTCTCGTTCCGGCGGCCCACGTCGGCGCGCAGGTCGGCTACGCAGACCGCGTCGTCGCCGCGGACACGATGGGCCAGGCGGGTGGCGGGATCTTCATGCCGACGTTCGCGCTCGGGCGACCCGACGGTGCGGTGCACACGCTCGGCATCGGCGGGTTCCTGACGCTCGGCTTCGACGTCCCGATCGTCGACGGGCCGGGCGCCGATCTCGTGGTCGCCGAGAACGCGTTCCGCTCGTTCCAGGCGCCGTGGACGACGTTCGCCGAGGTTTGCTTCGTCGAGGTCAGCACGGACGGCCTGCACTTCGCGCGGTTCCCGTCGCGCTACACCGGCCCGCAGGTCGATCCGGGCGCGTTCGCGTTCGTGCACACGGGTTCCTACGGCGGGCTCGGCGGCGTCGGCGCGGTGGAGCTGGCGGCCGATCCGGCGGACGTGCCGTCCTACGGCGGCGACGCGTTCGACCTCGCGGACCTGACGGCGCATCCAGAGGTGGTCGCCGGTCGCGTCGATCTCCAGCAGATCCGCGAAGTGCGGCTCGTCGACGTCCGCACCGGGATCGACGCCGACTCGACCGGGGTACCGATCCGCGACGCGGGTGCAGGCGCAGCGGACATCGACGGCGTCGTCGCGCTGCACCAGCAGGGCTCGGTCGCCGCAGGATCACCTGCCGTGGCGCTGCAGATCCCGCCCTCCGGGGCGTTCGTCCTCGACGTCGGAGACCCGGACGGCCTCGGCGATCTGCAGGGCCTCAGCGCGTCGCTGTTCGGAGTCACGGTCGACCCGACGTTCCTCTTCACGCTCGGCCAGGTGACGGCGGTGACCCCGACGTCGTTCCAGCTCGTGCTTCCCGGCCCACTGCCGGCATCGATCCCGCTCCGGATGGCGGTGTCCGTGCGCGACGCAGCGGGTCACGCGAGCTCGGCGATGCGGACGCGGGGCTGACGCCCGGCGGTGGGCTCGTTCGCCTCGTGACGACCTCCCCGGCAGCCCCACTCGACCCAGGTCGGCTGGCAGGCCCGACTCGTTGCGGACGTCCTGCGCGGTGAAGATCACTCCCTCGTTCGCGAGCGGGTGATCTTCGTAGAACGCTTCGAGTGACTTGGGGTGCCGCTCCTTCGGTCTGTCCCAAGTCACTTGGATCGGAGTAGGCCGGCCGTTCTGCAGGACCACGAAGTCGACCACGCCTCGACCACGCCAGTAGAACACATCGCCGAACGTCTGCCGGAGCCGGACGTACGCGGCGCACTCGAGCGCCTTGCCACGGTCGTCGCTTCCCGAGGACACGCAGGCGCGACGCATGCCGGGGTCGACGGGGTAGTACTTCTTGCCGCGCGCGGCGCGCTTGCGCTCGGAGTAGGCGAAACACGGGCACCCGAACACGAGGTAGGCGTCCTCCAGGGCCTCCAGATACAGGGACGTCGTATCGACCGACATGCCGATCGTTCCCGCGCAACGACGGATGCTGATCTCCGAACCGGCTGACTCGAACAGCAGCTGTGCGAGCTGTCGCAGCAGTCGCGACGACCTCGCTCCCACCCGCTCGCGGACATCGCGTTCGACGATGTCGTTGAAGCAGGCGCGGAGGAGTCGGTCGCCCTCGTCGGTCAGGAGTGGCGCGGGGAGGCCGCCTTCGAGCAGGTAGTGCTCCATGGTCGCGCTCCGCTTTGCGAGTCGGTATTCGCCGAAGCTGAATGGGAACAGCTCGAGGCGAAGATGGCGTCCGGTGAGCGCCGATCCGATCTCTCCCGAGAGGAGGTGGGCGTTCGAATCGGTGAGGACGAAGCGTCGGGTGGAGGATGTGTCCAACTCCGTGCGCAGCCACGCCTGCCACCCGTCTACGTGCTGGATCTCGTCGAAGAAGTAGGCCGCCTCGCCTGCGCCGACCGTGGACTCGTAGGCTGCGACGAGCCGATCGAGGGTTCGGTGGTCGAGCTGGTTGGCCAGGCGGCGGTCCTCGAAGTTCACGAAGAGGCATCGGGCAGGATCCAGCCCGATGCGCTCCGGCATCTGGGACAGCAGCGTCGACTTCCCGCAGCGCCGCACGCCCTGGATGACCACGGCGATGCCCTCAGGAAGGCTGGTGGGAAGGTCGGCTTCGCGTGTGACCAGGACCCCTGCGGACTTCGCTCTCGGGGCCTATCGCCGGGCGATTGCCAGGAGCTGCTCGTCGTCCATCGCAGTGTCGAGTTCACTCGGCAAGGAGATTCTGTCGCGCTGACTCGACAGCGGAGTCGGACCGGTCGCTCCTCGCAGAGCGCTGTCCGTCGCGGGGCAAGTTGGACCGTCGGCGGATCCGGGTGCGGCCGGTTGTCTGCCCTCTCGGCCGCCCGCTGGCTCGACAGCTCGATCTTCGCGAGCCGCCTTCCAGCGCGCCTTCACCTCCCGCGTCGCGGGAACCGGTCGGCGGCGGCGAGGACCCGGCGGGCGCGTTCGGCGACGTCGAGCTCGTCGAAGACGCCGAGGAGGATGGCCTCGGGGAGGGTCAGACACTGCGCGAGCATGTCGGCCAGCGCGCCGAGGCTGGCCTCGCCGACCTCGAAGTCCGAACCGGTCCGGGCGCGGATCGCCTCGAGGACCCTGGGACCGAGCTCGGCGACTTCGCTGGAAGAGGCCTCGACCTCGGCGAGGGGCTGCACGCGGACGAGTCGGTAGGCGTGCTCGCTGTCGGTCTCCTCGATGCGCGTACGCCCGAGGCCGACGAGCCAGATCAGGAAGCGGCCGTCCGGGAGCTTCTCGTGGCGGGCGATCTCGCCGACACCGGCGATCGGGTGGATCGGCGGGCGGTCCGGAAGGTCGGCGCGGTTGGACTCCAGCACCGTGCCGATCACGAGCCGACCGCTGCGGTCCAGCGAGTCCTCGATCATCGCGCGGTAGCGCGGTTCGAAGATGTGCAGCGGCATCAGCTGGCCGGGGAACAGGAACGCGCCCGGCAGGGGGAACACCGGGACGGGTGTCGCGGTGGCCATCTCGAACGACCGGGGTGGCCAGACGTCTTCGAAGGGTTCCATGTCGATCAGCGCGCAGTGCAGTGTGCAGTTGGGTCCAGGGCGAGGGCCTGTCGGACCGTCTCGAACTGGATGGCGACCGTGTCCTCGACGTTCCGACCGTAGCCGCCCGCCATCGTGACGACGAGGGGCAGGCCGTGCTCACCGCAGGTCGCGAAGACCCTGCGATCGCGCGCGGCGAGGCCGCGAGGCGTCAGCGCGAGTCGGCCGAAGCGGTCGTGGACGAACGGGTCGGCTCCCGCGAGGTAGAACACGAAGTCGGGGTCGGCAAGCGTGAACGCCCTGTCGAGCGCCTCGTCGAGGGTCTCCAGGTATGCCCGGTCATCGGTTCCGTCGGGGAGTGCGACGTCGAGGTGCGAAGGAACCTTGATGCGCGGGTAGTTGCGCGCGCCGTGCACGGAGAACGTGAAGACCTCGGGGTCGCCGTGGAACAGCTCCGCGGTGCCGTCACCCTGATGGACATCGAGATCGACGATGAGGACGCGCCTTCGTATCGACTCGGCCTGCACCACCCGTGCGGCCACCGCGCAGTCGTTGAACACGCAGTAGCCGCCGCCGCGGGCCCGCGCGGCGTGGTGGGTGCCGCCACCGAGGTAGACGGCGACGCCCTCCTGGAGCGCTGTCCGCGCAGCGGCGACCGTGGCTCCGCAGGACCGGAGCGAGCGTTCGACCATCGCCTCCGACCACGGGAATCCGATCCGCTTCTGCTCGAGCGGCGGCAGCGTCCCGGCGCGGACCGCGCGCACGTAGTCCATGTCGTGCACGTGTCCGAGCTCGTCGTCCGTGGCTGCGGGTGCGACCTCGAGCTCGGCCCGCGCGGCGGTCCACGGGTCGCCCTCGATCCGCTCGCGGAGCAGCCGGTACTTGTCGATCGGGAACACGTGCCCCGGCGGCAGCGGGATCGGGAAGCCGTCGGTGTGGAACACGCGCATCGGGCTGACCTTCGCGCTGCTACAGACCGTGGAGGCGCAGCACCTCGTCGACGGTGGTCCGGTTCGCGGCGGCCGCGGCCTCCGCGCGCGGCTCGTCGACCGGATCGTCGGCGTACTTCGCGGCGAGCGGCGTCGCGCCGGCACGGGCCTGCCACGCGGCGCGCCAGGATGCGTCGACCTGGTCAGGAATCGCGCGCCCGGACACCGCACACCAGACCATCGTCCAGGCGCGGGGCAGGACGCGGATCGGCTGGTAGCCACCCCCGCCGGTTGCGACCCAACGCCCGCCGCAGAGCTGGGCCGCGAGCTCGCGCGACAGCGTCGCGGCCCGCGCCATGGCAGAGGTCGTCAGCGAGAGATCTGCGAGCGGGTCCAGGAAGTGGGGGTCACAGCCGTGCTGCGTCAGGATCAGTTCGGGCTGGAACCTCTCGAGGGCGGGGACGAGCGTGCGTTCGACCGCGTCGATCCAGCTCGCGTCCGTCGTGCCGGGAGCCAGCGGGACGTTCAGCACGGAGCCGGTGCCCGCGCCGCGTCCACGGTCACTGGTCCGCCCCGTGAACGGCCAGCGGCGTTCGGGCGACTCGTGGTAGCTGACGGTGAGCACGTCCGGGTCGTCGCGGAAGATCCGCTCGACGCCGTCGCCGTGGTGCACGTCGAAGTCGACGTAGACGACCCTCCGCAGGCCGTGTCGCCGCGCGGCGAGCACGCCGAGCGCGAGGTCGTTGTAGAGGCAGAATCCGCTCGCCGCGCTCGGCATCGCGTGGTGCAGGCCGCCGGTCGGATTGAACGCGGCGTCGGCTTCCCCCCTGACCACCGCATCGACGCAGGCGACGGTGCCTCCCGCGGCCGCAGCAGCCGCCCGGTGCTGGCCGGGTCGGATCGGGTTGTCTTCCGTGCCCAGTCCGAAGACAGGTCCGAGCCGGACAGCCTCGCGGTCCCGCGGGTCCGCGAGCCGCACGAGCAGATCGACGTAGGCATGGTCGTGGACGGTCTGCAGCTCGTCCTCGGAGCACGGCTCGGGGACGAGCCACTCGTCCTGGTGCACGAGCGCTTCGCGCACCAGGAGGTCGGCGAGCGGCTCCTGACGGAACGGGGCGAAGGGATGCTCGGGTCCCAGGTCGTAGACCGGCATCTGGCGGGCATCGACGAGGCGGGCGCGGCGCATGCGGGTGTTCTAGCGATGCCTGCGCGAACGGCCAGCGGACAGCCGCCGCGTCTGGGAGGGCGTGGTCGGGTCGGTCGGTTCCGAAGAGAATTCCGTCCCGCCCGGGAGCGTTCCGTCGCGCACGTTCCGAGGAGGGCGTCCGCATGCAGCCCCTGACCCGTCTCGTCCTGCTTCTTCTCGCGCTGCCGGTGGCCGATCGGGCCGCGGCCCAGCTCCCTGCCCCCACGCTGCTGCGGGACATCCAGACGACGCCCGAGCCGGACCCCTCGTCGATGCCGGACGGGTTCACTGCGTTCGCCGGCGACGTCTGGTTCGCGGCGACGTCTGCCGCCACGGGGCTCGAGCTGTTCCGCAGCGACGGCACTGCGGCAGGCACCCGGGTCTTCGTCGACGCGGTGCCCGGTCCGCTGGGCAGTGCCTCGGTCGGTGCTCCTCTCGCTGTCGGTGGAGACCTGTTCGTCGCGATCGACGACCGTGTGCACGGCAGCGAACTCTGGGCCACCGACGGGATCACAGCTCGGCTCGTCGCGGACATCGTGCGCGGACCCGGTTCGAGCTGGCCAGCACCTCTCGCAGGGATCGGATCGCGGCTGTTCTTCTCTGCGTTCGAGGACGGGCACGGCATCGAGCCGTACACCAGTGACGGGTCCGGTCCGGGAACGGCTCGCCTCTCGGACCTGCACCCTGGTCCCGGGAGCTCGTCCCCGCGGCACGCGATGGAGGTCGGCGGACGGCTGTTCTTCGTCGCCGACGACGGGGTGCACGGCGCCGAGCCCTACGTCACCGACGGGACGGCCGCCGGGACCCACCTGCTCGTCGACGCGTATCCGGGCCCCACCGAGAGCGGCGCACGGCCTCTCGGCGTGGTCGGCGGGCGGCTCGTCTTCCGGACCTACAACGGCCCCGAGCCGCTGTGGGTGACGGACGGGACGGTCGCCGGCACGGCACCGATCCCGACGATCCTCGACGGCGTGCGTGAACAGGGCGTCGTCACCGGCGGGTCGCTGTTCTTCGTCGGCAACACGCTCGCGCGCGGCGACGAGCCGTGGGTGACGGATGGGACCGCAGCCGGCACGCGGATCGTCCGCGATCTCGAGCTCGGGCACGTGTCGAGCAGTCCGACGCTGCTCGGGTCGGCCGGCGGTCGGCTCGTGCTCCGCACGATCGCGAACGGCGACCTCTGGCTGTCGGACGGGACCTTCGTGGGCACGGTTCGCGTGCCACGGGTGCGTGCGATGGCTTCGTGGGGGGCTGCGCTCGGGTCGAGCCTGATGTTCTCGGCCGACGACGGTGTGACGGGCGTCGAGCCGTGGGTGACCGACGGTACGGCGGCTGGGACACGGCTGCTCGCGGACGTCGCGCCGGGCGGCCGCGGCAGCTACCCCGGCGCGTGGACGAGTGTCGGGTCGGGGACCGCCGTGTTCCGTGCCGACGACCTGGCCCACGGCGTGGAACCGTGGATCACCGACGGCTCGGTGGCCGGGACGAGGCTCCTGGCGAACGTCCATCAGGCGCCGCCCGGTCACACGATCTCGAGCGCTCCGAACGGGGGCGTCGCGTGGCGAGGACGCGCGGTGTTCAGCGCGACGAGCGCAGCCGGCACCGCGCCGTGGCGGAGTGACGGGACGAGCACGGGCACCGTCGCACACCACGTGTTCTCGTCACCCGACGCTTTCCTGCAGCTCAACGAGGACGGCAGCCCGCGTCTCCACGTCGCGCGTGAAGAGCTGATCGCCGTCGTCGGCTATCCGCCGAACGCATGGCTGTGGCGTGACTCCGGGACCGGCCTCGTTCCCGCCTCGCCGATCGCTCTGAACATGAGCTCGCGTCCACTGCCGCGCTGGGCCGTCGGCGGGGGCTTCCTGTGGCTGGTCGGGGATGACCTGTTCCGCGTCGACCGCGGGGTCGCGCAGCGGGTCCCGCTCGCCGGGGCCCAGCCGAGCTTCCCGATGGTGCTCGTGCCGCTCGGCGAGGGGATCGTCTGCACCGCGAGCGCTGGTGCGTCCGACGGGCTCTTCTGGGTCGACGCGGCGGGATTCCAGCTGCTGGCTCCGCTCCCGCTCTACGGTGTCCAGGCGGGGCTCGCCGTGCGGCACCGCGCGTTCTTCGTCGTCGAAGACCCGGGACTCGGCGCCGAGCTGCTCGTCACCGACGGCACCGTGGGCGGGACCGCGGTCCTCGATCTTTGGCCGGGGCCGACCGGGAGTCGTCCGACGCTGCTCGCCGCGTGCGGGGACGCGCTGCTGTTCGGCTGCGACGACGGACTGCACGGGCCGGAGATCTGGGCGACGCGCGGGACGCTGGCCTCGACGGTCCGCCTGACCGATCTGCCCGGGACCGGCGAGGTGCGCGCGCTCGTGCGGGTCGGTCTCGACGCGTTCGTCTTCGCCTACGACGACGGCGTGACCGGCACCGAGCCGTGGCGTCTCGACGCGTCCGGTGCGTCCCGGATCGCGGACCTGGTGCCGGGCCCCGGTGGCTCCGTCGACCGCTTCCTGGGCGTCGCTGGGGCGGAAGCATGGTTCGCAGGCGTCGACGGCGCTCTCTGGCGGACCGATGGGACCGCGACGGGCACGACGCCCGCGATGCCCGGCCTCCGGACCACCGGTGAGTTCTTCGTCGCCGGGGGGAGGGCGTACTTCGACCACGACGACGGCGTGCACGGCGCCGAGCCGTTCGTCGTGTCGACTGGCGCGACTGCGGAGGTCGTCGGGGAGGCTTGCGGTCACGGCGGGCGGGCACCGTTCCTCGAGTCGGATGACCCGGTCCTCGGTCGCAGTGTCCGCGTTCGCTGCGGCGGTGGACCTGCGGGGTCGGTCGGGCTGCTCGCGCTCGGGTCTCGACCTGGACTCCCGGGATGGCTGCCCGGGGGCTGCACGGTCCTCGTCGAGATCGGAACGGCGACGCTCCTCGCCGCGACTCCGGATGCGGCTGTGCCGCACGAGGTCCGGATCCCGATTCCGAACGTGCCCGGGCTCGTCGGTGCCGAGGTCGTCGTCCAGGCGTACGTCGGACCCTCGCCGAACCCTGCGGGTCTCGAAGCGTCCGCAGGGATCGCGCTGATCCTCGGTCTCTGGTAGGGCCGGGGCGCGCGGCTCAGCGCTGCCGGTCGGCGGAGCGGATCAGCGTGTCGAGTCCGTCGAAGAAGCCCTGGATCTCGCCGACGTCGACGCCCGCAGGCGCGTCGGGCTCCTTCGCTTCGGGGAGCCTGACGTAGCGCGGGTCGAGGGCAGCGGCTCGCCCCGCGGCGGCCTCTGCGTCCGATTCGAGGCCGACCCGGCGGTAGAGGTCCGCGGCCGTCGCGTGGACGATCGCGTCGCCGGGGAAACGGACCTCGGCGGACTGGATCATCGTCAGCGCGCCCTCGACGTCTCCCTGGCCGTGCAGGAGCAGCGCGCGGACCGACGAGTCGTAGGGGTCGTCGGCGACCGGTGCGCCGAGCACGCGCTCCACCGTGCCGAGCACCTCGGGCCGGTCCTCGGGCGGCAGCGCTTCCGCCATCCGCAGCATCTCGCTCGCGACCACGCAGCGGTTGCTCCGGCTCGGGTCCAGGTCGAGCAGTTGGAACAGGTCGTCCTGGAGTTCGGCGCGGCTCCGCGGATCGCCGAGGTGGCTGAGCGCGTCGATGCGGAAGCGCAGCAGATCGGGCGTCGCCTCGCCGAGGACGCGCTCGGTCGAGTCGAGGTCGGAGATCGCGTCGCGCCAGGCGTTGAGCTGGAAGTGCGCCTTGGCGCGCACGAACCACGCGCGCCAGTAGGTCGCGTCCTGCGCGATGACCTCCGACGCCTGGGCGAGCGACTGGTAGAGCAGGTCGCTGCGTTCGCGCGGCGTCATGCGCCGGCCGAGGTCGTCGCTGGCGCGCGATGCGAGCGCGAGGGAGCGTTCGGCTCCGGCGAGGCTCGCCTCGAGGCGGTTGCGCTCGCGGTCCTGCTGGAGGAGCAGCGCGCCGAGCGCGAGCGCGGCGATCACCGCACAGAGGCTCGACAGGAGTGGCCGCGCGCGGACCGCTCGCCATGCGCGGCCGACGGGCCCCGGCAGCCGGGCGGTCACGCGTTCGCCGGCGAGGAACCGCTCCAGGTCCTCGGCGAACTCCTGGGCCGATCCGTAGCGTGCGGCGGGCGACGCGGACATCGCCTTCGCGAGGATCGCCTCGAGATCCTGCGGAACGTCGGCACGGAGCCTGGCGAGGCGCGGCGGGCGCCGCTCGAGCACCTGGCGCAGCACGTGTTGGGCGGAGCCACCCTCGAACGGTGGGCGGCCGGCGAGCAGCGTGTACAGCGTCGCGCCGAGCCCGTACACGTCGGTGCGCGAACCGATCGCGTCGCGCTCGCCGAGCACCTGCTCGGGGGCCATGTACATCGGTGTTCCGACGATGGCGCCGCTCTCGGTCATCGACCCCGAGCCGCTCTCCCGCGCGAGCCCGAAGTCGGTGATGACGACCGATCCGTCCTCGCGCTGGATCAGGTTCCCCGGCTTGACGTCGCGGTGGACGACGCCGCGCTCGTGCGCGAAGTGCAGCGCGCGCGCGCAGGCGGCCCCGAGTGCGGCGACCTGCTGCACGGGCAGGGGGCCGATCGCCAGGCGCTCGTCGAGGTTCATGCCCTCGACGAACTCCATCACGAAGAACGCGATCCGTTCCCGGCGGCCCAGGTCGAGCACGCGCGCGATGGCCGGGTGCTCGACGCGTCGCATCAGCGCGGCCTCGCGGAGGAATCGCGCGAGGGATCGCTCGGTCAGAGTGAGGCTCGGGGGGAGGATCTTGACCGCGACGCGCTCGCCGTTGGCGCGTCGTCTCCCCTCGTAGACGACGCCCATCGAGCCTTTGCCGACCTCGCGGACGATCTCGACCTCGGGCAGCGCCGCGCGCAGCTGCTCGGGATCGAACGTGTAGAACTCGAGCCGCTCGCCGAAGAGGTCGTCGTCGTGCTGGCTCAAGCCTTGACCCTCCTCAGGGCCTCAGCCGCGCACCGCGTCCTCGACGCGGCGGAGCGCGGTGAGCAGGGTCTCGAGCTGGGCGAGCGGGACCATGTTCGGTCCGTCGCTCGGGGCTCGGTCGGGGTCCTCGTGGACCTCCATGAACAGGCCGTCCACGCCGCACGCGACCGCGGCGCGTGCGAGGTAGGGGACCTTGGTCCGGTCGCCGCCGGAGCGGCCGCCGGCACCACCGGGGCGTTGGACGGAGTGGGTGGCATCGAAGACGAGCGGGGCCCCGGTCGCGGCCCGCATGGTCGGAAACCCCGCATAGTCGACGACCAGCGTCTGGTATCCGAAACTCGTGCCACGTTCCGTGAGGAGGACGTTCGGGTTGCCGGTCGAGCGGACCTTCTCGATCAGGTGGGGCGTGTCGTCGGGGGAGAGGAACTGCCCCTTCTTCACGTTGACGGCCTTGCCGGTGTGGCCGGCCGCCAGCAGGAGGTCGGTCTGGCGGCAGAGGAACGCAGGGATCTGCAGCCCGTCCACAACTTCGCCCGCCTTCGTCGCCTGGTCTTCGGTGTGGACGTCCGTCAGCACCGGGACGCCGAGCGCGTCGCGCACCGCGGCGAGGATGGCGAGCCCCTCCTCGATCTCGACGCCGCGGAAGCTCCCGATCGACGTCCGGTTCGCCTTGTCGAAGCTGCTCTTGTAGACGACCGGAACGCCGATCCGACGGCAGATCGACGTGACGGCCTCGGCGTGGCGGAGCGCGTGGTCGCGGCCCTCGATCACGCAGGGGCCGGCGATGATGGAGAACCGGCTGTCACCCCCGAACGGGACGTCGCCGATGTGGACGAGAGCTTGGGTGCCTTGCACGGGCCGGATTCTAGCCCCGGCGCCCGCCCCTCACGGCACGACGATCTGCGCCGCGCGGTCGAGCGTGGTCACGGTGAGCGGGCTGTGGCCACCGAGGTCGCCGTCGAGCTGGTAGGGCGTCGGGCCCGAGGCTTCGATCCGTGCCTCGCGGAGCCAGAGGATCTCGCAGTCGCGGCCGGGCCGCAGTCCGAACGTGAACGCCCGGAACGCCGCGATCAGCCACGCGCGTCGGGTCCGCTGACGGAAGCAGACGGCGGCGAAGCTCCCCGGCCGGCTGCAGACCTCGCGCGGCATCCGGAAGACTCCGCCGTACTGGTGGACCTGGGTGATCAGCAGCTCGGAGAGCCCCGACCGCTGTTCCCCGGCCTCGGTCGTCAGACGGATGTCGTGGGCGGGAAGCCTTCGCACGACGTGGAGCACCGGTGCGACCCACTTCCATTTGCCGAGCGTGCCGCGGCGGACCTGCTCGAGGCGCTCGACCATCGCCCCGTCCAGCCCGACCCCGGCGAACAGCAGGAACCGTCGGTCGCCGGCGACGCCGACGGCCAGGGGTCGCGTCCTGCCGGCAACGATCAGCGCAGCCAGCCGCTCGGGGGACTTGGGCAGATGCAGCTCGCAGGCGAGCACGTTTGCGGTCCCCATCGGCAGTTGGGCGAGCGGCAGCGACGGGTCCGGCATGCCGTTGAGGACTTCGTTGAGCGTGCCGTCGCCGCCGACGGCGACGACCACGTCGCAGTGCTGCGGGCTCGCCGACTCGGCCGCGAACGCGCGCGCGTCCCCCTTGCCCTCGGTGAAGCGCAGCGTCACCTCGAAGCCCCTCGCCGCGAGCGCATCGCGGAGTGCCGGAGCCTTCGCCCGCGCGCGGCCGCCGCCGGCGATCGGGTTCGCGAGGATGAGCGCACGTCGCGGCATCGGTCGTTATCGTGCGCCGGGCGGCGCGCGGACGCCACGGCCGAGCGAGTCTCCGAGACCAACAGCACTCCATGCAGAGAACCCGACGCGTCCTGCTGAGCGGAGCCACCGGCTACCTCGGCCGTCATCTCCATCGGGCACTCCTCTCCCGCGGCGACGAAGTGGTGACGATCGGGAGGCGCGAGGCCGACGTGGTCACGGACTTCGGCGACCCGGAGGAGGTCCATGCATCGCTGCGTGAGGTCGCGGCGGACGTGGCGCTGCACGCGGGCGCGCTGTCGCAGATGGGGGCATGCGCCGCAGATCCCGACGCCGCGGACCGGATCAACGCCGAGGCGTCGGCGCGGATCGCGGACCGTCTGCCGACCCTCTACGTGTCGACCGACCTGGTCTTCGACGGGTCGTCCGCACCCTACGGCGCGGATGCCGCCCCGGCACCGCTGAGCGTGTACGGGCGGTCGAAGGCCCGGGGAGAAGAGCTCGTCCGGGCGGCGGGCGGGCTCGTCGTCCGCGTTCCACTGCTCTTCGGACCGAGCCACGACGGCCGACGGGGGGCGTCGGACATGCTGCGGAGTGCTCTGGTCGACGGTCGGAGGCTCGGGCTCTTCGTCGACGAGTTCCGGACTCCTCTCCACGTCGCCGACGCGGCGCGGGGGCTGATCGATCTGCTCGCGGCGCTGCCCGGACGAGCGGGTGGGGTCGCGCACCTCGGCGGGCCCGAGCGGATCTCGCGGTTCGCGTTCGCCGAGCGGTTCGTCGCGGTCCACGGCCTCGACATGGACGGCATCGAGTCCGCGGAGTCCGCGGACCCGACGCGGCCGCGCGACGTCTCGCTGGTCAGCGACGTCGCTCTGCGCCGATCGTTCGACGCGATGCTCCGGGACTCCTGACGGTCGTCTCCCGGTCCAGCAGGGTCAGCCCTTCTGGACTTCCCAGATCGCGGCGCCGAGGAAGTCCCAGGGCAGGCGCCCCTCCTCGGTCGTCTCCGGATCCGCGCTGAACTGCACGTCGACGAAGTAGAGGATCCGGCCCATCTGCCGCGCGAGGTTCGTGCAGCCGTGGGCGACGCCGGGGGGGATGCGAACCAGGCGGTCCTTCCCGTCGCCGAGCACGAAGCGCATCGTCGCGCCTTCGGTCGGGGAGCCTTTGCGGCAGTCGTGGAGGACTAGAAGGAACTTGTCGTGCGGGGGCACATACCAGACGTCAGTCTGCGTCCGGTGCATGTGGTAGGCCTTGATCGCCCCCGGCTCGATCTCCGAGTAGTTGACCTGCTTGACCTCGAAGCCCGGCAGCTGCTCGTGCATGCCGGCGGTCAGGCGGCCCATCTCGGTGATCGCGCCGCCGTCGTCGTTGAAGCGGCGGAGCTCGACGATCTCCACGCCTTCGATGCGGCGGGCGCCGGAGTAGTTCTGGTGGAAGAGCGCCGCTTTGGTCTGGTCGTTGAGCTCCAAGGTCGAGTCCTCGTGGGGCCGATCGTCTGGTGACTACTATCGGCCAACCAGGGCCTGCATCGTGACCTTGACTCGAGCCCCCGGGGTATTCCGGGGGCCTGACTGACCGTCACTTCTCCTTCGGCGCCGGCATGCGCCAGCGGTCGCCGCCGGCCTGCTCCTTGGCGAGCTCGATCTCGAGCGGGATCTCGAACACGCGGCCGCGGGCCCGCGCGTCGACCGGGACGCCGAACTGGAAGTCGATGCGCTCGACGCCGTCAGGACGGACCTCGACGGCGATCGTCGCGTCGCCTTCCGCGTACTTCGGGTTGGTGTCGAGCACCTGCTTGCACGGACCAGCCGCGACGAAGTCGCCCTTCTTGTCGCGCAGCACCCACATGTGCTGCTTGGTCGAGACCTTCAGGCCGCCCGGAGCGAGCCGCACGAAGTCGACCGTGCCGGCGAGGACTTCCTCGTTGGTGATGCCGAACTTCTTCAGCGCCTTGGTCCAGTCGCCCGGCTCGGCTTCCGCCTCGCCGCCCTTCTTCTCGGCCGCCTTGAGCGCGCGCACCGCTTCGGGCAGCGCCTTCTGGAGCTCGCTCGGCATCCCCGAGTGGCGGAAGCAGAGCGTGTAGATGCCGGGCTCGACGGCGGGGGCCTGGAGCTTCTCGGTGGTGATCAGCGTGCCGACGATGAACGGGCGGTGGCCTTCGACGGTCGCCTCGAACAGCTTGTCCTTGGTCGGCGCCTTCTCTTCCTTCTCGACGGCCATGTTGACCGGCACGACCGAGATCGCGTGGTAGCCGAGGACCTGCTTGCCGTCGCCGGACAGGTCGTAGCGCTCCATGCCGACCTGGTCGGCGAGGTTCGGCTTCTGGCCGTCGCCGAAGTACGAGTAGTCGTAGTCGAGCTTGATCCGCGACTCGGACATGTCGCGGGCCGGGATCGTGCTCTTCGCGAGGCGGAAGCCGAGGCCGCCCAGGGTCTGGATCGCCTCGATGTCGGCGCGGGTCCCGATCCGCAGCTCGGACTTCATGCTGGTCCACATGCCGCCCTTGGCGACGACCTTGTCACCGGCCCAGTTCGGGCGGTGCTTCAGCGTCGCCTGGACCTTCTGGTCCTTCTCGTCGCGGAACAGCTTGTCCTGGAAGAGCTTGTCGAGCGCCTTGTCGAACTCCTTCTTGTCCTCGGGGAACGAGAAGAAGCCCAGGTTGCCGGTCCATTCCCACACGCCGAGCGCGAGGTCCTGGTGGCCGAACGGGCCCTGCGTCGCCTCACCCCAGTGGCCGACCTCCCAGAGGCGGTCGAAGCGGGTGCCGCGCTGGACCTGAAGGCCTTCGGGGTCGTCGCCCCACAGGAACTGCCGGCTTTCGCCGCCGGTGGCGGCGAACACCCACTCCTCCTCGGAGGGCAGTCGCATCCCGGCCCAGGCCGCGTAGGCGAGCGCGTCGAACCACGACACGTAGACGACCGGGTAGTCGTCCATCGGGACGCCTTGGCCGCGGCGGATCTCGTCCTGGGGGATCTGCCAGGGCAGGTCCTTCCAGTTGACCTTCCAGTAGTCGAGGCCCTTGTCGCTCGCGTCGTCGCGGACGGTCTCGTTGATGTCCTTCAGCCGCTGCTGGTAGTCGTCCTCGCGACCGAAGCGCCACCAGTGGTAGGGGTAGCGGTGTCCGGTCGCCTCGACGAAGGCCTTGAACTGGCCGTTCGTGACCGGGAACTTCGACATGTAGTACGACTGGAGCTCGACCTTGCGGGTGCCGAGCTCGGACATCAGGCGCGCCATGTCGGAGACGCGCTGCGAGGGGGCGAGCCAGAGCTTCTCTTCGATCTCCAGCAGGGCCTTCGCATCGGTGCCGATCTCGAACGCTCCGCCCTGGACCGGCAGCATGTCGGCGGGCAGCGCGGGGACTTCGTCCGCACGGCTCGACGCCTCGGCTACCTGGCCGCGGACCGTGGCGGAGCGCGCCGCCTGGGCCTGGGCATCGTCGGTGGCGGCGTAGAGCGCGAGCAGGCAGGCGAGCGCGAGGGCAGGGTCGCGGCGTCGGTTCACGATCATTTCGGGGATGACGGAAGGGGGCTTGGCGCCCGGCCGCCGGAGGGGGAATGGGCGGACGAGCGGGGGCGATCCGGACGCGCCGAGGGGTTCCGCCGTGCAGGGCGCAGGCGTGACGCGGCCTTCGGACGGGATTGTGGAGTCGCACCCCGAGCGTGCCAAGCCCCTGTCTCCAGCGACTTTCGCGATGCGATGCCCGTGGCGCCGATGGCAGCGCGGATTCGCGCTCCGTCGGCGGCGACCGTCCGGAATCAGGCCCGGCCGCCGGTCGGCCCGTGTCCTCACGGGCTCGATCGGATCAGAACAGCAGGTCCGTGCGCGGCGCGAAGAACCGGCGCCCTTCGCGGTCGAGGCCGTCCGCGACGATGTGCGCGAGCTCGGGATCGAAGTGCTTGCCCGCCTGCTCGCGGAAGAACGCGGAGATCTTGTCGAGAGGCCAGGCCGGCTTGTAGGAGCGGGCTTCGGCGAGCGCGTCGTAGACCTCGGCGAGGATCAGGATGCGGCCCGGCAGCGCGACCTCCTCGCCGCGCAGCCCGTGCGGGTAGCCGCGGCCGTCCCAGCGTTCGTGGTGCTGGACGACCCAGAGACGGACGTCCTCGCAGTCCTCGAGGTCGGCGAGGATGTCGTAGCCGACCTGGGGGTGGGCCTGGATCACCTCGCGCTCCGCCGCGGTCAGCGGGCCTTCCTTGCACAGGATCGCGCGGGGGACGCCGATCTTGCCCACGTCGTGGAGCAGTGCCGCCATCCGCAGCGACTCGCGGTCCTCCTCACCGACGCCGCAGCGTTCGGCCAACCGGTCGGTGTACTGGATCACGCGCTCCGCGTGGCCGCTCGTCGTCGGGTCCTTGGCCTCGATCATCCGCGGCGCGACGGTCATCAGCACGCGGTTCTGGGCCTCGAGCTGGCGCCGCTTCCGCTCCAGCGAGGCGGTTTCGATCGCCTTCGCGCAGGCCTCGATCAGCACGTCCGGATCGACCGGTTTGACGACGATCTCGCGGATCGACGAGCGGAGCGCGTCGACGGCGCCGTGGAAGCTGGGGCGGCCGGTCAGCATCACGACCGGCACCTGGGGGCGCCGGGTGCGCGCCGCCTCGGCCACCGTGTAGCCCAGCTGGTCGGTCCCCAGGTAGAGGTCGGTCAGGACCAGGTCGTAGTTCCGCTCGGCGAGCAGCGCACAGGCGAGGTGGGCGTCCGGGACGCACGTCGTCTCGCAGCCGGCGTCCTCGAGCAGCTGGCCGAGGGTCCGGAGCGTTGCCTGGTCGTCGTCGACGACGAGCACGCGCCGGGTCTGGAGCGTGGTGGACTGGAGCGTTTCCAAGGTCGAGCCTCCGCAGGCCGCTGGACGCGGCTCGGAATCGAGGGAGAGAGCGCGCCGGAGGCTAGCCTCCGGTCGACCGTCCCGGGAAATACTTTCCACAGACTTTCCACAGGCGTGGTTGGGGAAAGTCACGGTATCAGCGCGGGTTCGGAACCACCTGCTTGCCCGTTCCACCGGCGCCCTTAGCGTGGCCGCCCCTTGGAAACGCCCCAGGACAACCCCGGACTGCCGCCCCGACCGGTCCGCATCGAGGTCCCCGCCGACGCCGCGGGGCAGCGCATCGACGTGTTCCTGGCGCGCCAGCCCGGCCTCGGCGGCCGGGCCCGGATCAAGGAGCTGGCCCGGGCCGGCGGGGTCCTCGTCGACGGCGAGCGGGCGAAGGCTGGGCATTCGGTCCACCCCGGCCAGGTCGTCACCGTCGACCCGGCGCTGCTGCCCGCTCGCGAGACGGCGGGCGCCGCCACCGTGGAGCCGTCGATCCCGACCTCGTTCGGCGTGCTCTACGAGGACGCGCACGTGATCGTCGTCGACAAGCCGCCCGGCCTCAGCGCGCACCGGCCCGAGGGCCGGCGGGGGGAGGGCTCGATCAACCTGGCGGACCTCGCGGAGGCGCGGTTCGGGGAGCTCAGCCGGGCCGGCGGGGAGGACCGACCGGGCATCGTCCATCGCCTCGACCGCGAGACGTCCGGCGTGATGGTGCTCGCCCGGAACGACGAGGCGATGCACTTCCTGAAGGCCCAGTTCCGGGCTCGGACCGTCGAGAAGGAGTACCGGGCGATCGCGTTCGGCGTGCCGCGATTCGATTCGGACTGGATCGACCGCAATCTCGCGCCGAACCCCCAGCGGGGTGATCGGATGATCGTCGTCCAGGAAGGTGGCCGCGAGGCGCAGACCTACTACGAGGTCGTCGAGCGGTTCGACGGCTTCTCGCACCTGCGGTGTCGGCCCAAGACCGGGAGGACGCACCAGATCCGCGTGCACCTGCAGAGCATCGGCCACTCGCTGGTCGCCGACCGGCTCTACCGCTCCCGCAACGTCCAGGGGCGAACGATGCCGGCGGGCGCGCCGGTTCCGGAGCGGCACGCGCTGCACGCCCGGATGCTCGCGTTCGACCACCCGGTGACGCGGGAGCGGCTGGTGTTCGAGGCGGAGATGCCCGCCGATCTGGAGAGCCTTCTCGGCTGGCTCCGGACCGCTCGCCCGGCGTGAGCCCCGCGGTCGTGGAACGCTGGCGCGAGCCCGCTAACGTGCTCGCGTGGTTGCGAACCTGTACGACGCCGGAGAGGCTCGGGACTTCGTCGCGCGGCTCGGCCCGGACTGCGGCGAAGACCTCGCGCTCCGCGTCTACACGTCGCAGCTGATCGGCCGTGACCCGGGTCTCGTGCTCCACGGGGGCGGCAACACGTCGGTCAAGACGGCTGTCCGCGACGCGGTGACCGGCGAGGACCTCGAGGTCCTCTGCGTGAAGGGCAGCGGCTGGGACCTCGCGACGATCGAGCCGGCGGGCCTCCCGGCGGTCCGGCTCGAGCCGCTGCGCCGCCTCCGCGGTGTCGCCCGGCTCGCCGACGAGGAGATGGTGCACCGCGTCCGCGCGGGACTGCTCGACCCGGCCGCGCCCACGCCGTCCGTCGAGACGCTGCTCCACGCATTCCTGCCGCACAGGTTCATCGACCACACGCACGCGGACGCGATCTGCGTGCTCACCAACCAGCCGGATGGAGAGGCGCTGATCCGCGACGCGCTCGGCGACCGCGTGGCGATCCTGCCGTGGATCATGCCCGGCCATCCGCTCGCCGAGGCCGTGGCGGACGCGTTCGAGGCGATGGGGCCGTCGTGCGAGGCGGTCGTGCTGCTGCACCACGGGATCTTCACGTTCGCCGACGATGCGGAGTCCAGCTACGTGCGGATGGTGGAACACTGCGCCCGCGCAGAGCGCTTCGCGGCGACGCGCGCGGTCCGGAGCGTCCACGTCGTGCCGGCGGCGGGTGCGTGTGCTTCTGCGGCCGACCTCCTGCCGAGGCTCCGCGGCGCGGTCGCGATCGGCGGAGAAGATGGCCCGCGTCGGTTCGTCGCCGACGCGCGGACGGCGGGGGACCTCGTCGCGTTCTCGCTCCGCGAGGATGCTGCGGCGCTCTGCGCGACCGGGCCGCTGACCCCGGACCACGTGCTGCGCACCAAGAGCTCCTACCTGTTCGTCGGCGCCGAAGAGTTGCGGGACCCGGCGGCGCTGCGCGCCGCGGTCGCGCGCTACGTGGATTCCTACCGCGGGTACTTCGATGCCTGCCGGCACCGTGCCGCCAAGACGCCGACGATGCTCGATCCCCAACCGCGGGTGGCGGTCGTCGAGGGCTTCGGTGTCTGCGCGTTCGGGGACGACGCGAAGGCCGCGCGGATCGCCGCTGACATCGCCGAGCACACGCTGCGCGGCAAGGCGCTCGCCGCGGCCGTCGGCGCGTACCGGGCGCTGCCTGCCGAAGACCTGTTCGACATGGAGTACTGGTCGCTCGAGCAGGCCAAGCTCGGCAAGGCCGCGCGCCCGTCGCTCGCCGGCCAGGTCGCGCTCGTCACCGGCGGCGGAGGTGCGATCGGCTGCGGGATCGCCGACGAGCTGCTCCGGGCCGGCGCCCACGTCGTGCTCGCCGACCTGTCGGCTGAGCGGCTCGACGCGGTCCGCCGGCGTCTCGCGGGCGCGCACGGCGCGTCGCGCTTCGCGACGGAGACCGTCGACGTGACCGACGAGGCGAGCGTCGCGGACTGCGTCGCGCGCACCTGCGCTCGCTTCGGCGGCATCGACATCGTCGTCCCCAACGCCGGCATCGCGCACGTCTCGACGATCGAGGACATGGACCCCGCCGCGTTCCGGCGCGTCGTCGACGTCAACCTCACCGGCACGCTGCTGACGATCCGCGCGGTGATCCCGGTGCTGCGGAGCCAGGGCACCGGCGGTGCGATCGTGCTCCAGGGCAGCAAGAACGTCCCCGCGCCCGGTGCCGGCTTCGGCGCCTACTCGGCGAGCAAGGCGGGCGCCACGCAGCTCGCGCGCATCGCCGCTCTCGAGCTCGCGCCGATCGGCGTCACGGTGAACACCGTCCACGCGGACGCGGTCTTCGGCGACGACGAGGTGCCGAGCGGACTCTGGGCCGAGGTCGGCCCCGATCGGATGCGCGCGCGCGGTCTCGATCCCGACGGGCTCCGTGCGTTCTACCGGGACCGGAGTCTGCTGGGGCGCAGCGTTCGGCCCGCTGACGTCGGCCGTGCGGTCGTGTTCTTCGTGCAGGCGACGCGGACGACGGGAGCCGCACTCCCGGTCGACGCGGGCGTGGCGGAGGCGTTCCCGCGATGAGCCGCGCAGCGCACGGCGGGCGCGGTCCTGCGATCCGACTCGCGGGGCTCCGCAAGGTCTACACGACGCGCGGGCGCCCTCCGGTCGTCGCGGTCGACGGGCTGGACCTGACGGTCGAGCGCGGCGAGATCTTCGGGCTGCTCGGCCCGAACGGTGCGGGCAAGACGACCACCGTGGAGATCTGCGAAGGCCTGCTCGACGCGACCGAAGGCGTCGTCGAGGTGCTGGGGATGGACTGGGGGGGCGACGCGGAGCAGATCCGCGCGCGTATCGGCGTGTCGCTCCAGGACACGCGGCTGTTCGAGAAGCAGACCGTCGCCGAGCTCTGCGCGCTGTTCGCCGGGCTCTACGAGCCGAGTCGGTCGGTCGAGGAGCTGATCGCGCTCGTGCAGCTCGAGGAGAAGGCCGACACCCGCTACGCGCACCTTTCGGGCGGACAGCGGCAGCGCCTCGCGGTGGCGACCGCGCTCGCCGGGCGACCCGAGCTGCTGTTCCTCGACGAGCCGACGACGGGACTCGATCCCCAGTCGCGACGCTCGCTGTGGGACGTGATCCGCGCGTACCGCGACGAGGACGGCGGCACCGTCGTGCTGACCACGCACTACATGGAAGAGGCGGCGCAGCTCTGCGACCGCGTGATGGTCGTCGACCACGGCCGCTCGATCGCGCTCGGCTCGCCCGCCGAGCTGATCGCCGGCCTCGGCGCGGCGCACGTCGTCGAGGCGCGGGCGCCGGGGCTCGCCGCGCGGGTCGATGGCGGGGTCCTCGAAGGGATCGAAGGCATCCTGGAACGCCACGCGAACGGCGATCGTCTGCACCTCAGCGTGACGGCGCCGCACGTGGTGCTCCCCGGCATCCTGCGCGCGTTCGAGCGCGCGGGAGTCGAACTCGAGGCGCTGACGACGCGCCACACGAGCCTCGAGGACGTGTTCGTCCACCTGACCGGTCGCCAGCTCCGCGACGGAGGTGAGTCATGAGACCACGCGTGCTCCGGGCGGTGACCCGCACGGTCCTGCTCGAACACCTGCGGACGCCCGAAGCGGTGTTCTGGACCTACGGATTCCCGCTGGTGATGGCGCTCGTGCTCGGCTTCGCGTTCGGCGAGGGGAAGGCCGAGCCGAGCCGGGTCGCCGTGGTCGACGATGCCCCGGCAGCGCTGATCGCGGCGATCGACGAGCACTCCGAGGACCGGGTGACCGCGCAGACGATGACGGCGATGGAGGCGCGACGCGCGCTGACGCTCGGCCTCGTCGACCTCGTCGTGTCGGGTGAGCCCGCGCGGCCCGTCTTCGACCTCGATCCGATGCGCACAGGCTCCGAGCTGGCTCGGCTGCAGGTCGAGCGCGCGCTGCTCCGTGCCGGCGGCGCGGTGGACCCAGGTGCCGGCTCCTTGATCAGGCCGGTCGACGAGCCGGGCGACCGCTACATCGACTTCCTCATCGCCGGCCTGATCGGCATGAACCTGCTCGGGGCCGGGATGTACGGCATTGGCTACAACGTCGTGATGATGCGGTCGAACAAGCTGCTGCGTCGTCTCGCGGTCACGCCGATGCGCCGCGGGGAGTTCCTGGCCGCGTTCCTGATGAGTCGGACCTTGCTCGCGCTGCCTCCGCCGCTGGCGATCCTCGCGTTCGGGATCTTCGCGTTCGGGGTCCCGGTGCACGGCTCCTGGCTCGCGCTCCTCGGCCTGATCCTGCTCGGCACGCTGACGTTCGCCGGGCTCGGGCTCCTGGTCGCGAGCCGCGCCCGGACCAGCGAGTCGGTGTCCGGGTGGATCAACCTCGTGACGATGCCGATGTGGCTTCTCGGCGGGATCTTCTTCAGCAACGAGCGGTTCCCGGACCTCGTCCAGCCGCTGGTCCGGGCGATGCCGATGACCCAGTTCACCGACGGGATGCGCGGGATCATGCTCGGTTCGTTCGACCCCGGGCAGATCGCCACTTCGGCGGTCGGGTTGGCGGTGGTCGGGCTGCTGTCGTTCGCTGCGGCGCTCCGTCTGTTCCGCTGGAACTGAACTGCGTGCCCTGACCCGGGTCCCGCGCGTGGAACCCCAGGGTCGGGCGGCTATCCTCGCCGCCAGGATGATCGATGCCCTGCACCACATCGGAGTGGCGGTCCGCTCGCTCGACGAATCGCTGCGTCACTGGGTCGACGGCCTCGGGCTCGTGCTCCAGGGCATCGAGGAGGTGCCGACCGAGAAGGTCCGGGTCGCGATCCTGCTCGCGGGAGAGACCCGGATCGAGCTGCTCGAGCCCACGGCCGACGACTCGCCGATCGCGCGCTTCCTCGACAAGCGCGGTCCCGGCGTGCACCACCTCGCGTTCCGCAGCCCGGACACCGGCGAGGCGATCCGGGTGCTGACCGACGCAGGGGCTCCGATGCTCGACGAAGCCCCGCGCCCCGGCGCGCACGGCACGAAGGTCGCGTTCGTGCACCCCCGCTTCCTCGGCGGCGTCCTCGCAGAGATCGTCCAGGACCCCATCTGATCCGTTCGGAGACGCGCTGGCCGCACTTCCCTCCGAGATCGCGACGGCCTAGCCGCACCACCACCATGACCGACACGTCCAACCCCGCAGATCGCCTGAAGGACATGCGCGTCCGCTCGCTCGAGGGCGGCGGCGCAGCCCGCGTCGAGGCCCAGCACGCGAAGGGGAAGCTCACTGCCCGTGAGCGCATCGACCTGCTCGTCGATCCGGGCAGCTTCGTCGAGATCGACCGCTACGTGGTGCACCGCTGCCGGGACTTCGGCATGGACGCCGAGCAGAACCAGATCCTGGGCGACGGCGTGATCACCGGCTCGGCGAAGATCGGCGGCCGGTCGGTCTACCTGTTCAGCCAGGACTTCACGGTCTTCGGCGGATCGCTGAGCGAGACCCACGCCAAGAAGATCTGCAAGGTCATGGACCTGGCGATGAAGATGGGGGTCCCGGTCGTCGGTCTGAACGACTCGGGCGGCGCGCGGATCCAGGAAGGCGTGGTGTCGCTGGGCGGCTACGCGGACATCTTCCTCCGCAACACGCTGGCGTCGGGCGTGGTCCCGCAGATCAGCGCGATCATGGGGCCGTGTGCCGGCGGCGCGGTCTACTCCCCGTCGATCACGGACTTCGTGATGATGGTGGAGGGCACGAGCTTCATGCACATCACGGGGCCCGACGTGGTCAAGACCGTGACGCACGAGGACGTCACCTCGGAGGAGCTCGGCGGCGCGCGCATCCACAGCCAGAAGAGCGGCGTCGCGCACTTCACCGCGCCGGACGACGCCTCCTGCCTCGCCAAGGTCCGGGAGCTGCTGTCGTACCTGCCGCTGAACAACGCCGAGGACCCGCCGTTCGTCGCCACCGAGGACGACCCGAACCGCGCCGATCCCGAGCTGGACACGATCGTCCCCGAGTCGAGCGACCAGCCGTACGACATCCGCAAGGTCATCGAGCGGGTCGTCGACGACGCGCGGTTCCTCGAGGTCCACGAGGCCTACGCGCGGAACATGGTCGTCGGCTTCGCCCGCCTGGGCGGCCGGGTGGTCGGCATCATCGCCAACCAGCCTGCCTACCTCGCCGGCGTGCTCGACATCCACGCGAGCCTGAAGGGCGCGCGCTTCATCCGCTTCTGTGACTGCTTCAACATCCCGCTCCTCACCTTCGAGGATGTCCCCGGGTTCATGCCCGGCAAGGACCAGGAGCACGGCGGGATCATCATCCACGGCGCGAAGCTGCTCTACGCGTACTGCGAGGCGACCGTGCCGAAGCTCACGGTCATCACCCGCAAGGCCTACGGCGGTGCCTACGACGTGATGTCGAGCAAGCACATCCGCGGCGACGTCAACCTCGCGTGGCCGTCCGCCGAGATCGCGGTGATGGGCGCCGAGGGCGCAGCGAAGATCGTGTTCCGCAAGGAGATCGGTCAGGCCGCCGACCCGAGGGCCGAAGAGGCGCGCCTCGTCGCCCAGTACAAGGCGCGGTTCAACAACCCTTACCTCGCCGCGGCGCACGGCTACGTCGACGACGTGATCCTGCCGCGCGAGACCCGCGCTCGCCTGATCCAGGCGCTGGAACTCGTCGGTCGGAAGCGGGACCGCAACCCGCCGAAGAAGCACGGCAACATCCCGCTCTGAATCCGAACGTCCCCGGTCGATACCGCCGACTCCAAGGATCGTCTCGCCGATGAGTCCACCTCTCTTCCAACGTGTCCTGATCGCCAACCGCGGCGAGATCGCGCTCCGCGTGATCCGCACCGCGCGCGAGATGGGCATCGAGTCGGTCGCCGTCTACTCGGACGCGGACCGCAACGCCCTCCACGTCCGCCGCGCCGACCATGCGGTCCGGATCGGCGGCTCGGCTCCGTCCGACAGCTACCTCCGCGTCGATGCGGTGCTGGCCGCGGCGCGTGAGTCCGGCGCCGACTGCATCCACCCGGGCTACGGCTTCCTGTCCGAGAACGCGGGTTTCTCCGAAGCGTGTGCGGAGGCAGGCATCACGTTCCTCGGCCCGTCGGCGGACGCGATCCGCAAGATGGGGGACAAGGTCGAGGCGCGCCGGGTCGCCGACGACGCGGGCGTGCCCCTCGTGCCGGGCCTGAAGGACGACGTCCGCGACGACGCGGTGCTGATCGAGAAGGCCGCCGAGATCGGCTACCCGGTGATGCTCAAGGCCGCGGCCGGCGGCGGCGGCAAGGGCATCCGCATCGTCCGCGCGGAGAAGGACCTGCTGGCCGCGGCGAGCATGGCTCGGGCCGAGGCGCGCGGCGCGTTCGGCGACGACCGCGTCTACCTCGAGAAGTTCGTCACGCGTCCGCGCCACGTCGAGGTGCAGATCGTCGCCGACCAGCACGGCGGCGTGACGGCGTTCGGCGAGCGGGAGTGCTCGGTGCAGCGCCGTCACCAGAAGCTCGTCGAGGAGTCGCCCTGTCCGGCTCTGACGCCCGAACTCCGCGCGGCGATGTGCGAGGCCGCCTGTCGCCTCGCGCGCGCGGTCGACTACGTCGGCGCAGGGACCGTCGAGTTCCTGTACTCCGAGGGGGCGTTCTACTTCCTCGAGATGAACACGCGCCTCCAGGTCGAACACCCGATCACCGAGGAGCGGTTCGGCGTGGACCTGGTCCGCGAGCAGTTCCGGGTCGCTGCTGGCCTCCCCGTCTGCGAGGCGCCCGAGCCCCGCGGCCATGCGATCGAAGTGCGCGTGAACGCCGAGGACCCGGACAACTTCTTCCCGTCGCTCGGCCGGATCCGCCGGCTCGGCGTGCCGGGCGGGCAGGGTGTGCGGCTCGACTCGGCGCTGTTCCGAGGCCTCGAGGTGACGCCGTTCTACGACAGCATGCTCGCCAAGCTCGTCGTGCACGCCGAGGACCGGGACACGGCGATCGCGCGCGCGATCCGCGCGATCCGTGAGTTCCGCATCGTCGGCGTCACGACCTCGATGCCTGTCGCGATGCGCGCGCTCGACAGCGAGGAGTTCCGTTCCGGGGACTACGACACCGGCATCCTCGAGCGGATCGACCGGCGCCCGTCGGACAAGGTGCTGGAGCTTGCCGCGCTCGCGGCTGCCGTCGGCAAGTTCTTGGCGACCGAGGAGATCCCGGTCGCACCGTCGGCGGCATCCCGGCCGCCGATCTCAGCCTGGAACCTCCTGGATCGGGCCGAGAGGCTCGGGAGGGGCATGCGATGAAGTACTTCGCCAAGGCCCTCGACGTCGAGCGCTCGTTCACGTTCGAACGGCGCAACGGTTCGCTGCTGGTCGTGCGTGACGACGGCGAGTCGTTCGTCGTCGACCTGTCTCCGGTCGGTGACGGCGGCGCCTACTCGTTCCTCGTCGACGGACGGAGCTTCGACTGCCTCCTCGAGCGCGAGCAGGGCACCACCGTCGTCCAGCTGCTCGGCGAGCGTGTCGTCGTGGCGATCCAGGACGAGCGTGAGCTCGCCGCGCAGAGGGTCGCAGGTCACAAGGGCGGCGGCCGGCGCGCGATCGAGGCGGTCATGCCCGGCGTCGTGGTCGACGTGAAGGTCGCCGAGGGCGACACCGTCGAAGATGGCCAGACGCTCTGCATCCTCGAGGCGATGAAGATGCAGAACCCGATCCCGGCCGACGGACGCGCGGTGGTGGCGCGCGTCGCGGTCAAGCCGGGCGATGTCGTCGCGGGCGGTGACCTGCTGGTCGAGCTCGACGACGCGCCCGAGGCCGAAGAGGGCGCCGCGTCGTGAACGTCGTCCGGGCGTGCGCGGTCGCCGTGGCGCTCGTTCTCGCCGGCTGTGCGTCCGCCCCGGACGTGATCCCGTTCCGCGGCGCGTCTCCGTCCCGACTGGCGATCCTCCCCGTCGCCTCCTCGTCCGAGTCGCTGGGGCCGATGGCCGAGTTCGTCGAGTCCAGCCTGCACACGGTGATGCGGGACCACGGCTACGGCGCGGTTCCGGCCGGGGTCGTCGCGCGTGTCGACGGCGCTCGCGCCGCGCCCACCCCGGAACTGCTGACGGAGCTGGTCCGCGTGTTCCAGGTGGACTCCGTCCTGATCTCCGAGCTCCGCGCGGTCTCGGGTGCGGCCGTCGCCGGTCCGCAGGAGATCGCGCTGCGTTGGACGTTCCTCGACCCTGCCGACGGCAGGGTCCTGTGGACCGAGCAGGAGGTTGCCGTGCCCGGGCAGGTCATCGCGCGGCACCTCGGTAGCCCAGGGAGCCGCTTCGAGGCGGACCCGTTCTTCCAGGACGAGCCCCAGGTCGGACGGGGTGGTCAGACCTGGGTGACCGAGGTCCGCGCCCGGAGTCCGGAAGAGCTCGCGGAGCTGCTGCTCCGGGGCCTCCTCGTGCGGCTGCCCGAGGGGCCCGGCGCGCGGTCGCGGTAGCGCTCGAACGGGCTCTACCGCTCGCTCGTCAGGCCTGCATCCACGCAGCCTGCTTCTCGGCCGCCGTGCCCAGGTAGTCGGGGCGCAGGCGGATCTCGAGGAAGCGCGCGTAGAGTCGGCGCACGATGCTGTGGATCTCGATGAAGTGCGCGGCACGCTCCCGATCGCGTTCGGCCTGCGACTCGCAGCTCTCGTCGTCCTGCGGCAGCTTGACGCTCCGCAGCTCGAGTTCGGTGCCGTCGAGCACGAAGGTCCACTCGCGCTCGCCCTGGGCGACGATCAGCTTGGCCTTCTTCAGGCGGTGGCCGCTGCGCAGCGCGGTGCGCGCCTCGGGGCTGCGCGTCGGCATGCCCTTGCGCATCGTCTGCAGCGTCTCGTCCTCGTCCAGCGGGGCGAACTCCAGGTAGTCGTCCATCGCGACGCCGATCACCGTGCCGCCCCCGAGGTCGAAGTCGCCGCCCTCGGTCTCGAGCCGGTACCAGAGCCAGGTCAGGAACTCCTCGCCGAGGAAGCCGTGGTTGGATGCGTCGCTCATGCCTCTTCGGCCTCTTCTTCGTGGCGCTCGTCGTGGTCAGGGGTGTCTTCGTGCTGCGTGTGTGCTGCTGCTGCTGCGGCCGCCGCATCAGCGTCGTCCTCGGCGTGCGGGCGCACGCCCGGCTTCGCGCCGAACACCGGAGCCTCGTCCCTCATCCAGCGGACCGGGGCCACCTCTTCGAGGTAGTTGCGCGCATCGCGGCCGATCCCGCTGCGGCAGGCGATCTCGTACGCGTCGGCCAGGATCAGCCGCGCAGCGAACGTCTGGAAGAACAGCTTGGTGAACTCCTCGCGGACCGCCTTCGACGTGCCGAACAGGTAGACCATGCTCTCGGCGGGCACGTAGAGCACGTCGACCAACGCGACGCTCGGCAGCACGCGCGGGAGCATCTTGCTCTGCAGGTCCTCCTTCAGGTCCTTCCGCTCGCGTGCGCTGAGCTTCCGTCCAGCGCTCCGCTCGGCCTCGGTCCGGTGGATCGACAGCCAGATCGTCGGCAGCTTCTTCTTGTCGAAGCGGACTCTCAGCCAGATGGCCCGGTCGAGGTCGATGTCCTCCTGCTCGAAAGAGTCGCCTGTCGGGTCTCCGGCGGTCACCCAGCCGACCGAGCTCTCCTCGGACGCGGCGTTCTCGATGGTGCGGAAGCGGAGCTTCTCGAGGGATTCGGCGAAGGCGGGGCTCGTCGGGTCGGGCAGCTTGCCCTCGACGTAGTAGGCGGCAAAGGAGCCGGAGCGTCGGAACATCAGCGAGTTGCGGAGGAGCGAGGGAGGGGAGAACGAAACGGCTCCGTGGCGGCCTGGGCCGGCACGGAGCCGAGAGGGTTGCGGTGCGCCGCAGCGGCGGCGCGCGAGTCGGAGCTCGCCGGACGGGTCCGGAACGTGATGCGTCAGAACGGCGAGCTGGCGAGCCAGTCGTCGGAGGCGAAGACCAGGTCCACCCGGCCCTGCATCGCTTCCATCATCACCTGGCGGACCGCCTGCTGGTCATCGTCGAACATCACCAGGATGTGGCTGGCGCGGACCTGCTCGGCGCCGTCCTTGTCCTCGTGGGACGCGACCTGGATCAGGTGGTAGCCGAAGCCGCTCTGCACGACGGCCGAGCGCGCGCCGACCTTGGTCTGGAACGCGGCCATCTCGAACATCGGGTCCATCATGCCGCGGCGGAAGAAGCCGAGGTCACCGCCCTGCGAGGAGCTCGGGCACTGCGAGTGCTTCTTCGCGACCTCGCCGAACTCCGCGCCGCCGGCGAGGAGATTCTCGAGCTCATCGATCTTCTGGCGGGCGGGGCCGGCCTCTTCGCGGAAGCGGGCGAGTGCCGCCTTCTGGACGACCAGGGCGCGCATCGCGTCCTTCCGGTTCTGCGCCTCGGGCGTGTCCCCCGGGCGGCTCGCGAAGTAGTCGAACACCTGCTGGAACTCCTTCTCGGTGATCGCTTGGCCGTTGACGGTCGCGATCGCGCCCTCGGGCATCGCGTCGTCGTCGGTCGCCACGCGGGCGCCGCCGGCCTTCGCGGGAGCGGACGCCATCGGGCGCGGGTTCGCGTTGCCCGTCGCCTGGACCTCCGGCTTCGGAATCGCCTCGACGCCGAGGTCCAGCGTCCGGGCGGTCATCGCTCGACCGGCGAGGAACGGGCGCGCCCGCGTCGGGAAGCCGCCGGCCTCGGCCATGCCGCGTGCCGCCGCGAGTTCGGCCTTCGCGCGCTCCAGCTGCGACCGGAGCTCGTCGACCCGGTCGATCTCAGCGGGCTTGACCGGGTCCTGCTTCGCCGGCTCCTGCTCGGTCCCGGCCTTCGCTCCACCGTCCGTCTTCGCGGGGATGACCCCCTTCACGGATCCGTCCTTGTTGAGCTCGATGGTCCGGCCGACCTTGATCCCGCCGGAGCCCTGCTGGCCCTGCTGGGCGGTCGCGGGCGCTGCGGCGAGGACGAGAAGCGGCAGGAAGGGGGTGAGGAGCTTGGTTCCCATGGTGAGGCATCGGGCCCGTGCGGGCCGGGTTGGAGTCATGAAACCGGGGGGCGTCGGATGGCGCAAGGTCGCCCCCGGGGGCGGCCTCCGACGAACGCGGCCTCGGATCCCTCCAGCGGGACCCGGCGGCCGGGGGGAGATCCTCCCCGATCCCCTGGATCGGTCGATCGGGGCGTCGCGGGCAAGCCGGATCGAGGAACTTGTCGAGCCAGGGGCCGCCCCTGCCCCGGCGGAGTCCGATCAGAACAGCTGCTCGACGTAGAACGAGACCCCTGCGCCGGTCTCGTCGGCGGGGTCCGATCCAGGCCAGGGTCCGGGGGTGGGCAGCGGGCCGATCCGGTTGCCGATCGTCACGTGGACCCGGGTGTCGGCGTCCACCTCCCAGCCGACCTCGACGCGGAAGTCCGGCTGCGATTCGGCGTACGCATGGGCCACGGCGACGCGGACCGTCGTCCGCTCGGCGACGGCCAGATCCAGCCGCAGCCGGACCCGCTCGGCGGACGACAGCGCGTGGAAGCCCCGGTATCGGTAGCCGAGCTCGAGCCCGGACGCGGGGTCCGAGGCCCGCACCCGGACCGCCAGGCGGCCGCGGTCCTCGGCGGACGCCGCATCGGAGCGGTCCGCTCGGAACGGGTCGTGGCTGCGGCAGAGCTCGTCGAGCGTGATCTCGGCGTCCCGTGAGATCGGCAGCTCCCGCAGCGCGTCCCGGAGCGGGCCGCGGAGCATCGTCGGGCCGAGCGCATCGAGCTGGTCGGCGCGCGCCTCGGCCCGCCTCTCGTCGGCTCGCAGCGACAGCGCGGCGTCGCACTCCCGCATCGAGTAGGAGCCCAGCCGCAGCTCGCCGAAGCCGCGCGCCATCCGCCGACGGTTCTCGGTGACCAACCCCTGCGCGAAGCGCATCGCGCTGCGTCGGAGAGGGTCCTCGATCCGCGACACCGACGCGTCCTCCAGCTGTCCGTGTCGCTGGAGCTGGAGTCCGGGTGCGTGGGACTCGGTCCAGAGCGCGCGCGGAGTCGCGCGCTCGCCGGGCAGCGGTTCCGGTCCCCGGCCGGTCGCCACTCCCGTGCACGCTGGCAGCGCGGCCGCGCCGAGCGCGAGCAGGAGTTCGGTGAGGCGACGGCTGCGCATGCACGCGTGACATCGGATCGCCGTGATCCAGGCAGCCTGCACAGGCCCTGCTGTCGTCCCGGCGCGGGACCGACGGTGTCACGTGCAGCCAAGACGTCCGATACCAGTGGGCGAGCGGGTCCACGTCCCATGTCCAGGCGTTGTTCCTGCCCGTGCTCCGGTGCCACCGTTGCAGCGATCGCACCTCTGAGCTTGTCCCTCGCGAAGGGGAAGCGGATCGTGGCTCTCCAGGTTCGGCGACAGTCGCGCGCGTCCGGATGCCGATCCAACGGAGACAATCGAGATGCCAGCGAAGACCAGTGGAACGATCGTCGTCGTCGGCGCCTCGTCGGGGATCGGTGCCGAGCTCGCGCGCCGCTTGGCGCACGAGGCCCGTCCCGTCGCCGTACTCGCACGGCGCGGGGACGAGCTCGACGCGCTCTGCGCGTCGATCGAGGACAAGGTCGGCACGACGCGGGCGCACGCCTACGTGCACGACGTCACCGATACGGGCTCCGTCGAACCGCTGTTCGAGCGGATCGAGGCGGAGCTCGGCCCCGTGGACGAACTCCACTACGTCGCCGGCGTGATGCCCGAGGTCGGGATCGACGAGTTCCCGACCGACCGCGACGAGCAGATGCTGCGGATCAACGCGCTCGGCTGCATGGCGTGGTCGAACGCGGCCGCGCGTCGCTTCCTCGCACGACGGGCCGGCCACATCGTCGCGATCACCAGCGTGGCCGGCGACCGCGGTCGGATGGACCGTCCCGGCTACAACGCATCCAAGGCGGCCCAGGACACGCACCTCGAGGCGCTGCGCAACCGGCTCTGGCGGCACGGCATCCGCGTGACCACGGTGCGTGCGGGGCCGGTTCGCACCCCGATGACCGAAGGCCTCGAGGTTCCGCTGCCGATCTCCGCCGAGAGCTGCGCGAAGGCGGTCGTCCGCGCGCGCGACCGCGGCCGCGCGATCGTCTACGTCCCCGGAGTCTGGCGGCCGATCATGTTCGTGATCCGGCACCTGCCGTCCTTCCTGTTCCGGAGGATGAAGCTCTGATGGCGGGCGTGCCGTGGCAGCGCGAGCCGGTGCGCGGATGGGGGATGGCGGTCGGCGATGCGGCCGACGTGTTCCGCCCCCGCGACGCCGAGCAGATCGCCGACGCGCTGTCGGAGAAGCACGGACCCGGCGGTCTCGCGCTCCGGGGCAGCGGCTGCAGCTACGGCGACGCCGCGACCAACGACGGCGGCCGCGTGCTCGACCTGTCGGCGATGAACCGGATCCTCGCCTTCGACCAGGACACCGGCGTCGCCCGCGTCGAGCCGGGCGTGCGCATCCGCGACCTGTGGCGCCACGCGATCCCGCACGGCTACTGGCCCGCGGTCGTGCCCGGGACCATGCAGGTGTCGATGGGCGGCGCCGCGTCGATGAACATCCATGGCAAGAACGCGTTCGCGGTCGGCACGTTCGGCGACCACGTCCAGTCGTTCCGGCTGGTGACGCCCGGCGGGGACCTCCTCGACTGCAGCCGCGAACAGAACGCCGACGTGTTCCACGCGGCGATCTCCGGCTTCGGGATGCTCGGTGCGTTCACCGAGCTGACGGTCAAGCTCAAGAAGGTGCACAGCGGTCGGCTCCGCGTCTGGGGGATCCCGATGCGGAGCCTGGAGGACGGGCTGTCGATCCTCGAGGACCTGCGCGGACGCGCCGACTACCTGGTCGGTTGGTGTGACCTGCACGCGCGCGGTGCGGGCCTCGGTCGCGGGGTGATGCACCGCGCGGACCAGTACGGTCCCGGCGAGGACCCCGAGGGCGAGGCCCTGCTCCCGGCCGAACGCCAGGACGTGCCGTCGACGCTGTTCGGCGTGGTGCCCAAGGGCTGGATCTGGCCGGGCATGTGGTGCGCGTTCCACTTCGGCATGGTGCCCTTCGTCAACGCGATGAAGTACCGTGCGGGCTTCGCCGAGGGCCTCGCGTCGCCCTACCCGCAGACGCATGGTGCGTTCCACTTCCTGCTCGACTACGTGCCGCGCTGGCAGTGGATGGTCCGGCCGGGCGGACTGATCC
>JAQCBR010000167.1 GCA_027621295.1 Planctomycetota bacterium
GGCTCGGCGCAGACGCGCCGGCGGACGTCCTGGCCGGATCGGCCAGTGGCGGAGAGGGGGGGATTCGAACCCCCGGCAGGAGTTACCCTGCACTCGCTTTCCAAGCGAGCTCCTTAAGCCACTCGGTCACCTCTCCATGGGTAGCCGACCCGGCGTTGGACGTCGCGCGGGCCCGAGGGCCCGCGCCGCGATCTGCTTGTCAATCCGGACGCCCGAAGGCGCCGGACCGCCTCTTCACCCCGACGACCCCAGACCTTCGGCACGGGCGACCGGGGCGCCTCGCAAGGCGCTCCAGCAACCCCTCCGGAGGCGTTCGGCCTTCGAGAGAAGAGAAGTGGCGGAGAGGGGGGGATTCGAACCCCCGGTATGCTTTCGCATACAACGGTTTTCGAGACCGTCCCGATCAGCCGCTCTGGCACCTCTCCGCAGGCGTCGGCTCTTGGAACGACGGGCCGAGGATCATGCCACGGACCGTTCGGTTTTCAACCACGCGGTCCAGTGTCGGGACGAGTCTGACGCAGCTCGCGGAAGAACCCCCGCATCAGCGCTGCCACCTCGTCCGCGAGCAGCCCGCCGTGGACCGGGCAACGGTGGTTCAGGCGGCGGTCAGTGGGCAGGTCGGCGAGCGATCCGCACGCCCCGAACTTCGGGTCGTGGGCTCCGAACACGATCCGGTCCGCGCGCGCGTGCAGGATCGCGCCTGCGCACATGAAGCACGGCTCGAGGGAGCAGTAGACGACCGCGCCGGGGAGACGGCCTTCCCCCACCGTGGCGAAGGCCGCCCGCAGCGCGATCAGCTCGGCGTGCTGCGTGGCGTCGCCGAGGGTCTCGCACAGGTTGTGCCCTTCGCCGAGGGCCACGCCGTCACGAACGACGACGGCGCCGACCGGCACTTCACCCTGGGCCGCGGCGACCCGGGCGAGTTCCACGCACCGCCGCATCCAACGCTCGTCCTCGTCGCTTGTCCCTGTCATCCGAAGCGGCCTATCATGCGCCATTCCACAGCCACCCGAGGGGGCCACACTTGACCAAGCGCGACCTGCTGTCCGCCGCCGACCTGACCCGCGAAGATCTCGAGAACATCCTCGAACTCGCGGAACGCACCAAGGGGAAACGATCCTCCCAGATCCTGGCCGGCAAGACGCTCGGCCTCCTGTTCTTCGACCGCAGCCTGCGCACCCGGGTCTCGTTCGAGGTCGCGGCCGTCCAACTCGGCGGCCACTGCATCAACATCTTCGCGGATCGCGAGATGTACGACCTCGAGCCCGACGACCAGGCGGTGATGGACGGGCTCGCCGAGGAGAGCGTCAAGGACGCGGCGCGGACCCTGTCCCGCTACGTCGACGCGCTCGGCATCCGCCAGCTCCGACGGACCGGGTCGTGGGAGGAGGATCGGCGCGAGGTCCTGCTGCACGCCTACGCGAAGCACGCGACCGTCCCGGTCGTGAACCTCGAGTCCACGATGGAGCACCCGTGCCAGGCGATCGCCGACGTGATGACGATGCGCGAGCGCCTGCTCCGGCTGCAGGGCCGACGCATCACGCTGGCTTGGACCAACAATCCGCTGCCGAAGAACATCGGCCCGTGCCACTCGCTGCTGCAGATGGCAGCGCTGTCCGGCATGGAGGTCACCCTGGCCCACCCGCTCGGCTACGAGCTCGATGCGGACGTCGTCCAGTCCGCGACGACGCACGCCGAGAGGGCGGGCGGCAACGTCCGGGTGGTCAACTCGCTCGAGGACGGCCTCCGCGGCGCGGAAGTCGTCTACACCCGGTCCTGGGGCTCCACCAAGTACTGGGACGACCCCGAGCGGGAGACGATGGTCAAGCGCTCGCTGCAGTCGTGGCTGATCGACGAGACCGCGATGCAGACCACGCAGAACGCGCTGTTCATGCACCCGCTGCCGGTCCGCCGTGGCGTCGGCGTCACGGACGCCGTGCTCGACGGGGACCGCTCGGTCATCTACGAGCAGGCGGAGAACCGCGTCCACGCGCAGAAGGCACTGCTCACCCACCTGCTCGGCTGAGCCCGGATCAGGAGCGCATCGACTCCCACGTCCGCGCGAGCCCCTCGTCGAGCCCGACCTTCGCGCGGAAGCCCAGCGTGCGCTCGGCGAGTGCCGGATCGGCGACCCACCCGCAGGCCGACACTTCGCGCAGCTTGTCGCTGCTGATGAAGCTCGGCCTGGCGCGGACCCGCGCGTAGGCGTCGGCGACCGGACCGAGGAGCCGCGCGAGCGGCATCGGGAACGGAACGAGGCGCGCGCGCCGACCCGCAGCGCGCGCGACGCGACGCATCAGGTCATGGCTGTCGGTCCGCTCGGCACCGTCGATCGGCAGGTGACCGACCACGCCCCGACTCAGACCTGCACGGGCGATGCAGTCGACCACGTCATCGACGTAGGCGACCGAGAGCGGACGCCGACGCACCGGCACCGGCGTGATCAGCGCGGTCGCCTGCCGGAACAGCAGAGCGGTCGCCGGGTCACCCGGGCCGTAGACGACCGGTGGTCGGACGACCGCCCAGTTCATCCACCACCAGTGCTCCAGCAACGTCCGCTCCGCCTCGAGCTTGCTCCTGCCGTAGCGCGACACCGGCCAGCAGTTCTCCGGCGGAGCGCCCGAACCGATGCCGTCCACGGTCGGGCGTGCAGCTGCGAGCGAAGAGACCAGCACGAGCCGCGCGTCCCGGTTGGATTGCTCCAGCGCCGTGACGAGGTTCTGGGTGCCTCCGGCGTTGACCTCGGTGAACTCGGCGGGGCGGAGCGCCGTCGTCCGAGCAGCGAGGTGGATCACGCAGCCGACCCCGCGCACCGCCGACACCAGGCTGTCCGGAGCGGTGATGTCGCCGATTACCAGACTCTCTCGCGGAAGACCGAGCGCCTCGGCGCGGCCCGAGTCCCGCACCAGGAGTCTGAGCGTCGCGGCTCCTCTTCCTGCGTCGAGCAGGTGGCGCACCAACGCACGTCCGAGGAACCCGGTCGCCCCGGTGATCAGGATCGGGTCTGCCATCAGGATGCCGCGCAGCGAAGCGGATCGCCGGCAGGTCGTCCAGGAGACATCTGGACCGGCGCTTTCGAAACGATTGCCCAGATATTCACCGGAATCTAACCTGCGTGAAAAGAGGGCCAGATCCGGCCCTTTTGCGAATCGACGTGGACCTCTTCGACAAGTGTGACGGATTCACCCGCGCCCGCGACCTCCAGGCGCACGGCATGTATCCGTACTTCCTCCCGATCTCGGGAAGCGAGGGCACGGAGGTGGAGATCGAGGGGCGCCGCCTGGTGATGGCGGGCAGCAACAACTACCTCGGGCTCACCCACCACCCCCACGTGGTCGAGTCAGCCCGTCGCGCGCTGGAGACCTTCGGCACGTCGTGCACCGGCTCACGGTTCCTCAACGGCACGCTCGAGCTCCACGAAGTGCTCGAGCGTCGGCTCGCGAAGTTCCTCGGACGAGAGGCCGCGCTGTGCTTCTCGACCGGGTTCCAGACGAACCTCGGCGTCATCGCCTCGCTGTGCGGGCGTGAGGACGTGATCTTCTGTGACCGCGAGAACCATGCGTCGATCTTCGACGGCGCGCGGCTGAGCTTCGCGGAAGTCCGCAAGTTCCGGCACGGCGACATGGAGGACCTCGAACGCCAGCTGCGTCGCGTCTCCGAGTCTGGCCCGCGCGGCAAGCTGATCATCGTCGACGGCGTGTTCTCGATGATGGGCGACATCGCCGATCTGCCGTCGATCGTGCGACTGGCGCGCGAGTACGGAGCGCGGGTGCTCGTCGACGAAGCACACTCGACCGGGGTCCTCGGGAAGAACGGGCGCGGCGCCGTCGAGCACTGCGGAGTCGAGGCGGACGTCGACCTCGTCCTCGGCACGTTCAGCAAGAGCTTCGCGAGCCTCGGCGGGTTCGTCGCCGGCACGGAGCGCGTGATCCACTACATCAAGCACCACGCACGCTCGCTGATCTTCTCGGCGTCGATCCCCCCGTCCGCCGCCGCTGCGGCCCTGGCTGCGCTCGACGTGATGGAGACCGAGCCGGAGCTCCGCGTGCGCGTGATGGCGACCGCCCACTACGTGCGTTCCCAGCTGACCGAGATCGGTCTGCGGGTCACGCACGCGGACACACCGATCGTCCCCGTGCTCGTCGGCGACCAGGACCGGCTGTTCGCCTACTGGAAGACGCTGTTCGAGTTCGGCCTCTTCACGAACCCGGTCACGGCTCCAGCCGTCCCGGCGGGCGGCGACTTGATCCGCTCGTCCTACATGGCGACGCATTCGCGCGCGCAGTGCGATCGCGCGCTCGACATCTTCGAGCGTGCGGCGCGAACCGTCGGCCTGCTGGAATCAGCGACGCCCGCCGACTGTCCGGGCGCGGCCACCGGGACCTGAACATCTGCCTCAGGCGCGGTGAACCCCACCGCGCGTCGGCGCTCCGGCGCCCTGGGTTGTCGTCGCGCCGGCGCTAGAATCCCGGACGCGCCAGGAGGGCCGCGGGACCGGCATGAGGTCGGCCCGCCGGTGGTCGATCCTCCGGCCGAGAACACGATGAGCGTGCCGGACTTCGTCCATCTCAGGACCCACAGCCACTACAGCCTGCTCTCGGCACCGGCCCGGATCAAAGACCTGGTCCAGTCGGCCGCGGCCGACGAGCAGCGCGCGCTCGGGCTGACCGACAGCGGCAACCTCTACGGGGCGATCGAGTTCTACAAGGGCTGCAAGTCTGCCGGACTGTCGCCGGTCCTCGGCCTGACCGCCTACGAGGCCGGGCGCTCGAGACGAGAGCCCACGTCCGCATCGAACCCCACACAGCAGCTGACTCTGTTCGCGCAGAGCGACCGGGGCTGGGACAACCTCAAGAAGCTGTCATCGATCGGCTTCCTCGAAGGTTTCTACTACCGCCCCCGCATCGACCGGGAGGCGCTGACGCAGCACGCCGAGGGTCTGATCGGACTCTCCGGGGACCTGTCCGGCGAGATCCCGAGACTCCTGCAGTCGGGCGACACCGCCGAGGCCTGCCGCGTCGTCGGGCAGATGGAGGAGATCCTCGGCAAGGGGAACTTCTACCTCGAGCTGATGGAGACGGGAGTCGAGGCCCAACGGCGGCTGAACCCCCTGCTCCTGGAGATCCACAGGCGACTCGGCACTCCGGTCGTCGCCACCAACGACGTCCACTACATCCGACGCGAAGACTGGGTCGCGCAGGACATCATGCTTTGCATCCGCAACGGCAAGGTGATCAGCGACCCGCAGCGCTTCCGGATGCCGTCCCGGGAGCTCTACTTCAAGTCACGCGCGGAGATGGCGGAGCTGTTCCGCGACGTACCCCAAGCGCTGGCGGCCACCGTCGAGATCGCGGAGCGCTGCAAGGTCGACATCGAGTTCAACGTCTACCACCTGCCGATCTTCGAGACCGGCACGGACGAGAGCCCGACCGACATGTTCGAGCGCATCTGCGTCGAGGGCGCGCGCGAGCGATATGGCGAGATCACGGACGAGGTGCGCACCCGACTCGACTACGAGATCGACGTGATCCGGCAGCTCGGCTTCGAGAGCTACTTCCTGATCACCGCCGACTTCATCGAGCACGCGAGACGGCAGGGCATCCCGGTCGGACCGGGCCGCGGTTCGGCGGCCGGGTCGATGGTCGCCTACGTGACCAAGATCACGAACCTGGATCCGCTCCGCTACAACCTGCTGTTCGAGCGATTCCTGAACGCGTCACGCGTGAGCATGCCGGATATCGACGTCGACTTCTGCGGCGAGCGGCGTGACGAGGTGATCGACTACGTCCGGGACAAGTACGGGCGGGACTGCGTGTCGCAGATCGTGACCTTCGGGACGATGGCGAGCCGCGGCGTGCTCCGCGACGTCGGACGCGTCCTCGAGGTGGACCTCGGGGAGGTCGACAAGATCGCCAAGAAGGTGCCGCAGGGCCCCGGGGCATCGCTCGGCAAGGCGGTCGAGACCGACACGGAGCTCCAGGAGATCCGCGATTCGAACGCGACCAACAAGCGCCTCTTCGAACTCGGACTGAAGCTCGAGGGGCTGGCGCGCCACTCCTCGGTCCACGCAGCGGGCGTGGTCGTCGCAGACAGACCGCTCCGCGACTACGTGCCTCTCAGCAAGAACGGCGAGGACATCACCACGCAGTGGCAGATGACCGAGCTGGAGCAGGTCGGCCTGCTCAAGGTCGACTTCCTCGGCCTCAAGACGCTGACGATCCTGACCGAGGCGTGTCGCCTCATCCGAGCGGTCCACGGCGTCGAGATCGACCTGGACGCGATCCCGCTCGACGACTCGAAGACCTACGAGCTGATGACGCGGGGCGACACGCTCGGCGTGTTCCAGCTCGAATCAGGCGGGATGCGCGACCTGCTGAGCCGGCTCCGTCCGGACACGTTCGAGGACGTGATCGCGGTCCTCGCGCTGTATCGACCGGGCCCCCTCAGCTCGGGGATGGTCGACATGTTCGTCCAGCGCAAGCACGGCGAAGTCGAGACCGTCTACCCGCACGAGGACACGAAGGAGGTCCTCGAGGAGACGTACGGCGTCATCGTCTACCAAGAGCAGGTGATGCGCATCTCGAACATCGTCGGCGCGTTCTCGATGAACGAGGCCGACTCGCTCCGCAAGGCCATGGGCAAGAAGAAGCCCGAGGTGATGGCGGAGTTCAAAGAGAAGTTCGTGGAGGGCGCGATCGGCAAGGGCCATGACCGCAAGTGGGCCCGCGAGCTCTTCGAGACGATGGAGTACTTCGCGGGCTACGGCTTCAACAAGTCGCACTCCGCGGCCTACGCGCTGGTCACCTACCAGACGGCCTACCTGAAGGCTCACTATCCGATCGAGTTCGTCGCGGCGAACATGACGGTCGAATCCGCCAACTCCGACAAGCTGAAGGAATACGTCGACGAAGCGCGGCGCGTGGGACTGAAGATCCTGCCCCCCGACGTGAACCGGAGCTTCCGGCAGTTCAACGTCGAGGACGGCGCGATCCGCTTCGGCATCGGCGCGATCAAGGGGGTCGGCACGCGGCTCGCAGAGACGATCGCCCAGGTTCGCGAGGAGGCGGGAACCTACTCCTCGCTCGAGGTGTTCTGCGAACGGCAGGACCCGACGCTGCTGAACAAGGGCGCACTCGAAGCCCTGACCCGCGCCGGAGCCTTCGACGCGATCGAGTCGACGCGCAAGGGCACGGTCGAGGGCCTCGAAGCGGCGCTGCGCGCGGCCAACCAGAAGCGCCGCGACAAGCAGCTCGGTCAGGGCAGCCTGTTCGGATTCGAGGAACCGCCGCCTCCCCCCGAGAGCCGGCTCGCGCAGCGCGCCGCCGAGTGGAGCGAGATGGAGCGACTGACCTTCGAGAAGGAGGCGCTCGGCTTCTATCTGTCGGGGCACCCGTTCGAGAAGCGCGGCCGATTCTTCAGCCGGATCGCCGGCACGACGTCCTCCCAGCTCGCCTCGATGGAGCATCACGAGGACGTCCGC
>JAQCBR010000023.1 GCA_027621295.1 Planctomycetota bacterium
CCCCGCCGCTAGGAGCCTCGCTGCGCCATCATGTAGGCGATCGCCGCCGCCGCGACGACCAGCAGGCCGATCATCGCGCGCGTGACGAGCTCGGCCTCGGTCGGCGGGCGGCTGGGGACGCGCCGGGTCGTGCGAGCAGGCTTGGCGCGTGCGGCGGAGGCCGACGCGGTGCGGCGGCGACGGCGGCGGGGAGCTGCCGTCTCGGTTTCGTCGGGCTCGACGTCCGGTGCCGGTAGGGCGGCGAGCGCGGCGGCGGCGTTCGCGGGCCTGTTGGCGGGTTCGAATCCGAGCAGCGAGGCGAGGAAGCGCCGCAGCACGGGGCTCCGGCCGGTGAGCGCGTGCTCGATGTCGGGTCTCTGCCCGGCAGCGTGCTGCGCGCGGATCTCGGCCTTCGTCCCGCGTACGGGCGGGTGTCCGGTGAGCGCTGTGAACAGCGTGGCCCCGAGCGCGTAGAGGTCGGAGCGGCGGTCGCTCTGGCGGCGCGTCAGCGACTCGGGCGCGAGGTAGGCAGCCGTGCCGCCGCGATGCTTCGTTCCCGCGAGGCCGAAGTCCCCGAGCTTCGCGTTGCCGAACGCGTCGAGCAGCACGTTGGCTGGCTTGATGTCGCCGTGGACCAGACCCTGCTCCTCGAGGTAGCCGAGCGCACGGAGGAGTCCCGCTGCGATCGGCTGGACGCGCGACCAGGGGAGCGGGCCGTGCGCGCGGAGGGCCTCGAGCAGGGTTCCGCCCGCCATCAGCTCGGTGACGAGGAACTGGCCGTGCGGGCTGTCGCCGAAGTCGACGACGCTGATCACGTGGGGGTGGTAGAGCCCGGCGATCAGACGCGCTTCCTCGACTTCCTTCTCGCTGCGCGCGGCGCTGTCGTGGAACAGCTTCAGCGCGAACCGGCGCTCCAGGGTCGGGTTCTCGACCTCGTACACGGTCGCGAAGCCACCCCGGCCCAGCGTGCGGATCACCCGGTACGGGCCGACCGGGGCGTCGGCGGGGAGGCTCGAGGGGGAGGGCGCGTCGTGGTCCTCGGCCGCAGGGGGACGCTCGGCGGCAGAGTCTGCCGCGGCGCCGTCGCCCTGGGTCCGCTCGAAGCGGATGACCGCGTACGGCGTCGTCAGCTCGTCACCGACCGCGAGCCGGTGGGATTCCCGGTCGGACGTCTCGATCTCGACGTGCGGGGGCACGAAGTGGAGCTTCGCGGTTGGCGCGTCGCTGCGCGTTCCGAGGGGCGTGTCGATCGACGCGTCCGCCGTCACGCGGACGGCGCGCGTGCCGCGCTCGGTGTGGATGTGGACGACGGCAGAGAGGGAGGTCACGTGGTCTACGAGGCGCGATCGGGCGCGGCATTCTGGACCGCTCCCGGCTCCAGCGAAACCCCGCAGTCGCGGCGCGCTGACCCTCTCGTTCAGTCCCGGAAGCAGCCGCGGTCGTTCCACGGCACTCCGGACTGGAGCCGGTAGTCGCCGCGCTCGGGGTCCCGGAATCGCGGATCGACGGATCGATTGCCGGATCCAGGGTAGGGCTGGTACGTGATCGAGCGTTCGATCACGATCTCACCGAGACCAGAGGCCTGGATCTCCGGTGTGGTGTAGTCGCGCCCGATTCCGGTCCAGGCAGCGTTGTCCCAGACGATGCACTGGTCGAGGCGGATGGAGCCCTCGCGGAGCACGGTGAATCCGCCCATCGACACGTTGTCCCCGGATGCTGCGTTGCGCGTGAACGTGCATCGCTCGGCCACCATCGTTCCGTCTTCGATGCAGGCGATGCAGGAGTTCAGCGTCGCGTAGTTCGCGACGACGAGACAGTCCCGGAGTTCGAGCGCGCCGCCGCTGGCGGTCGTGAGTGCGCCACCGAAGGCAGAGCCGCCGAGGCCGTTGCAGCAGACGATGCAGTCTTCGAGGACGATGCGGGATTCGCTCTGCGCGATGACACCGCCGCCCGCCTTGATGTATCGCCCGTTGTCCTTGTTGAAGAGCTTGTAGCCGTTGCCCATCGCGAGGGTCAGGCCGCGGACGAAGACCGTGGCGCCGGGTGCGTTCGTGAAGACGACGGGTGACGGTTCCAGGTCGGACGGAAGCGCGAGCAGCGCGGTGCGAGCCGCGCCCTCGAGTCCGACCAGCGTCACGGTCTTCGCCTGGTCCGCGAGCAGGGGCCTGACCCCGTGGTCGCCGGGCCCGATGACGATGAACGCTCCGTCGGCGCTGGCGTCGTAAGCCTCCTGGACCGTCGCGAACTCCTCCGGGACGCGCAGCACGACGGCATCGGCGGGGAGGGGATCGGGGACGCGACCCTCGAACGTCGTGCGCCAGGGCATCGCGCGGACGAGCTCGGCGAAGCGGATCTGGAGGCCCTCCCCGCGAACGAGCCACCCATCGCCCGCGTCGACGTCCGTCTCCGCACGGGGCGCCGGGCTGTCTCCGCCGTCTCCGGGGATCCACTGGGCTGCGCCGAGCGCGAGGCCGGCCGCGACCGCGACGCCGGCGGCGAGAAGCCGGTAGGGGCGTGCGGGCCTCACGGCGAGACAGGGAACGAGCTCGATCGACAGCGTCTCGGGATCTGGGGTCCGCTCCGCGATCTCGGCGCGGGTCGCGCGCGCCACGACGCTGGCGAGCGGTTCCGGCAGGCGGCCGCCCCCGAGCCAGAGCATCAGGCGCGCCAGGGCGTAGACGTCGGTGGCTGCGGTGAACGCATCGCCGGCGCGGAGCTCGGGAGCGTCGAACTCGTCGAAGTCCGTCACCGCCTCGGGATGGGGCAGCGAACGCTCGACGCCGAAGTCGAGCAGCACCGCCGATCCGTCGGGTCGGAGCATCACGTTCTCCGGGCGCAGGTCGCGGTGCAGCAGTCCGCGTGCGTGGAGGCTGCCGAGCGCGGAGCACAGATCCCGTCCGATCTCCGCGATCCTCCTCGCGGACAGCGGGCGTCTGGCGGCGGTCAAGGGCTCTCCCTCGACGAGCGCCAGCGCGATGCGGAGTTCGTCGTCGCGCTCCTCGATCCCCCAGAGGCTGACGACGTGGGGGTGCTCGACGGCCGCGAGCGCGCGCGCCTCACCCAGGAAGTGCTCGCGGATCGGCGCGGTGTGCGACGACCGTGCGTACACCTTCAGCGCGACCTCCCGGTCGAGCAGCACGTCGCGAGCCCTGTAGACCACGGATCGTGAGCCGCGGCCGATCTCTCCGATGATCTGGAATCGTTCGGTGGTCATGCAGCTCGGCTGCTCGTGGGATCAGCGGCTCTGCAGCGCGCCGTGGGTAGCCCGCCCGTCGGCGTCGACGCCCGCGAATCCCGGCACCAGCCGGAGATCACCGGAGCGGAAGTCGACGAAGCGCGGAATGCTCGAGTCGCGATCGCTGATGATGCAGTTGTTGACCGCCCGGACCGCGCCCTTCTCGTAGGGGCCGAACGTCCCGACCTGCTCGCCAGCGTTACCCCAGACGATGCACTCCTTGACGAGGATGGTGCCGCCGTGCGAAGCGGCGAGCCCACCCTGGATACCGAAGAGATCCCGCCCCGAATTGCCGAACACGGTGCAGCGTTCGACCAACACCTCGGCATCCTCGCCCAGGGAGAAGATGCCGCCGCCGCAGGCCCAGGCCGCGTTGCCCAAGACCACGCAGTCACGGATCTTCGCGGTGCCGCTGGCCACGATCCCGCCGCCGAACGTCGTCGGCTGGTCGAGGCCGTTGCCGTAGACGACGCAGTGCTCGACGACGGCCGGGATGGCAGTGAGGTGGAGGCCGCCGCCGTAGCGATCCGCGCCGTTGTTGTCGTCGGAGGACTTGGTTCCGGTTCCCCCGGTGATCGATAGGCCGCGCACGACGAACGGACGCTCGCGCCAGTCGCTGTTGAGGCTGTAGGCCTTCTCGAGGTCGGCCGTGGACACCGCTGCGCGGTCGAGTCCCGTCGCGTCGAGCCGCGTGACCCGCGGTCCGTCCTGGCTGCAGAGTTCGACCGGGTGCTTGGAGATCGACAGTGCTTCGTTCCACGTGCCCGCTCCGATCAGGATGCGGTCGAAGGGCTGGCTCGCGTCGATCGCCTCCTGGATCGTCGGGAAGTCCTCGGGGCAGCGGAGGACGCGCTGGTCGCCAGAGGCAGCGGGAGCCTCGTAAGGCACCCGGAACTCGAAAGCGCCGGGGGGGATCTCGGCCGGCACGACGTCGCGCGGCTTGGCCTGGTTGGACGGGTACTCGATCCAGCGATGGCCGTCGGCGGCTAGGTCGGGTTGGTCGGCATCGGCGGGCGATAGCGTCGCGCCGAGCTCGAAGCCGATCAGCACGCCTGCGGCGGCGGCGAGTGCTGCCACCGGGGTCGCCCAGCTGCCGAACCTCCGCGCCCTGGCCGACGGAGCGGGGTCCCTCTGGTCTGCGGGCAGCAGCACGCGACGGAGTGCATCGGCGAGCGCCTTCGCTGACGCGGGTCGTTCGCCGGGGAGCAAGGACATCGCGGTCGAGACGACGTCGGACACGGACTTGGGCACGTCCGTGCGGCACTGCCAGAGCGGAACGAATCGGCCAGCCTTCGTCGCGTCGCGCTGCTCCTGCGCACTCGCCCCGGGGACCGGAAGCAGCCCGGTCATCAGCCAGTAGAGGAGGACCCCGACCGAGAACAGGTCGCTCGCAGGAGTGGGCTGCCCGCCGCCGAGGACCTCCGGCGCCTCGAAGGCGGGGGTCCCCGCCGTCGATCCGAGCACGACCTCCTCGTCCGAGATCCGTCGCGCGATCCCGAAGTCGAGCAGGATCGTCGTGCCGCCGCGGCGACGCATGATGTTCTGCGGCTTCACGTCCCGGTGGACGACGCCGCGGTCGTGGAGTGCTTGCAGCGCTTCACAGACGTCGATGCCGACGCGAACCGCTTCGATCGGATGGAGAGGTCCCCTCCGTTCGATGATCCGGCCGAAGTCCTCGCCGTCGATCCACTCCAGCGCGAGCGAGATGTGGGGTGGGCCCGTGCGCGCGGGGGCGGTGTGGAGGCCGAAGATCCGGAGCACGTTCGGATGCTCGGTCTGCGCCATCGTCCGCGCCTCGCGGAGGAAGCGCTCGCGGTCGGCGTCGGTGGCGCCGAGCACGGGGTCGAGGATCTTCAGCGCGACGATCCGACCGAGCGTCTCGTCCCGCGCCTTGAGCACGCGCGCGTAGCCGCCGCGCCCGGCGACTTCCAGCACCTCGTAGCCGTGTGGGATCGCGGGATCACGACCGTCCCCATCCTCTTCGTCGTCCGGGGGCGCGGTGCGCAGCATCGCCAGCGTGCGGAACGCGCGGATCTGCCTCTCGGACACGCCCCGGGCGCGGTAGCCGTCCCAGTCGATCGACGAGCCGTCGGCCAGCTGGGCGGCCAGCTGGTCGAGCAGATCCGCTTCCGAGGTCGGCAGGTCTTCGGGGAGGTCCTTCATCGGCGAGTGCGTCCGGGCTCAGCCCCGTTCGATCCTCCTCGCGATTTCCTGGATGCCGCGGCCAACCGCCTTGCGAGCCGCCTCGGCGGTCGAGAACCCGCAGTCCACGGCGATCTGCTCGAACGTCGATCCGAGCTCGAGCCGCAGCTGGATCGCGGTGCGGAGCCGCTCGTCCAACTTGCCGAGGGCATCCTCGTACGCGCCGAAAGCCTCCGTGTTGGTCAGCGCGTCGAGCGGAGAGCGGCCCGACACCGATTCGTCGGGAGCGGAAGTGTCGCTCAGCGTCTTCTGCTGGAGGCCGCGGCTGCTGCGGCGGTATTCGTCGGCGACCGCGTGGAGGGCCGAGGCGCGCAAGAAGGCCCAGAACGAACCCGGCCCGCGGTGATCGAACTCCGGCAGCCGACTCCAGGCCCGGGCGAGGATCTCCTGCACGAGGTCGGGCGTATCGAGCAGACTCCGGCTCGACGACGGGAGTCGCCCGGCCAGGAAGCGCTCGAGCCGAACGCGGTAGTAGCGGAGCAGCGTGGTGCTCGCGGCGTCGTCCCCGGCCAGTGCTTGCTGGAGCAGTGACAGCGTGGTCTGGATGCGTTGCGCCATTCCCGAGAGGTGAGGTTCGCCCTGCTTGCCGGCTCGGAGCAGGACGTTCCTGGGGCCCGCGGCTTGGGGGGGCCGAGAGCAAGGACCGTCGGGGCGCCGATTCGGAGACCCGTCCCCAGTGAACCGGCGCACCCGGTCGGTCGGGCGCGCAGTCTCCAGCGCGCAGGCTAGCGCGCTCGAGAGGTCACGCCAAGGATGGCCGCCCCTCTCTTCTCTCCGGTTCCGTCCCTCGCCGAAGCGTTCAGCTCTCCCCCACGTCTCTCGGCACCGCCTGCGCCCGGGAAGCTGAACTGCACTGATCGACGACACGGCCCACTAACAACGCCGTGGGGCTCCGGACCGGACGCGAAAACCCAGTCGAGGCGCCCAAAAAAACCCGACCTGACTGGGCTCACGCTGGGCGCCGCCGCCAAGCAAGCAACTCGGAGGCTGTAGGCCGACTTGGTCACAGGCTGCGAGCGGGTGTTCTGCGCGCCTACTCGGTCGCCTTGTCTTCGAGCAATAGTTCCTCGATTCGCTCCACGATTGCGGCGCGAGCGACAAGCTCGACCAACCGATCGGGAGATGCGGACTCGACGGCACGTTCGATCGGTGCTGGCACGTCGCCGAAGCGTGCGCGGAGGGTGACGAGGATCGACTCGATGCGTCCCTGCGCGATCCCCTGAGATATCCCCTGAGATATCCCCTTCGCGACGCCGCTTCCGAAGATCTGGTCGTAGGTCGAAGCCATCTGGTCCTCCTGACTCGGCCGAAGTTCTGTGTGGATGATAGCGCGTAGTTCGTCACCTGGCAGATCGAGGACCTGCGTGACGTAGAGGAAGAAGCTGGAGAGGAACTCGGCGCCGCTGGAGGTTTCGGCGAGGCGATGGAGCAGGTAGCGAAGTCCGCGGAAGAGGGCCGGGACGTCGGCGGTGTTGCGGACGTCGCGGAGCGCGTGGAGTCCGAGGAGCGCGCGGTCGGTGGACGCGAGTGCGGCGAGCTCTCGGTCGGATCGCCGGGTCAGGTCCTCGAGCAGCACGCTGAAGCTGAGGAGATGCTCACCGAGCGCATCGTGGAAACCTTGGGGTCCGCCGGTGAGGGTCGCGAGCTTCAGGGGTGCGTTCCAATGTCTTGGGCCGTGGTGGATCAGCCCAGGCAGAACGACCGGTAGAAGCGGGTCCTCCGGGTGCTCGCGGCGATGGCGCGCTTGGATCCGAACCGCATAGCGGAGGCACTGCAGGACTGCGCCGGGATCGTCGTAGCTCTTGTGTTCGAGCAGGAAGTAGATCGTTCCCGGCTCATCCCTGAAGCGTGCGCAGAACAGCAGGTCGACGTGTGCCGCTGTCTTGCCGACCTCCTTGAGCGCGTCGGTCGCGCGCTGGAGCGAGCTCCAGTCGATGGCGGTTGTGGCTTCCTGCGGCAGCAGAGCCCGGAGCAGCCCCTCTGCGTCCTCGGGACTCCCGAACGCGGCGAAGAACAGGCTGTCGTGGGGCTGCGGCATGGACCGGCCGACTCTGTGTGCCAGCCCCGTCCATGTGGGGCGCGCACCCAGATCGGTGACGCGGACACCTCGTCCAGCGGCCTCGCATCCGGTCAGGCAGGAAGCGCGGCCGCGGACTCTGCGATCGCGCGGACGCGTCGCAGGTCGAGCTTTCCGGTGCCGAGGACGGGAAGAGCGTCCACGTGGACGAACTGGTTCGGGCGGGGCACGAACAGAGGGGGCAGCCCGCGGGTCCGGAGTCTCCCCAGCGTCTCCTCGAGCTGGTCGGGACGCAGCGTGGTCAGGACCGCGAGGCGCTCGCCCTTGCGACCGTCCGGGAGCCCGCAGACTGCGAACGCCCGCTCGGTCCTGGCGCTGCAGGCCTGGAGGTGCTCCTCGACGGTTCCGTGCGGGACCATCTCGCCGCCGATCTTGCTGAACCGGGACAGGCGGTCGGTCAGGTAGAGGAAGCCGTCCGCGTCGAGGTAGCCGATGTCCCCGGTGACATACTCACCGTCCACGATCGCCTCACGGGTCAGGTCTTCGCGACCGAGGTAGCCCCGCATCACGTTCGGGCCGCGGACCAGCAGGAGTCCCGGCTGACCGACGGGAACCGGCGCGCGCGTCTCCGGGTCGACGACGCGGACGGTGACGCCGGGCAGCGGTCGGCCGACCGAACCCCTGCGGGAGCCGGCCTGGAAGAACCCGGTCGCGCGGTAGCCGGGCGAGCTGGTCGCGATCACCGGCGCACACTCCGTCGCTCCATAGCCCTGGACCGGCCGCAGCCCGAAGCGGTCGGCGAACGCGTCGGCCAGGTCGTCGGTCAACTTCTCGGCGCCGGTCAGCACGAGGCGGAGCGAGCCGAAGCGGCCGGGGTCGACCCGGCGCTGGTAGAGCTGCAGGAAGGTCGGGGTCGCGATCAGGACCGTCGCGTCGTGACGTGCGACCAGCTCACCGACCGCGCCCGCGTCGAGCGGGTTCGAGTGGAACGCGATCCGGCCGCCCTGGTCGAGGACGTACCAGAGCGCCATGCAGCCGAACGAGTGGAACAGCGGCAGCACCGATGCGAGGGCATCGCGCTTCGAGAACGGCACGACCTGAGCGACCGCCTCACAGTTCGACCGGAGGTTCTGGTGGGACAGCACGACGCCTTTGGGCTCACCCGTGCTGCCGCTCGAGAACAAGATCGTCGCCGTGTCGTCGACGCGCACGCGGCGCTTCGCGCCCGCGCTCCGCTCCAGCATGCCGAGTGGGAGGAGCAGCGCTCGGGCAAGGCTGGCGATCCGTTCGAAGACCGACACCCCGGCCATCACGTCCTCGAGGAACAGGACCTGGACATCGCCGAGGGCTTGCTCGATCTCTGCGGGCAGCCGCTCGAGGAAAGCCCGCGAAGTCAGCACCGAGCGGAGCCCGGCCTGCCGGATCGCGGACGCCATCGCTGTGCGTCCGACGGTGTAGTTCAGCGGGACGGCGACCCGGCCCGCGAGGCTCGCGGCGATCGCTGACAGGGCACCCGGCACCGATGGCGGCAGCAGGATGCCGACGTTGTCGCCCGCGGACCACGCCGGCCGCAGCCTTCGCGCCACGACGGTCGCCGCGGCGAGCGTCTGCGCGCGGGTCATGCTGCGTCCCGAGCTGTCGGCGATGCAGCGGCGGAGCGGCCCGCGGCGCACGTGGCGGACGAACGGGACGTGCACCGGCTCGAGCTCCGCAGCCCGCATCGAGCTCGCGCGCTCGGAGAGTTCCTCGACCGCGAGGCGCGCGACTTCGGGACGCACGTCGGCCGGCAGCGCCTCGCCGAACGACATCGTGACCGGACATGGCACCCGGGTCGGCAACCAACGGAGCCGGCCCTGCTCCGCGCTGCCGAACGAGCCGTAGACCCGGTCCAGGTGCGCCGGGATCACGACCGCGTTCCGGCCGCGGAGGATGCGGCTCATGCCGCGTCGGAACGGCAGCGTGCTGCCCATCCGACTGATCTCGCCCTCGGGGAACATGCAGACGACGTCGCCCTGGTCGAGCGCCTCGCCCGCGTTGCGGAGCGCGCGCAGCATCTGCCGCGGCCCGTCCGACGTGCTGATCGGTATGGCTCCGGTCGCGCGCAGGAACGGGCGGAGCCAGCGCCTCTCGTACCACGAGCGGTCGATGACGAACCGGATCGGGCGGTCCGTGGCCGCGACGAGGAGCAGTGCATCGACGAACGAGACGTGGTTCGGCAGCAGCAGCACGCCGCCTTCTTCGGGGATGTTCCGGCTGCCCACGACGCGGACTCGATAGAGCGAATGCGTCGCGAGGATCACGATGGTCCTCATCAGCGCCTCGGGCAGGAGGTGGACCGCCCAGGTCGAACCGAGCGCGGTGACCAGCGCCGCGGCGAGGAGGATCGATGCGGAGCCGAAGCCGGCAGCCGACAGCGCGAGGCAGCCGAGGTTGCCGACGAGCATGCCGGCGAACGACAGCATGTTGACGAGGGCGATCACCGCGCCGCGACGGGCCGCGGGTGCACGCCACTGGATGAGCGCGTTCAGCGGCACGAGGACGAAACCACTCGCCACGCCGAGGGCGGTCATCGCCGCCAGGGTTCCGGCGATCCCTGGGCGCAGCGCACCGAGCAGCGCGGTGACCGCGGCCAGCCCGAGGGCGCCCAGCGGGATCAGCCCGGACTCCACCTTGCCCGCCGACAGGCGGCCCGCGAGCAGGGAGCCAGCACCGACGCCGATCGCGAAGAGCGCGTACGGAACCGCAGCCATGCTGTCGGACAGGCCGAGCTCGTGGCGCGCGTAGACGAGGACGTCCTGACCGAGCAGGCTCGCGATCCCCCAGAAGAGCGCCATTCCGAGCGTCGCGAGGTGCAGCGTGCGGTCGCTACGCACCGCGGTGAAGGCCGCGGTCAGCGCCCGCCGCAGCGGCTCGGCCTGCCCGCTGGCCGGGACCTGCGGGATGCGGAGCGCCGCGAGGAGTCCGACCGCCGAGAGCGCGGTCAGCGCCGCACCCGCGATCCACACCGCTCTGCTGTGCTCGAGCAGGAGTCCGCCGGCGACGGTGCCGAGGATGATCGCGACGAAGCTCGCTGCCTCCAGGCGGCCGTTGGCACGCGCCAGCTCGTGGTGCGGCAGGAGCTCCGGGAGCAGCCCGTACTTGCCGGGCGCGAACAGTGCGCTCTGCAGCCCCATGCCGGCGAGCACCGCGTAGGGCGCCCATCCGGTCGGGGCGACGGTCAGCGCCACGGTGCCCGCGGCCATCAGCAGCAGCTCCGCGACCTTGGTCCGGACGACCAGCGTCCGCTTCGACATCCGGTCGCCGAGGAGCATCGCCGGCACCGAACCGAGCATCAGCGGCAGCGTCATCACGACGAACGCGGTCGTCGCGACGACCTGCTTCTCGGCCTCGGCACCCTGGTTCGCAGCGGCGAACCCGAGCAGCACGACGAGCATCTTGAACGCGTTGTCGTTGAACGCGCCGAAGAACTGGGTGGTGAGGAGCGGCAGCAGGCCGCGCGTCTTGTCGGTTCGATCCATGGGGGGGTCCCCTGTCGGGGCTCCCCAGAACTTCGCCCATCCAAGCGTTTGGCGAGAAATAATCAGAGATGGTGTGTCATGAAGTAGAAGTGAATGATGGGCGGTGCACCCGAGCCGACCGACCGGGTGGCCCTGATTCGGAGTCACGATTGACCCTCGACCTGAACCGACTCGCCGGCTTCCACCTCGTGGCGACGTCCGGCGGCTACGCCAAGGCCGCGCGCGCCGCGGACTACCCGATCACGCAGCCAGCACTCCACCAGCAGGTCCGGAAGCTCGAGGCTGAGGTCGGAGTCGCCCTGCTCGAACGCGTCGGCAAGGACCTGATGCGCCCGACGCCGGCGGGTCGGGAGCTGCTCGAACTCGTCGAGCCGTTCCTGCGTGACCTGCGGCGCGTCGTCGCGCGGATCCGCGCGAACGAGTTCGACGGCTCGCTGACGATCCAGGCCGAGTCCCTGCTGATCCGCGGCCTCCTGCCCGGGTGGCTCCGGGCGCTGCGGAAGCGTCGACCCGCGGCCGAGCTGCACCTCGCCGAGATCTCGACGGTCGACTTCGCGGCGCTCCGCGCAGGTCGCGTCGACGTGCTGGTCGCACACGTTCCCGAGGTGCCGGACGACATCGCGTCGCTCGAGGTCGCCACCGCCTACGCCTGCCTCGTCGTGCCGGCCGATCGCGCGCCGAAGCGGGGGAGACCCAAGCTCGCGGATCTGCAGGACCTGCCGTTCCTCGCCTACCCGGTCGGCACGCGGAACCACGCGCTCCAGGGGCGAGCGCTCGCGCAGTTCGAGGTGCGGCCAGAGGCGACGATGTCACTGGACACGGCCGACGCGATCCTCGGTTTCGTCGAGGCCGGTCTCGGTTGGTCGCTCGTGCCCACGCTGCAGCCGGACGGACCGTCCGGACGCCAGCTCGCCGCCTACCCGTTCGGTCGGCCGCGCGTCACGTTCCCGATCTCCGTGCTTTGGCGGCGTGACGCGCCCGAGCATCCGCTGCTCGACGCGATGATCGACGTGGCGTCACCTCGGTCGTCCCGATGAGTGCGTGCGATCGAGGGATTGCGCCGCAGCAGAACCCGGGGATTGGCCTCGGCCCAGCGGGACGAGCTGCGTCCTGCGCCGGACGGGGCGACTTGTCCGTTGCGCGCGCGCGGCGCACGATGGCCGGCCCGAACGCCCCAGCCCTCTGACTCCGAACGCCTGATGCCGCAACTCCAAGGTGCTCTCGCGGCGGTCGCGCTAGCCGCTGCGATCCCCGCGCAGACCGTCCCCCAGCTGACTCCGTTCCCTCGCGTGATGGACCTGCTCGTCGTCGACAGCACGTTCGACGGCGTGTGGCGGATGAAGGACCTCAACCAGGACGGTGACTACGACGACGCGCAGGAGATCAGCGTCTACTACGACGACGTTTCGGGCTCGATCTCGCTGACGAACCCGACCTGCATCGGGGTCAGCGGCACCGGCACCACCTACATCGCGGACTCGACGGTCGACATCGTCGTCGCGCTGAACGACCTGAACGGTGACGGCGACGCGCTCGATCCGGGAGAGCACGCGGTGTTCTTCGATGCGAGCAACCAGTCGGGAATCCTGATGCCCTCGGCGCAGGGGCTCTGCGTCGACGCGATCGGCAACGTCTACATCGCGAACTCGAACACCAGCACCGTCGGCGTCGACGCGATCATCAAGCTGAGCGACCTGAACGGCGACGGCGACGCGAACGACTTCGGCGAGGCGATCTACTACTGCCAGATCCCGAACTCCTCGGCGGTGGTCGGGGACTCGATCCCGACGAAGGTCGCGGTCGGGCCGGACGGCCGCGTCTACTACACCGACGTCGGCGCGACCGGAGCCCTGGTGAAGGGCGTCTACCAGCTGACTGACTTCAACGGCGACGGGGACGCCGACGACCCGGGCGAGCACAGCCTGTTCTGGGCGCCGACGGCCGCCGGCAACGCGTTCTACTGGGGGCTCGCCATTACGCGCGACGGCACGATCTACGTGACCGACCACGGCAACGAGCAGGTCTGGCGCGGCAAGGACCTGAACAACGACGGCACGATCTTCGGAGCCGAGGAGAACCTCTTCTACCAGACCGGTGGATCGACCTGGTGGGACGTGATCCTCCACCCGGACGGCCGGATGGTGCTCTGCGAGGACCAGACGCCCGACCGGCTGACCCTGCTCGAGGACTTCGACGGCAACGGTGACGCGTTCGGCCTCGGCGAGTCGTACGAGGCCTACACCTCCGGCGTGGGGTCGCAGTCGGTGCGTCCTCGCGGCGGTGCCTTCCTGCGCGCGCCGACCCTGTTCGTCCAGCCGTCGGTCGTCGGCGTCGGACAGCAGGTGACGTTCCAGGTGATCGCGACGCGTCCGGGAGACCTGGTCGGTGTGCTCCTGTCGGACATCCTGATTCCGGCGCCTTTCTCCTACCCACCGTTCGGCTACCTCGAGGTCAACCCGCAGAACCTGACCTCGCTCTTCTCGGGCATCGCGGGTCCCCAGTCCTTGCTGACGACGACCTTCCCGATCCCCAACGATCCGGGGCTCGTGGGGACCTTCGCGTTCCAGGCGATCGGCGCGAACCCGGCCCGGCTCTACCTGAGCAACGGCGTCGGGCTGACGATCCAGTGAGCCGGCGCCCTCCCCGGGCTGGCTGGCGTCGGGGGTGGGCCTGGACGGGGCGCAACGGGGATTGGCGGCTCCGTGCTTGACCTTTCGGCACCTCTCCCCAAGATGCAGCCATCCGAGGTGCCGAAAATCCGGTTTGACCGTATTTCCGCCGAGCTCCGCGGTGCTGCCTCCTTGGCAGGATCGCGCGGAAAGCACGATGTTTCAGGGGCTTACGTCCGGCGTCGAGGCCGGACCCGCCGTCTGGATGCTGCACGCCGAAGTGCCGCGTCCCGGACCCTGAACGCACCTCCGGGCCCAACGATCGTTGCGGCCGAACCACGTTTTTCTCGGGCTGTCGTGCGTGCGTCCAGCGTTCGCGCCACGTCCCTCCGGGAGGCAACGGCTGGGGCGTTCGTCCGCCCTCGCCGCCCGGCCTGCCCTGCACCGCGAATCCATAGGAGCCCCGCCGAGATCGCGGGGCCGAGACCATGAATCAGAAGCTCAAGTTCGCCCTCGGTGGCGGAGGCTACGTGCTCTACGCGCCGCGCTTCCCGCTGCATCAGCTGACCCCGGGGTTTGCGGACGAGTGTCTCGTCTTCAACGCCCAGCTGCCGCGGATGTTCGTCCTGTCGGTGCTCGAGCAGGGTCTGCCGCTCACGCTGACGGCGACCAAGCACGAGATGAAGGACGGGGCGCTCCACGTCGAATACGCGACGAGCACCAAGGCGCTCAAGGTCCACGAAGTGCGGATGGTGACGGCGGACGACCGCTTCGTCAGCGCCATCACCATCGACAACACCTCGAAGGAGGAGCGGGAGTTCGACGTGGTGCTCTGGACGACGACGGACGTCGAGGGCGACCCTGTCTCGCACGAGGGCGACAGCTTCCGGATCAAGCGCAACCTGCAGACGCACGATTTCCCGCCGGTGCCGGTGGAGATCGTGTTCTCGAGTCCGGACTCGAAGGGCGCCAAGTGCCTGCAGGCGTTCTTCGCCGAGGGCAGCAGCGGCCGCCCCGACTACGAGGAGACGCCTTGGTTCGACCGCGGTGAGCTCGTCACGCCGCGCGCGAAGAAGCCCCTCGTCAAGCCGAGCCCGATCCTGCCGACCGCGAGCTGCTACTGCGGCCTGTTCCGCAACGTCGCGATGAAGGGCGGGTCGTCGGTGACCCACCGCTTCGAGGCGAACGTCGCGTTCAAGGGCAAGGGCATCAACTATCGCCCGCGGCGCCCCGACTCGAAGGACGAGAACTCGTTCCAGGCGTTCATGGATCGCGCGCCGCGCTTCGTCTGCGAAGACAAGAACGTCGAGCGACTCGTCCATCACCGCCTCGAGGCGCTGCACCTGCTGCGCATCCCCGGCGGCGTCGGCCACATCAGCAGCCCGGGTGTCTGCGAAGGGACCGGTCTCTTCCACGAACCGGTCGCGTTCTCGGCGCCGGCGATCCTGCGCGAGGTCCGCTGGCTGTCGGACCCGACGCTCGGTCGCGGCATCCTCAAGGGCTTCTTCGATAACGTCCGTCAGAACGGCATGGTGCCGGGCCGTCTCTACATGACGGCGCTGAACAACGCCGACTTCTACCACGCGGACTGGGGCGGCGGCTTCGAGGCGTTCGACGACATCCACAGCGATCGCACGACCAAGCGCGCGATCCTGATGGCGATGCAGCGCTACTCCAAGTGGCTCGCGAACAACCGCGACCCCGAGGGCAGCGGGCTCACGGACATCTGCAACCACTTCGAGGGTGGGCAGGAGTTCTCGCGTCGATACACGATCATCGATGACAAGGCGGACCGTGCGGAGGACTTCTCCGAGCAGTTCCGGCTCAAGGGCATCGACGTCAGCGTCTTCCGCTACCGCCTCGTCAAGTTCCTCGCACGGGTCGCAGACGATCTGCAGGAGAAGGCGATGGCGAACCGCTTCCTCGCCGACGAAGAGGTCGCCCGCGAGACGATCCGCAAGAAGATGTGGGACGAGAAGGCGGGTCTCTTCACGGACATCGATCCGAAGACCCGTCGCAAGACCGGCGTGAAGGCGGCGGTCGGCTTCTACCCGCTGGCGACCGACATCCCGACGCCGAAGCAGGTCGAGGCGATGCTCAAGACCCTCGGCGACCGCAACGAGTTCTGGACCAAGTATCCGGTCCCGAGCCTCGCGATCAGCGACCCGGCGTTCGATCCGGACGGCCAGTGGAAGGGCACGCGTCGCGATTGCCCCTGGAACGGCCGCGTCTGGCCGATGGTCAACAGCCAGATCCTCGAGGGCCTCGTCTACGTCGCCGAACGCGGCAACAAGCAGGCGAGCAAGCTCTGCAAGGGGCTGATGCAGAAGACCGTCGAGATGTGCTCCGGCGCGCTCGAGGGCGGCGATCAGGCCCGTGTCTTCGAGCACTACCACCCGCTCAACGGCCGGCCGTCCCGCTTCCGCGGTGTCGACTGGTACCTCCACTCGTTCCTGCTCGACAACATCTTCCGCATCACCTGCGGGTTCGTCGTGCGGTTCGGCGAGATCCAGGATGACCCGGTCATCGACGAGATGCCGGACTTCAAGCTGCACGGAGTGCCCGTCGGCAACAAGCGCTTCGTCGTCGAGCGCAAGAACGGCAAGCTCAAGGTCAACCCTGAGTGAGCGTCCGTTTCGACGACGTCCGCGAGGCGGCTGCTCGGATCGCCGGGCGCGTGCACCGGACGCCGGTCCTGACAAGCCGGGCGATCGACGAGTCGCTCGGCTGCCGCGTGTTCTTCAAGTGTGAGAACCTGCAGAAGGTCGGGGCGTTCAAGGCGAGGGGGGCGGTCAACGCTGTCTTCGCACTCGGAGAGGATGACGTCCGCCGCGGCGTCGTGACCCACAGCTCGGGCAACCACGCGGCTGCCCTCGCCTACGCGGCGTCCCAGCGCGGGGTCCCCTGCGCGGTCGTGATGCCGGAGACTGCGCCGGCGGTGAAGGTCACGGCCGTGCGCGGCTACGGCGCCGACGTCGTCTTCTGCAAGCAGTCGGAGCGGGAGTCGACCTGCACGCGTGTCTCGGAGGAGCGGGGGATGGTCGTGGTCCATCCGTTCGAGAATCCCCACGTGATCGCTGGCCAGGGGACCGCAGCGCTCGAGCTGCTCGAAGAAGTCGACGGCCTGGACTGCGTGATCACGCCGGTCGGCGGTGGGGGCCTTCTCGCGGGAACGGCTGTGACCTGCGCCGCGCTGCGGCCTGGGATGCCGGTCTTCGGCGCGGAGCCGGACGCCGTCGACGATGCGGCGCGGTCGATGGCGAGTGGTCAGCGGCAGCCGCGGGTCGAGGACCCACACACCGCTTGTGATGGTCTTCTCACCGCGCTGGGCCAGCCGAACTTCGAGCTGCTCCGTGCGCACGCAGTGCGCGTGCTCACGGCGCCCGAACGCACGATCCTCGAAGCCGCGCGCAACCACCTCGAGCGGATGAAGACGGTCGTCGAGCCGTCCGGCGCAGTTGCGCTCGCAGTGCTGATGACGCACGCAGAGCAGTTCCGGGGCCAGCGCGTCGGCGCGGTCATCAGCGGCGGCAACACCGACTTCCGCTGGATGTGTCCGTCGATCCGAGCGGCCTCGTCGAGCTGTCCCGGGGAGTGCTGACCGCCGCCCGGCCGGGCTAGCCCTGCGGCGGCTGGATGAACGGGCAGAGCACGATCATCCGGAGGTCCATCAGGTTGGTGTCGGTCGCACCGGTGCGGATCGCGCAGCCCACACGGTCGAGGTAGGTCAGCGTGTCGTTCGAGTGGATCGCCTCCTCGAGCGACAGTCCGAGCTCCTCGCCCCTCCGTACGTCGGCCGCGCTCAGGTGGCCGCCCGCAGCATCCGTCGGGCCGTCCGAGCCGTCGGTGCCGACGGCGAGTACGCGGATCCGGTTTCGCAGCTCGGCCGGGATCGCTCCGAGTCGGTCGACGAACAGCGCCTTCGCCATGCGCGCGACGAACTCCGTGTTGCGGCCGCCGTTGCCCGCGCCCACGACGCGGACCGGGAGCTCGCCGCCGGACAAGAGAGCGAACTGCCCGCCCTCGGCACAGACCTGTGCCAGCGTCGACAGGTGGTCGTCGATGCCGCGCTCGATGGGCTCGTTGCACGGTTCGTCGAACGCGACGATCTCGTCGAAGCCGACGGCCTGCAGCTTGTCGTGGGCGGTGCGCAGCAGCGTCTCGTAGTTGCCGACGCACTCGACCCAGCACTGCTTGCCGGCGATGGACTGGCTCAGGTCGGAGTTCCAGCGGCGTCGCTCGGTGCCCGCGAGCTGCCGCTCGATCCGTCCTGCGATCTTCGGGGAGAGCCGCTTTCGCGCGATGTTCCGGATCTGCTCGGGGTCGAGTGCACGGTGGAGCGTCGGTCCGGACGAGACGAACGCGAGGTCTGAGTCCGGGACGTCCGACGTGACCAGCGTCAGCACGCGGTCTGCACCGGCACGAGCGAGGAGTCCGCCGTTCTTCACCGCGGACATCTCGCGGCGGATCATGTTCGTCTCGGTGATCGACGCTCCCGACCGGAGAAGCTCGACGTTGGCCTGCACCTTGTCGGCGAGCGAGAAGGGTGGCCGCGGGATGCAGGCGAGCGCCGACCCTCCGCCGGACAGGCAGAGCACGAGCAGGTGGTCGCGCGGCACGTCGGCCGCGCGCTGGAGGAGTGCTTCGGCAGCCGCGGCCGAGGAATCGTCGGGGTAGGGATGGCTCGCGGTCAGCACCTCGACCTCGTCATCGCTCACGCCGTGGTCGGGGCGGGTGACCGCGAAACCACGCGGGATCACGAGGCGGTCGGGGAGGTTCTCGGTGAGGAGTCGTCGTACCGCGCGCACCTGTGCGACTGCGGCCTTGCCGAGGCCGACGACCGTGATCCCGGCGCAGCCGTCGAGCGGGACGCGGACGTCGCCGACGCGCAGCGCATCTTCGTCCACCTCGATCTGGGCCGGCAGCAGTCGGTCCGGATGCAGGTCTGCGAGCATGCTTCGCATCAGCTCGACCAGCGGTGCCATGCTGCCGTTCATACGGGATTTCGGGATCAGGTCCGACCGGGGGTTCTCCGCGGGCTCGATTCGGGACCGGGCCCGCGGCCTCCAATCACCAGCGCGGGTAGTCGAGGTCCATCGGGGGTAGCGGCGCGGCTCGGCTGTCGCCGCTGGCGAGGTAGTGGTCGAACCAGCGCAGCGTCCGCAGCAGGTAGTCGTACTGGTGGACGTTCGAGCGGTTGCCGTGGCCCTCGCCCGGATACTGGACGTAGCGGACCGGGGTCTCGGTCGCGTAGCGAACCGCCCTGTAGAGCATGAAGGGCTGGCTCGGATGGACGCGCGGGTCAGCGGTTCCGCCGCACAGCAGCAGCGGCGTCCGGCACTGCGGCGCCCAGGTCAGCGGGCTACGGTCTGCGAGGTAGCCACGCTGCTCGTGGGGGGCGCGCTCCTGGTAGTGGACCAGCAGGAACTCGGTCGGGATGTCGGACGTCAGCCACTTGGTCTGGACGTCGACGAACGGGACGAAGCTCACGGCCGCTGCGAAGTGCTCGCTCTCCCTGGTGGCGGCCCAGGCTGCGGTGTAGCCGCCGTAGCTGCCGCCGACGATGCCGACGCGCCCCCGGTCGATCAGGCCGCGTTCGTCGAAGGCGGCGATCGCGTCGATGTGGTCCTCGAACTCGCGGCCCATCAGATCGCCGTGGTCGTTCTTCGCGAAGGCGACGCCGTAGCCGGTGCTCGAGCGGTAGTTCGGATACCAGACCACGTATCCCCGGGCGGCGAGGACCTGACCGGGCTCCGAGTAGCGCGTGACCCATCCGTCCGAGTAGTGCGACTCGGGGCCGCCGTGCGCGACGATCACCAGCGGATGACGCTGCCCGTCTTCGTGGCCGACGGGCAGGATCAGCACGCCCTCGACGTCGGCGCCATCGCTCGCGCGGATCGTCGTGGCGGACTGTTGGCCCAGCGCGACGTCGTCGAGCCAAGGGTTGGTGACCGTCATCCGGCGGTAGCGACCCTCCTCGATCTCGACGAAGACCTCGCCCGGGTGCTGATCCGTCGAACCGACGAACGCGATCCGGTCCGAGTCGTCGCCGAGGAAGTGGAAGTGCTTGGTGGCTGGGACCGAGCGCGCGGTGCCGTTGGGCAGTTCGGGCTGGTCGAGCGACAGTCCGGCGACGAAGCTCCGCACGCCGACGTCGTAGCCGACGGTCAGCGCGCCGGCGTTCCGCCACTCGACGTGGTTGATCATGCCCGCGAAGTCCGGCGTCAGCGCCTGCGGCTCGCCGCCGCCGCGCGCGACGACGTACAGCATCCCGGCGTGGGGATCGTTGCGGTCGGCGGCGCTGATGTACGCGAACCGGCTGCCGTCCGGCGACCAGCATCCGCCACCGAGCTTGCCGGGGTTGTCGACCAGCAGGTCGGTGCGCGCGGACCGCACATCGACGGCGTAGAGCCGGGTCGCCATGTACGAGTCGTCGACGAGGTTCCGCGGCGACACGCCGACGGCGAGGTGCGTGCCGGTCGGGGCCCATCGGAACGCCTGGACGTGCCCGTCGGTGGTCAGTCGCCGCGCCCGATCGCCATCCCAGTGCCACAGGCTGTGGTTGTGGAACGACTCGTCGACCACGATCGCCGAGAACCCGCGGGCTTCGTTCGACGCGCGGAGCTCGGGCAGCGGGTCCGCGGACGTGTAGGCGAGGCCCTTCCCGTCCGGAGCCCACGCGAACTTCGCGATGCCGTTCGGCGTCGCGGTCAGCCGCGCTTCGGCGAGGTCTTCGACGTCGAAGCCGTAGACCTGCGCGTGCGCGTCTCCCTCCCGCTTGGCGACGTAGGTCACCGTCATCGACTCCGGGCGCCAGCTGAGGCCGTTGGACCCAGGAACCGGAATCGGATCACCGCCGTCGATCGGCATCACGAAAGCCTCGATCCGGGCGCCGCCCGGAGCCTCGTCCGGGCCTCGCGTCACGACGACCGTGTACGCGAGCCAAGAGCCGTCCGAGCTCGGCTCGACGTGGCTGACCTGCCGCAGCGCCATCAGCTGCTGGGGCGTCATGCCGTCCTGGGCCGGCAGGGCCGTGGCGGAAATCAGGAGAAGGGCGGTGATCTGGGCGGTTCGCATCGTGAGCCTCTCGGACCGCGAATGTAGCCACGCTCTCCGGGGGCTTCGACGACCTGGGAGGATCGCCACGGCGTCCGCGTGCCGACCTGGACCCGGCGGCGTCGTGCGGTTCGCCGCGCCGCTGTTGCGCCCGTCTTCAGTTCGAGGACGGGTCGGCGCGCACTTCGAGGCGCTCTTCGATCTCGCCCTTCCCGGTCTTCAGCTGGACGCGGTACTCGCCCGGTCCGACGCGGCCCTTGTCGTCCTTGGAGAGATCCCAGGTGACGCGGTGCAGCCCTCGTGTCCTGGGAGCGGTCAGCTTCTTGATCGTCGCTCCGCCGGACTCGGTGATCTGGAGCTCGAGGTCACCCCCGACGTCGTCGGCGAGCCAGTAGTGGATCGATGTGCCCGACTGCGGGTTGGGAGTCCGGAGTCGGTCGTCCCCCCAGACCATGCGCGCCGGGCCATCGCGCCACGCGACCGCGGCGCGCGGCGGAAGGAGGGTGATGCCCTTCGCGCGCTCCTTCGCGGACAGGCGTTCGAGTCCGGACACGTCCAACGTGTAGAGGCCGCGGCCGTGGGTCCCGGCGACGAGCTCGAGATCGCGCGGTTGGATCGCGAAGTCTCGGACCGCGACCGTCGGCAGGTTGCCCCGGACGGCGAAGAACGAGTCGCCGGCGTCGATGGATGCGAAGACGCCGAACTCGGTCCCGACGAAGATCAGGTCCTCGTTCACGGTGCCCTGCTGGATGCAGAGGACGGGGCCGCGGTCGATGCCCTGGCCGATCTGCTTCCACGTCTTGCCGAAGTTGGTCGTGCGGTAGAGCAGCACCTCGTGGTTGTCCGAGCGGTGCCCGTCGAAGGCCAGCCACGCGGTCCCGGCGTCAGCGTGCGACGGCTCGATGTCCGCGACGTGGAACGGCCCCGGCAGTCCCGGCACGTCCTCGATGACGTCTTTCCAGGCCTTGCCTGCGTTGCGCGTGACCCACACGCGACCGTCCGCGGTGCCGGCCCACAGCAGGTTCTTGAGCTTGCTCGACGCACGCAGCGCAGTGATGGCGCCGTCGGCGGTCGCAGCGAGCTCGGGGCTCCGCCACTCGGGGTCCTTGCCGCCATTCTCGACGCGGAAGACCCTGTGTGCGCCGACCCAGACGACGTCGGGGTCGTTCGGATCGAGCAGGTAGGGAGTGTCCCACTGGAAGCGGATCGTCTCGCCCTCCTCCGCCTTCGGGCGCGCGAGTCCGCCGCTGCGTCCGCGCTGGTCGTCGTAGCGGATGCCGCCGTACTGGGACGTGGCGTAGACGAGGCTCGTGTCCGTCGGGTGGGGGATCGCCGTGAAGCCGTCGCCCCAGCCGATGCAGTAGACCTCGTCCGTCATCACGCCCTCGCGGTGCCAGGACCGACTCGGCACGACCCACGAGCCGTTGTCCTGGAGACCGCCGTAGATCCGGTAGGGCTCGCGGTCGTCGACGGCGACGCGGTAGTACTGCGCGCACGGCAGATTGCGGAAGTGTCGCCACGTCTCGCCGCGGTCGACCGACCACTGCACGCCGGCGTCACAGCCCAGCAGCAGGCGCCCCGAGTCGCTCGGGTCGATCCACAGCGCGTGGAAGTCGACGTGGAGCCCGTGGTCGGAGATCCGGGTGAACGTCTTCCCACCGTCGGTCGACACGTCGTATTGGGTGCCCAGCACGTAGACGCGGTCGGGGTCCTGCGGATCGACGCGGATCTGCGAGTAGTAGTAGGGCCTGGGGTTCAGCGAGTTCACGCGGCGCCACGACGCGCCGCCGTCGTCCGAGCGGTAGACGCCGCCGGCCTCGAACCCCTCGGCCCCCTGCTGGTCCTGGATATTCGGCTGTTGGCCACCGAGCCGCTCGGCGAACGGGTGCGTCTTGTCGCCGTCGAGGGCGGCCATCGCTTCGCCCAGCCGCTCGGTGGCGATGATCGCGTAGCAGACGTCTGGCTCGGACGCGCAGACCGTCAGGCCGATGCGCCCCATGCGGCAGGTCGGCAGGCCGTCGGTGACGCGGGACCACGTCGCGCCCGCGTCGAGCGAACGCCAGACCCCCGCTCCGTCGCCGAAGCGGACGTCGGGGTCGTTGGAGTCGTAGGGGCCACGGCGCCGCGTCCAGGTTGCGGCGAGCGCACGGCTCGGGTCCTTCGGATCGAAGAGGACTTCGACGGCTCCCGTGTCCGCGTCGACCGACAGCGCGTGCTGCCAGGTCTGACCGCCGTCCACGGTGCGGAAGACCCCACGTTCGGGGTTGGGTCCCCAGAGACGGCCGCACGCGGCGACGAGGACGATCGACGGGTCGGCCGGGTGGACCGCGATGCGTCCGATCTGGAACGTCTCGTCGAGGCCCCGGTGCGCCCACGTCTCGCCGCGATCGTGCGACACGTAGACGCCGTTGCCGAACGACACCGAGTTGCGTGCGTTCGCCTCGCCGGTGCCGACCCAGACCGTGTTCGGGTCGCTGGGCGCGACGGCGACGCTGCCGAGAGAGATCGTCGCTTCCCGCTCGAAGACCGGCGTCCACGTCGTCCCCTGGTTGGACGTGCGGAACAGGCCCCCGGACGCGCTCGCCGCGTACCAGGTGTCGGTGTCCGCGGGATCGACCGCGAGGTCGACGACGCGGCCGCTCATGTTCCCCGGGCCCAGCGAGCGCCACTCGGGATCGGTGGCGAGCGTCTGACCGCGCAGCGTTGCGGCGGGAAAGGCCGAGGTGAGGAAGAGGGCGAGCAGGACTCCGGCGCGCATGGGGCGCAAGAGTAGGCGCCGGGCCCGGCGCTGCGAGCCCGCCGATGGTCGGTCGCTACTTCTTGCGCTTGGGCGGCTGCCGGAAGCCCTTGCGGACGGTCCGTACCTCGCCCATCGACTGCGGCGGCCGCTCGAAGCCGAGGGCGTACCAGCTCATGCCGTAGCCCTTCATGTTCATCTTCTGGCCGTTCTGGAGTCGGAGCAGGTTGTCCTTGGCGACGTCGTTGGGCTGCTTGGCGAGCAGGCGGTTCAGGACCTGGATCGCGGCGTCGTCGCGGCCCTCGCGGTGCAGCATCCAGGCGTGCAGCGAGTGCAGCAGGACGTGCTTCTTGTTGAGCGCCTCGGACAGAGTCAGGATCTGCAGCGCGTCCTCGACCTTGCCGTCGCGGTAGCGGATCGACGCGAGCAGCATCTGCGCCTCGGCGGCGCGGCGGCCGGCCTTCTCGAGGTACTTCAGCGCGCGGTCCTGCTGCTGCGTGTGCCAGCAGAGCACGCCCATCTGCGCGTAGAGCTGGCCGGTCAACAGCGGCATCCAGCGGCCCATCGGCAGCAGCGACTCCAGCGTCGCGAGCGCCGGCTGCACGTGGCCAGCTTCCATCTGCCGTTGGACCTGCTGCATGGCCGGCGTCAGCCGCTTGTTGAGGCGGCGCGCACCGATGATCCAGGTCGCGGCGAACGAGACGAAGCCCAGGAGGATGCTGCCGAACCACCCGGCGTCGAGGCCGAAGAAGCTGGCGACGGCGACGACGAGCGCGATCGCGAACGAGAGGAGGGAGAGATACACGGCTGGGTCCGGGAAACGGGGCGGAGGATGGTAGGGGATCGAAGCCCGCGGATCCGCCCTCAAACGGGCGTGGGCCCATCCGCGCAATGGCAGTCGGTCAGATGCTCGTCGAGCAGGCCGACGGCCTGCAGGAACGCGTGGGTCGTCGTCGGGGCTACGAAGCGGAAACCCCTGCCGCGCAGCTCCTTGGACACGAGCTCGGCGAGCGGTGACGAAGTCGGCACCTCGGCGAGGAACCGGGGCCTCGTGCGGATCGGCTCGCCGTTGACGAACGCCCACAGCCACGCCGCGAACGACCCCTCGGCGGCGACCAATTCCAGGAACGCCCGCGCATTGTCGATGGATGCCGCGATCTTCTGCCGATTCCGGACGATGCCCGCGTCGGCGAGCAGCCGGACGACGTCGTCGGGGCCGAAGGCGGCGACCCGCTCCACGTCGAAGCCGCAGTAGGCGGCGCGGTAGCCGTTCCGCTTGTGGAGGACGGTGCGCCACGACAGCCCGGCCTGCGCGCCCTCGAGGACGAGCTGTTCGAAGAGCGCTCGGTCGTCGTGGACCGGCCGCCCCCACTCCTCGTCGTGGTAGGTGGCGTAGACGTCGTCCCCTGGCGTGACCCAGGAGCAGCGTCGCCGCCCGTCGGGCCACAGCGCCGCGGTCACCCGGTGCCGACCGCCGCTTCGACGGCCTCCCTCGTCTTCGGCACGGCCTCGGTGAGCACGCGGGCACCCGCACCGGTGCACAGCACGTCGTCTTCGATCCGGATGCCGCCGAAACCGCGGCCGTCGTTCAGCGCGAGGAAACGCTCGGCTGCGTCGTAGTCGATCATCGAGCCGAACTTCGCGCGGAGTTCCTGCTCGTGGAGGATCGCCGGCACGAAGTAGATGCCCGGCTCGATCGTGAACACGTGGCCGGTCTCGAGGTCGCGGTCCATCCGGAGGAAGCACGTGCCGAACTGCTCGCTGCGCTTCCTGCCGCCCGGGTAGTGGACGCGGTCGCCGAAGCCCTCCATGTCGTGCACGTCGATCCCGATCAGGTGGCCGACGCCGTGCGGGAAGAACACGGCGTGTGCACCGGCCTCGACGAGGTGATCGGGGTCGCCCCTCATCAGACCCATCTGCACGAGCCCGTCGGCGATGACGCGCGCAGACGTCCGGTGGACGTCGCCGTAGCGGACACCGGCCTTCACCGCGCGGATCGCCGCGAGCTCGGCGTGCAGCACGATGTCGTAGACCTCGGCCTGCTCCGGCGTGAACCGGCCGTCGACCGGCCAGGTCCGCGTGACGTCCGAGCAGTAGCCGGACGCGGCCTCGGCGCCGGCGTCGAGGAGGAGCAGGTCGCCCTTGCGCAGCGGGTTGTCGTGGTGGTGGTTGTGCAGGACCTCGCCGCGCACCGACAGGATCGTCAGGTAGGCCGGCGTGCAGCCGTGGCGGTAGAACGTGCCGTCGACGATGCCGGCGATCTCCTGCTCGGTGCCTCCCACCCGCGTGTGGGCCATCGCGTTCACGTGCGCTTCCGCCGTCACCGCAGCGGTCCGCTCCATCTCGGCGATCTCCTCGGGCTCCTTGCAGGCCCTGAGCCGGAAGATCGCATCGACGACGGCCGGGTCGCCCGGGCCGTCGGCGGAGTCGAAGTCGAGGTCCTCGCCGGTCAGGCGGCGGGCGCGGGCCGTCGTCTTCGGGCAGGCGACCGCGAGGCTCCGGACCCGGCGTCCGGCGGCGAGCTTCTCGACGTGCGTCTCCAGCTCCTCGACCGCGAGGCAGGCGTCGACGGCGGCGAGCTGGCGCTCCTCGTCGAGGCTCGGCATCGCGCCGTGCCACAGTGCGTCGCCGGCGGTCCGCGCGGGCAGGAACAGCGTCACCCTGCGCTCCGCCGGATCGAAGAACGCAGCCGCGCCCGGTTCGACCCGCGGGAAGAAGTAGAGGAAGCTGCTGTCCGCCCGGAACGGGAAGACGTTCGCGGGGTAGTTGCGGGACAGGAAGCCGCCGGCGAACAGCACGACGGGGCCGTCGAGGGCGTCGAGGAAGGCGTCGCGGCGACGGCGGTGGAAGTCCGGACTCGGCATGGCGGGGATCGTAGCAGGCAGCCTCGCGGCAGGTCCCGGGCGGCTCTGGCCCACGGTTCCCTTCTCGTCCGTCGGGGGGATCGCGTCGTATCGTGCCCGGCCATCGCGGCAAGTTGCGCTCGGCCGGAGTTCTCCCCGACTCGGGACGTCCCCTGCCGCCCGCTCCGCCTCTCGCCCGCGCTCGCCATGGAACGTCGCAACAACCTCCTCTTCCTCGTCCTGATCGCCACGGTCGGCGTGCTCGTCGCCGCGATCCTGCTCGGCGGCTCTGGAGACCCGGGCGAGCCCGTCGCCCGACAGTCGGCCTCCCAGGCCGAACAGACGCCCGGCGAGGTCTCCGCGCGCGCGGCCGGGATGGCTGGAGCAACCGGCGAGCAGGAGGAGCTCGGCACGCGGCAGGAGATCGCGGTTGCGGCGCCGCTCGCTGGTGGACCGGTCGTCCTGTCGGGTCGGCTCGTCGACCAGGCTTCGAGTCCGGCCGCGGGCGTCCAGGTCCGCTTCCGGGCCGCGCCGCGCGACGGTGTCTTCTTCATGAGCACGGGAGATGCCGGAGAAGGGGAAGAAGGCGGCGTTCGGACGGGGCCCGACGGGCGGTTCGCGATCCAGGTCGAGCCGGGCCGCGCCGGCCGGCTCGTGATCCCCCGCAGCGCGGACCGCCTGTTCGCCGCGGCCGAGAAGCGGTCGTTCGAAGTCGCCGCGGTGTCGCAGTCGACCGACCTGGGCGACATCCCGGTCACGTCTGCGTGCGCGATCGCGGGCCGGGTGGTCGACGAGGCCGGACAGCCGATCGCGGGCGCGAAGGTGCGTTCGCTGCTCGGCGGCGGCGGCTCGGAGTCGTGGTTCCCGATGCTTCTCGGTCGGCCGCAATCGGTCGAAGTGGGTGCCGACGGTCGATTCGTGATCGCAGGACTGGAGCCCGGAGAGGTCACTCTGGGGGCGGAGGCCAAGGGGTTCGTGCCGGCGACGGAGAAGGTGGAGATCCGGACGGCTGAGCGCCGCGAGGACCTCGTCGTCGTGCTCGCGCGCGGCGCGAGCATCGCGGGTGTCGTCGTCGACGACCGCGGCGTGCCCATCGCGGGGGCCAAGGTCGGCGTCGAGCGGACGCGCGAGCTGGCTCCGGGGGTCCAGTTCCAGAGCGTCGACACCGACAGCCAGGTCGAGACCGACGAGAACGGCTACTTCATGGTCTCGGGCGTCGAGCAAGCCAGCGCGTCGCTGATCGCGGAAGCCGACGGCCACGCGAAGGAATCGCGGAGGGACATCGAGCTCGGAGACGGCAACGTCGTGTTCCGTCTCGAGCGGCTGGGCCGCATCACCGGCGTGCTGCTCGACACCGAAGGGCGGCCGCTCGCGGGCTCACAGATCTCGGTGCTGGGTCGTGAGGTCATCCCGGTCGACACGGACGCGGAGGGCAAGTTCACGCTCGAGGACGTGCGACCTGGCTCGGTGTCGCTGCAGGCGACGGGCGACAAGCATCTGCCTGTCGAGGGCTACACGCTCCACGTGGTCGCCGGTGCGACCCTCACCGACGTGACGCTGCGCGCCGAGACCGGCGCCGTGCTCGCCGCCACGGTCGTCGATGCGAGCGGTCAGCCGGTGTCGGGCGCCCAGGTCCGCGTTCGCTCGGTGCCGGCCGTCGACACGGGTCCGAGCCCGGCCGGCATGGCCCGCGCCGTGGCGCGCTCGATCCGTCTGGGGGGAGACGAAGGCGGCGCGATCCAGGTGTTCGACGGGTCCGAAGAGCTGCGGAGAGCAAAGACCGACGCGAACGGCGTGGCGCGCATCAGCGGGCTTCCGACCGGTCCGGTCCGCGTGTCCGCGTCGGGCAAGGCGGACGCGCCCGCACGGCCCGTGGATCTCACCATCCCTCGCCGCGGAACCGTCGAGACGATCTTGAGCCTGCGGCCAGCCGGACGGGTCCGCGTGCGGGTCGAGGACGCGATGGGCGAGGTCGTCGACGGCGCGCGCTTCTCGGTCCGCGGACCGGAAGGCGGCGCCGAGGAGGAGCTGAAGTCCCATCGCGGCACCACCGATGCGACCGGGGCGGGCGAGGTCGGCCCGCTCCTGGAGGGCAGCTACTCGGTCGTCCTCGAGCTCGAGGAGAAGCCGGCGATGTTCGGAGGTGACGGCGGGTTCCAGTTCGTGATCGGTGGCACGGGCGGCGGCCAGAGCCTCGAGGCGACCCGGCAGAACGCGCAGGTGCTGGCGGGCTCCGTGGCCGAGGTCGTGCTCCGGAAGCCGCTGATGACGCGTGTGCACGGCGTGATCCTCGGTGCCGATGGCCCTGCGGCCGGAGTCCGGGTCTCCCTGCAGAAGAGCGAGCCCGGATTGCCGGGGATGCTCGGCGGAGCTGCGGGCGCACTCCTGGGTGGCGGCGGTGGTCCGAGCGCGACGACTGGCGCCGACGGCACCTACTCGATCGAAGACGTGGCGGAGGGCAGCTACACCGTCGAGTGGGGCAAGCCGAACCAGCCGATCCGCGACCGTGGGGAGCTCGTCGTGCCGTCCGGAGTCGCCGATCTCCGCCATGACCTCGAACTCCGCGTCGGCGCCGTTGCGCTGACGGTGGTCGACCAGGACGGCAACCCGATCGCCGGTGCCGAGGTCACGATCTCGCGGACGACCGGGTCCGACGAGGGCGGACGCGGTCCGCGGATGATGGTCTCCTTCGGTGCGTTCGACGCCGCGGGCGGTGGAGGAGGGCTGCAGCGACTGACCCTCGGCAGCGGCGGTGGTCGGGTCGAGACGGACGCGCAGGGTCGTGCCAGGATCGACGACGTCCCGCCCGGCGAGTACCGGCTGGCCGCGAACGCCGAAGGTCACGCAGAGGGTGACATCCAGCCGGTGGTCGTCGTCGCGGGCGTGACCCAGGAAGCCGGTGTGCTGACGCTCGCAGCGGCCGGTGTGCTCGAGGGAACCGTCCGAGACATCCCGGCTGGCGGGATCGAAGGGCTGCCCGGCAGCCTTGCGCTCGTCGAGCTGCGCGCGGTCGGAGAAGAGCTTCCGACGAAGCCGGAGATCGCCCAGAACGGCCGCTTCCGGATCGAAGGTCTGGCTCCCGGTGCCTACGAGGTCCGCGCGCGCCCGATGGGTGGACCCGGGAGGGCGGAGCCGGCAGCCGGCGCTTGGGTGCCGGTGCAGATCACCGCGGGCGACGTGACGACCGTCGAACTCTCCGCGGCGGGACGTTGATGCCGGCGGGGCCGTTGATGCCGGCGGTGGCGGTGAGGCCGACTCGGGCCTCACCGCGAGAGCGGCTCACGACAGCGAGCGCTGCGTCGCGCCGGTGTAGATCTGCCGCGGGCGGTAGATCCGGGAGCCGGCTTCTTCGCGCATCTCCTTCCACTGCGCGATCCAGCCCGGAAGGCGGCCCAGCGCGAACATCACGGTGAACATCTCGGTCGGGATGCCCATCGCCCGGTAGATGATGCCGCTGTAGAAGTCGACGTTCGGGTAGAGCTTCTTCTCGACGAAGTAGGGGTCGTCGAGCGCGACCTCTTCGAGCGCCTTCGCGATGTCGAGCAGCGGGTCCTTGAGGCCGAGCTCGGCGAGCACGCCCTCGGCGGCCTTGCGCAGGATCTGCGCGCGCGGGTCGAAGTTCTTGTAGACCCGGTGGCCGAAGCCCATCAGGCGGAAGCCCGAGTCCTTGTCCTTCGCGAGCGCGACGTACTTCTTGTAGTCGCTGCCGTCCTCGTAGATGCGCTGCAGCATCTCGATGACCTTCTGGTTGGCTCCGCCGTGGAGCGGTCCCCAGAGCGCCAGCACGCCGGCCGACATCGACGCGAACAGGTTCGCCTGGCTGCTGCCGACCATGCGGACGGTCGACGTCGAGCAGTTCTGCTCGTGGTCCGCGTGCAGGATGAGCAGCAGGTTCAGCGCGTCGCGCAGGACCGGCGAGACCACGTAGTCCTGCGCCGGCACCGCGAACATCATGCTGAGGAAGTTCGACGAGTAGTCGAGGTTGTTGCGCGGGTAGATGATCGGCTGCCCGACGCTCTTCTTGTACGAGAACGCCGCGATGGTCGGCGCCTTCGCCATCAGGCGGATGATGTTCTGGTCGAGGCCCGCGTCGCTCGAGTAGTAGGTCGAGAGCGAGCAGAACATCGAGGCGAGGATCGCCATCGGGTGGGCGTTGCGCGGGTACCCCTCGAAGAACTTCTTCATGTCTTCGTGGATCAGGGTGTGCCGCGTGACGGCGCTCTCGAACTCCTCCTTCGTCTTCGCGTCGGGGAGCTCGCCGTAGATCAGCAGGTAGCAGACCTCGAGGAACGAGCAGCGGGCCGCCAGCTCCTCGATCGGGTAGCCGCGGTAGCGCAGGATCCCCTTCTCCCCGTCGATGAACGTGATCGCGCTCTCACAGGACCCGGTATTGCCGTAGCCGGAGTCCATCGTGATGTAGCCGGTCTCGGCTCGCAGCTTGCGGATGTCGATGGCCTTCTCCTGCTCGGAGCCGGTGACGACGGGGAGCTCGACCTCCTTGCCTTCGAGGACCAGCTTGGCGACCTGCGTGTCAGAACTCATTGAAAGAGTGGGGTTTACGTAAACAGAGCGGGGTGCAGCGAGGGGCGCCGAACGGGCGCCCGACGACGAAGTCGGGGGAAGCCCGAGCGTAAGCGATCTTGGGCCAAGGTTCCTACGTCTGCTCCGAGGAACACCGCCCGGAGCAGGGTTCGTCGCGGCGGAGGCGGCCTCGGACGGGCCCGCGGTCGGCCGTCGGACGGGCGGGTGCGCGCGCACCCGGAATCGCCGGCGGCCTTCGTGGCCGGCGCGCGCGGGGATGCGGTCGCCGCAGGCGGTCGGGCTCGGGTCACCCCATCACGGGGCAGATCAGCCTCGATCGCCGCCCCGAGCGGAGACCAACCAGTTCTTCAGGCGACCTGCGGAAGTCGGCAGAGTGCGTCCAAAAGGCCATCGAACTCTGAAGCGACCTGCTCGGCTTCGGAAGCGTCGATCGCCCAGGTCGCGGTGTTCTCCAGGAGCCAGTCCCGCTCGGCCCGGACCTCACGCATCAGTGCCGCACACGCGGTCTCGAGATCCTGCGGCGCATCGGTGGTGCCGTAGGCGATGTCGAGGGCGACTCCGCTCGGCGTCCCAGCCAGCATGGGTGCGATCGGCAGGAGGCTCGCCAGGAGGGACTGGCAGTCGCCCCACCTGCCGAGGCGTTCAACGGCTGTCGAACAAGAGATATCCCACGCAGTCGGCTTCAGAAGAGCTGAGAGGTGGTCGGCGAACGTGTGGAATGGACGCATGGGGATTCGGACGTGGAGGGGTCTCCAGCTGGTCCAATCCGCTCTTGCGTCGCCTGGTGAGGTCCAACACTCGCGTGTTCCCTCGGACTCCGTTCGCAACGGTGGTGCCCGAGTCTAGCCCGGTGAGGGCGGGGCCTGCCACTCCCGACGAGGGTGCGTCGGTCCGGGGGGCCAGGAACAAGGGTGCTGGAACGATCTTTGCGGCTCGTCCCCACCATCTCCTCGTCGATCAAGGGATCATAAGCCCCTCCAAAAAGAAGGCTTAGGAAGTCTGCTCCCGGTGGTCTCCGGCTCGGGGCCGTGTCCGCTGCGGTTCCGACCACGGATTCCCCGGACAACATTCCTGCATTCTCTTGTCCGGGACGCTGCCCACCAGCGTTGCGTCCGGCCCAAGTCGATGGAGGAGACGGGGTTGGCGTAAGCTGCCAGCCATGATCGCGCGCACGCTCGCAGCCGCGTTGGCCCTCTGTTGCTCGCCGCTGAGGGCACAGTCCCCGGACTTCGAGCGCGAGGTGCTGCCGCTGCTCGCGGATCGGTGCTTCGCGTGCCACGGGCCGGACGCAGCCGAGCGCGAAGCCGGACTGCGGCTCGACGAAGAAGCCGCTTCGCGCGCGGTGCTGCCGAGTGGCCGACGGGCGGTCGTGCCCGGTGAGCTCAGCGCGAGCGAGCTCGTACGGCGCATCCGCAGCACCGACCCTCGGGAGGTGATGCCGCCGCCGTCCTCCGGAGTGGGGCTGAACGATGGCGAGCGAGAGATCCTGGCGCGGTGGATCGAATCGGGCGCAGCGTACGAGCAGCACTGGGCGTTCCGTCCGCTGCGAGAGATCGTGGACCTGCCCGCGGTCGCGGACGCGTCCTGGGTGCGCGATCCGCTCGACCACTTCGTGCTCGCGCGCCTCGAGCAGGAGGGTCTCCGTCCGACGGAGGCTGCCGGACGAGATCGGTGGCTCCGCCGCGTCACGCACACGCTGACCGGGCTGCCGCCGAGCCTCGAGGAGCGAGATGCGTTCCTCGCCGACCACGATCCCGGAGCCGAAGCACGCGTCGTCGATCGGCTGCTCGCGTCCGAAGCCTACGCCGAGCGCATGGCCGTCGACTGGCTCGACGCCGCGCGGTATGCGGACACCTACGGCTACCAGAGTGACGTGCACCGGGAGGTGTGGCCGTGGCGGGACTGGGTGCTGCGCGCGTTCGCCTCGAACCTCGGATACGACGAGTTCCTCGAGTGGCAGCTGGCGGGCGACCTGCTGCGGGAGCCGACGCGCGACCAGCGGTTGGCCACGGCCTTCCTGCGCCTGCACCGACAGACGAACGAGGGCGGCAGCGTCGACGAGGAGTACCGCGTCGAGAACGTCGCCGACCGCATGGAGACCGTCGGCACGGCGGTGCTCGGGCTGACGCTCGGCTGCGCGAAGTGCCACGACCACAAGTTCGATCCGATCTCGCAGCGCGAGTACTACGGTCTGTTCGCGTTGTTCGACGGCTGCGACGAGGCGGGGCTCTACTCGCACTTCACGTCGGCGGTACCGACGCCGACGCTCCTGCTGCCGACCCCCGATCAGGAGCGCGCGATGGAGTCGGCGGATGCGGCCGTCGAACGAGCCGAGCGCGCCTACGCAGAGCGCAAGGCTGCCCTCGACGCGGACTTCGAGGCGTGGGTCATGGCGCACGACTTCGACACGCCGTTGCCCGACCTCGTCGGGTCGTTCGACCTCGACGGGTTCGGCGAGAAGGGCGAGCTCGCGAACGCTGCGGCTGCCGACAAGCCTGGCTCTGCGTCGGGGCCACGACCGGAGGTGGTCGACGGTGCTCGTGGCCGTGCGCTGACCCTCAGCGGGGAGGACCCGCTGGTGTTCCCCAAGGTCGGGGACTTCACGAGGAACGACCCGTTCACGATCGCGCTCCACGTTCGGGTCGCCGAACACCACGAGCGAGCGGTGATCTGGCACCGGTCGCGCGCGTGGAGCGACGCCGGAAGCCGTGGCTTCGAACTCCTGCTCGAGGACGGTCGTCCGAGCGCAGCCCTGATCCACTTCTGGCCAGGCAACGCGATCCGGGTCGTCGCCCGCCAGCCGATCGAGGTCGGGCGCTTCACGCACATCGCGGTGACCTACGACGGTTCGAGTCGGGCTGCCGGGCTCGGCATTCTCGTCGACGGACAGCCCGTCGAGGTCGACGTCGTCCGCGACAAGCTGCGCAAGAACATCACGGGCGGGGGGGCTTCGGCGCTGACGATCGGTCAGCGCTTCCGTGACAACGGTCTGCGCGGCGGGTCCGTCGACGACCTGCGCGTGTTCGCTCGCGCACTCGCGCCGCTCGAGGTCCGCGAAGTGCTCGTGCCGGGAGCGATGCGGGAGGCGGTCGGGGTTCCGGATCGTCGCGCGGCGCTCCGCGAGGCCTACGCCGCGGCCTTCGATCCGCGGCTGCGCGAGCTCCGTCAGGAGCTGCTCGCGGCCCGACGCGCGCGCAGCGCAGCGGTCGATCCGGTGCGTGAGATCATGACGATGCGCGACGACGGTCCGGCGGACCGCGCGGCGCACGTGCTCGACCGCGGCGCCTACGACGCGCGCCGCGAGCCGGTCGCGCCCAGCACGCCGTCCGCGCTGCCGGAGTGGCCCGAAGGCGAGCGCCGGGATCGGCTGGGGTTCGCGCGATGGCTCCTCGACCCCTCGCACCCGCTGACGTCCCGGGTCGCGGTGAACAGGGTCTGGCAGATGCACTTCGGGAGAGGCCTGTGTGCGACTCCCGAGGATCTGGGGATGCAGGGCGCGAGACCCGAGCACGGGGAGCTCCTCGACCATCTGGCGCGGCGCTTCATCGACAGCGGCTGGGACCTGAAGGCGCTGCATCGTGCGATCGTCCTGTCGGCGACGTTCGCGCAGGACTCGGCGTGCGACGACGCGCTCCGGGCTCGCGACCCGCACAACGAACTCCTCGGTCGTGGGCCGAGCTTCCGGCTGTCGGCGGAGATGATCCGCGACCAGGCACTGGCTGCGTCAGGGCTCCTCGTGCGTCGGGTCGGCGGCCCCTCGGTCAAGCCCTACCAGCCGCCGGGTCTGTGGCGGGAGAAGTCCGGCGCGACCTACACGCCGGACCAGGGTGAAGGGCTGTGGCGTCGGAGCCTCTACACCTACTGGAAGCGGACGTCGCCGCCGCCGGCGATGATGACGTTCGACGCGTCGGCGCGTGAGGTCTGCAGCGTGCGCCGCGAGGCGACGACGAACCCGCTGCAGGCGCTGGTGCTGATGAACGACCCGCAGCACGTCGAGGCGGCGCGCGTGTTGGCCGAACGGCTCGTCGTCGAGGCCCCAGGGCCACGCGGGCGCGTGGACAGGCTGTTCCGCATCGTGCTCGGTCGCGCTGCCGATGACGCCGAGATCCGGATCATCGGTGAAGGGGTGGACGAAGAGCGCGCCCGCTTCGAGCAGGACCCCGAGGCAGCGAACGAGCTGCTGTCGGTCGGTACGGCCCCCCGGAACGCGTCGATCGCGGCCGTAGACGTGGCCGCATGGACGACGGCCGTCAGCGTCGTGCTCTGCTGCGACGAAGCGATCATGCTGCGCTGAACGGCGTGCATGCGCCGTAGGATTCGGCGGCTGTGAGTCCGACCCGCGCCCTCCTGTCCTTCGTCCTGCTCCCAGCGGCGCTCCACGCGCAGTCCGGAGTGCCGCGCGCCGACCTCCGGGCGCTCGCAGATCGGGCCTTCGAGCTGTTCGAGCCGGTCGGCATGGCAGTCGCCGTCGTCGAGGACGGCGAGGTCGCGTTCGCCGATGGCTTCGGCGAACGATTCTCGGGCGGCGGCGAGCCCGTGCTGCCGACGACGGTGTTCCAGATCGCCTCCTGCACCAAGGCGTTCACCGCAGCGGCGGTCGGTCGTCTCGTCGCGGATGGCGCGCTCGCTTGGGACGACCGCGTCATCGACCACCTGCCGTGGTTCCGGCTCTCCGATCCGTGGATCACGCGCGAGCTCACCGTGCGTGACCTGCTGTGCCACCGCTCGGGGCTGGCGACGTTCGCCGGCGATCTGCTCTGGTACGGGTCGTCCTACGACGAGGACGAGGTGTTCCGTCGCGCCGCGAAGCTGCCGATCACGAAGCGCTTCCGCAGCGAGTTCGGCTACCAGAACATCCTGTACGCGGTGGCCGGCCGCGTCGTCGAGAAGGTGAGCGGCCAGGAGTTCGGGGCCTTCCTCGAACAGAGGTTCTTCGAGCCACTCGGCATGGACGACACGGCGTTCGGCTTCGACCGGCTCGGGGACGGCCAGGCGCCCGCCCTTCCGCACATCGAGGGTCAGGGCATCGACATCGTGCGCTTCGGTGCCTGCAAGCCCGCTGGCGCGATCTGGTCGACGGCGCAGGACATGGCGGCTTGGGTCCGTGCGCTGCTCGATGGGGGCCGCGCCGGTGACGCCGACGTGATTCCTGCGCAGGTGCTCCACGCAGCGTGGACTCCGCACACGCCGATGCCAGCGGGGCGGCGTCCGGATGCGATCGAGGACTTCCGTTCGTACGGGCTCGGTTGGTTCCTGACCGTCGAGCACGGCAAGAAGGTCGTCGAGCACGACGGCGGGATGCCGGGCTACCTGAGCAAGGTGACGCTCGTCCCCGAGGACCGCTTCGGCATGGTGGTGCTGCACAACACCGACACGCCGCTCCTGACGACGGCGCTGCGCGCCGCGGTGCTGGCCGCGCGGAACGGCGGCGATGGGGAAGCCGTGCTCCAGCGCTACGCCGAGGCGGCGAGCGACCGCCGCGCGCGCGCAGCGGACGAGGTGCGCGCACGCGAGGCCGAGCGCGTCGAGGGCACCGAACCCTCGCTCGCTCTCGCCGGCTACGCGGGGCTGTACCGCGACGAGATCCTGGGGGACGCGCGCGTCGAACTCCGCGACGACGAGCTCCACCTGCGGATCCTGCCGTCGGGCCAGACGTTCCACGGTGCGCTCGCACACTGGCACCACGACGTGTTCCGCGTCGACTTCCCGGATCGCTTCCTGCCGTTCGCGCTGGTTGCGTTCCGGATCGGCTCGGACGGTGTGGTCGAGGGGTTCGGGATCGACTGCCCGATCCCCGACTTCGACTTCGACGCGCTCTCGTTCCGGCGCGTCGGCGACTAGGACCCGCTCATCGACCGTCCCGCCAGCGCGGACGGGGCTCGCCGAGGCGTGCGCGGAGGTCGGCGGCGCGTGCCCGCACCTGGTCCGGGTCGGGGTCGGCGGCGAGAGGTTCGAGTCCGAGCGCGGCACTCGCTTCGATGAGGGCCTCGAGCGCGCCGTCGTCGCGGTCGCGCTCGAACATGCGTTCGGCCCAGATCGTCGCGGACTGCGCGAGCGGGATGCGGTCGGTTTCGGAAGCGGCGCGCTCGGCGGCGCGGCGTGCGGCCACGATCGAAGCGCGCAGCAGCTCGTCTCCCTCCTCGTTGGGGATGCCCATCATCATCTCGATGGGTTCGCCTGCGGCGTCGACCGTGCGCCGGAGCCGCCGCTCGGGGTTCCGCCCGTCGGCGCGGAGGGCCTCGCGGAGCGCGCTGTCCGAGACGGCGATGGCCCAGAACGCGTCGCCGGTGCCCGCAGACTCGTCGATCCGGTCGAGCAGTGCGACGGGCTCCACGCTGCTCGGTCCGCTCCGGCGCCACTCGAGCGTCTTGTCGACGAGGTCGAGCACGTCGTAGCCGAGGCCGTCGCGGACATCGCGGATCGGCGCGTCGAGACGGGCGGCCTCGACGAGGCAATCTGCCGCGGCGTCGCGGTCCTGGGCCCGGACGTGCGCGAGGCCCTCGCCCAGCCACGTCATCGCGATCCAGTAGCGGCAGGTCTCCGCGTAGGACGGATTGCGTTCCTGCGCGCGGGTGAACGTGGCGCGTGCAGCGCGGTAGAGGCGCGTCGCTTCCGGCGAGGCTTCGCGCCGCCGTGCGTCCTCGGCGGCGAGGATGCTCGCGTAGCCCGAGAACCAGTCGTTCTCGGCGCTCGGCGGATTCGACGCTGCGACCTGTTCGGCGAGGGCGGGCGCCAGCTCGACGCGGCCCAGGTTCCAGATCGCCGCGTTGAGCGCCTGCCGGAGCTCTCCGGAGGCCGGGAAGCGCAGCGCGCCGCCGAGGGTCGCCGCCAGCTCCTCGCGCCAGAGCCCGAGAGCGCCGTACAGCGAGCCGAGGGTCAGCCAGTCCTTGGCGTCACCCTGTGCGCTCGCGCAGACGAGTCCGAGGGCGCGGATCGCATCCGCGATCCCACGGATCTCGAGTGCCGGGTCACCGCCGGACCGCGTGCCGAAGAGCCTCGCGTGCCCGTCGCTGATCCAGCGCAGCGCCTCGATCGCGGACTCGGGCAGCCCCGCGACGGAGTCCTCGAGTGTCGGTCGTGCATCCCCGCCGAGGGAGGCCCGCAGCGCACGCGTGCCGCACTCGACCTGCGCCTCGAAGCGCGAGAGGAAGTACGCGGCGCGCGCCCGCTCGATCCACCAGATCGCGGCCGATTCCGCCGGCGGCTCGGTTCCGTCCAGCGCCCGCGCGAAGTGCAGCTCCGCGTCCTCGAGCAGGATCGGCACGTCGCTGCCGCCGCTCTCCATCCGGCGGCGTGCGAGCCGCAGCGACGCGATCGCATACTCGGCCTGGCGAACTGCGTCTTCGGCGTCCGCGGCGAGCGCCGCGTCGATTCGGGTCAGCTGGTCGAGGAGGTCTTCTTCGGCGGGCAGCGGTGGGTCGATCGACTTCGGGATCGGCACGAAGCCGGTGCCGGGGCGTGCGACCGAGGCCGAGAGCAGGTCGGCCAACGGGAACGGACCGCCCGCCGCCTCGAGGGATTCGAGCGCCCGCTCTGCATCCGGGCCGAGTGCCGCGAGCGTCGCGGCCAGGGCATCTTCGCGGCCGTCGAGCCCGCTGGTCGCGAGCGCGGCCAGCAGCAGGGATCGCGTCGAGGCGTTCGATCCGCCGAGCCGCGCGAGTGCGGGCAGCACGGCCGTCCGCCCCGCACGGTCGGCTCGTCCGGGGAACGCGCCGACTTCGCGGAACGCGGTGCGAAGCGTCCCCGCCATTCCGTCCGCGAGACCGAGCCGCTCGGCCGTGTCGAGCGCGGCACCGCGCAGCGTCGTGTCCAGGTCCGGGAAGCGCGCGGCCAGCCGCCGCAGCGCCTCGATCGAGCCGGCGTCCCCGAACTGGGACGCGGCGCGCAGGGCGTCGAGCGCAGAGGTCGTGCTCGCCGAGGCGAGTGCGTCCTCGAACGTGAGCCGGCCGAGGTGGTCTCGCCTGGCGGCGAGCGCGCTCCACGAGGCGCCCGACGTGTCGAGCGCGCGGGGCAGCGGGATCCCACCGAGCGCGTCGAAGAGCGCGTCGTCGATCTCCCGCAGGTCGAAGCTCAGCGACACGTCCATCGGCTTCTGGCCGTCGGGCAGCACCAGCGCGTGGCGCGGCGCGACCCTCTCGCCGTCGGCGAGGAACCGCTCGAAGAGCAGGGGTTCGAGCGCGATGTGCTCGCCGCAGGTCACATGCCCGAGCCTCGGGCAGGGGATGCGGCGTCCCTCGTCGTCGTGGTCCCTCGGCGTGTGGCGGAACAGGCTCCCGACGAGGCAGATGCACGACCGGCTGGCCGCGACGAAGGCCGGGTCCCGGTAGTTCTCGTGGACGATGCGGTCGCTCGCCGACTCGCCGTCCATGTTGAGCGCGACCAGGATCGGACGACCGGTCGCGGCCTGGAGGTCGAGAGCGTCGGCGAGCGTCCGCTGCCAGTGGACCTGGCGACCGTCCGGTGCCTGGCAAGGTGCTGCAAGCGCGACGAGGAGGGCGAGGAGCGTGGCGGCGATGGTGCGCGGCATTCGTTCGGCGTGCGGGTCCGGGACGCGGGGCGTCCAGTCTAGGCCAAGGGCGGCGCAGGTCTTCGCAGGGGAGCCGGCGAGTCCGTCGCGGGAGCGGCCCTCGCCCGGTTCGGAACTCCCGGTTGCGAGCGGGGTTCGGACCGGCTGGGCTGGGCGCGGTCGGAGGGGGTTAGCGGGTCGGCCTTACCGAGTTAACATTCCTTCCGAAAGCCTCCGGAGGGTGGGGGATTCTTGCTGATTATCCGGCGGAACCGGAATCCGTCCGCACCGTCCGTTCCGACACCCGAGAGCCACGACGCCAATTCGTTTCTTCGCCCTCCTCGCGCTGTCCGCGGCGCTGCCACAGACCCTCTCCGCCCAGAG
>JAQCBR010000168.1 GCA_027621295.1 Planctomycetota bacterium
CGGTTCGCGTTCTTGCCGAAGGTGCTCGAGCTCGCCGCGGTCCTGCTGTGGATCGTGGCCCTCGCGCGCCCGGTCGAGCGGATCGAGCTCGAACGTCAGGCGGAGGGCATCGACGTCATGCTCTGCATCGACGTGTCGTCCTCGATGACCGCGACCGACCTCGACCCGCAGCGCACGCGCCTCGAGGTCGCGCGCGGTGCCGCGACGACTTTCGCTGCGGGTCGCGACGACGACCGCCTGGGCCTCGTGCGTTTCGCGCGCTACCCGGACCTCGTGTGCCCGCCCACGCTCGACCACGACGCGCTGGTCCAGCTCCTGGCAGCGGTCGAACTGGTGGACGGCGAGGGTCCCGAGGACCAGACCGGCATCGGCACCGCGGTCGCGCGCTGTGCGAAGGCGCTGCGCCGGGCCCCGGCCGGCAAGGTCATCGTGCTGCTCACCGACGGGGAGGAGAACGTCGCGATCCGCGGACGGGCCGAGGAGATCGGGCCGGCGGCGGCGGCGCGCCTCTGCGAGGACCTCGGCATCCGCGTCTACGCGATCGCCGCAGGCCTCGGCAAGCGGGAGCGGAGCGGCGCGCTCACGCCGATCGACACCGGCCCGATCGAGAAGCTGGCCGAGGCGACGGGCGGGCGGTTCTTCGCGGCGCGTGACGCGCAGGCGGTCGCCGCGGTCTACGCGGAGATCGACCGGCTGGAGCGCGCGGTGATCTCGGCACCCCGCTACGAGGACCGCGATCGGTTCCTGCCGTTCGCGCTGCTCGGGCTGGTCCTGCTGCTGCTGGGGCGGACGCTCGGCGGCACGTGGCTCGAGGTGGCGCCGTGAACGTGCTCTTCGGCTGGCCCGAGGCGTTCGGCTTCGTGCTCCTCGGTCCTGCGCTGGCGCTCCTGCTGTCCCGCCGCATCCTCGGCCGGAGCCGCGCGCGGCAGATGCAGGAGGAGATCGGCCCGCGCCTCGGGTGGCTGACCGCGGAGGTGTCTCCCGGCCGCCGCCACGTGCGCACCTGGGCCTTCGTCCTGGCGTCGGCCTGCGCCGGCGTCGCGCTGATGCAGCCGCATGTCGGCGTGGATCGGCGGGACGCGACGCAGCGAGGCGTCGACGTGCTCGTGTGCCTCGACGTCTCCCGTTCGATGCTCGCCCGCGACGTCGTGCCGTCGCGGCTCGAGCGCGCCAGGGACGAGATCCGCGCGCTGGCCGCGCGCGTGCGCGGGGACCGACTCGCGCTGATGGCGTTCGCCGGCGAGGCCAAGCTGCTCGTGCCCTGGACGCACGACCTGGACTCGCTCGCCGAGCTCGTCGAACTCGCCGATCCCTGGACCGTGGAGCGGGGCGGCACCGACCTCGGAGTCGCGCTCGAGCTCGCGGGGAAGGTCGCGCAGTCGGAGATCGATGGCGCGACGTCGGTCGTCGTTCTCACCGACGGGGAGGATCTCGCCGGGCGCGGCCGGAGTGCCGCTGCGTCCCTGGGCGCGCTCGGGATCGCCGTGCACACGATCGGCATCGGCTCGCGCCGCGGCAGCAAGATCACCGTCGAGGACGGCGAGCGGGGTGAGACCTTCCTGCGCGACGCCTCGGGTGAGGACGTGATCAGCACGCTCGACCCGACCAGCCTGCGCGCGATGGCCGAGGCCTCGGGGGGCACCTACCTCGACGTCTCGATGTCGCCGCGTCCGCTCGTCGAGGTCTACGAGCGCGAAGTGCTCGGAAGCGCGTCGGGTCGGCTGCTGTCGATCGGCCCGCGGGACGGTGCGGCCAACCGCTACCAGTACCCGCTGGCGCTCGGCGTGGCGTTCCTGCTGCTGCGGCTCGGGCTCGGAGGTCGGCGGCGATGAGGTGGAGCCTCGTTCCAGCGATCCTCACCGTGCTCTGTGCGGCCGGCTGCGGCGGCGATCCGTTCCCGCGCGGCGTGGCCGAGTACGAGGCCGGCAGCTTCGCCGCGGCGCTCGATGCGTTCGCGGAGGCGGAGCTCCTCGCGGGCGACCATGCCGAGCCCGCCCTGCTCGCGAACCGTGCGCTCGCGGCGCTCCGGGTCGGGCGTGCGCGCGAGGCCGAGACCAGCGCCGAGAAGCTCGTCGCGCGGGGCGGTGCGGAGCACGAGGGCTTCCGCGACCACGTGTTCGCGGTCGCAGCCTGGCTCCGCGCGCAGCGGGCGCAGGCCGAAGCCGGGCTGACCGACCCGGACCCGACGGCGTTCGCGCGCGCGATCGGCCACGCCGAGGACGCGCTCGCGGGTTTCGAGGCTGTCCTCGCGGCCGACCCCTCGAGGGCGGACACGCAGCGGAACTACGTCCGCGTGGCGCGCATGCTCGACGCGCTGCGGAAGGCGCAGGAGGAAGCCGAGAAGAACCGACGCAACAAGCGGGAGGGGGCCGAGGACCGGCCCGCTCCCGAGCCCGAGCCGGACACCGACGCACCGCCCGAGGAAGTCGAACAGGCCCCCGAACTCCAGCAGGACGACGGTGCACTGACCGCCGACGAGGTCGAGGCGCTCCTCGCGCGGCTCGCCCGCAAGGAGGCCGAGAAGCGCCAGCTGCGCCGCGACCAGCGCGCGGCCCGGACCCCGAGCACGGAGCGTGACTGGTGAGGTGCCGCGCGCTGTCAGCTCACGGCGCGTGCCTCGCGTTGGCGCTCGCGGCCCCGGCCCAGCAGCCGGACGACCGCGTGCGGGTCGTGGTCGAGGTCTCGCCGGAGCGCCCCGTGGTCGGGCAGGACGTGCGCGTCGCGATCCGCATCGACGTCGTCGACGCGTTCCTCCGCGACCAGGTCATCCAGCCGTTCCGCCAGCCGCTCGACGTGCCGATCCAGGTGCTCGCGCCGTGGTGGGGTGGCGACGGTCGGATCCGCCCGCGGCCGGACGAGGCGAGGGACGGGGTGCGGATCGCGGTGGACGGCCAGGCGGTCCGCGCGCGCTCCCTCGGCGTGAGCGACCGGGCTGGGGTCCGCACCGCGTCCTTCGTCGTCGAACGGACGTTCCGCGCCGAGGTGCCGGGTCCGGCCGAACTGGCGCCGACCGCGATCCGGCTCGCCTACGCGACGCGCTGGCGCGACGACTTCCTGGCGGGGCGGGTGCCCGAGGACCGGCTCGACCTCGATGTCGCGGCTGCGCCCGCACAGGTCGAGGTGCGCGAGGTCCCGAGCGCAGATCGCCCGGCAGACTTCACGGGTGCGGTGGGCCGGTTCACGGTCGAGGCGGAGCTCGCGCCGCGGGACGTCGATGTCGGTGGGACGGTCCGCTGGACCTGGACCGTGCGCGGCACGGGCAACCTCGATGCGTTCGGCGCACCGCCGGCGCCCGCGCTGTTGGACTTCCACGTGCTCGGCCGGCTCGAGGAGCGGACGGAGGACGCGCGCGTCTTCGTGTTCGAGCTGAGCCCGCTGCGCCCCGGACGACGGACGCTGCCGGAGGTCGCGTTCGGTTACTTCGATCCGGAGCTCGGCGAAGAAGGCGCCTACGCGGTCGCGCGATCCGCACCGCTCGAGCTGTCGGTCACCGGTGACGCGGTAGCCGTTCCCGACGAAGTCGCCGTGGGTGCGAGCGAGACCGAGGACACACCGCGCGCGCCTGGGCCGATTGCGCCCATACGGCCGCACCCGCTGCGGGTTGGGTCCGCCGAACCGGGTCCTGCGCTGACACAGCGCGCGTTCGCTCTGCTCCTCGGCGGCGTCTGGGTTCTCGCCGGCACGATCTGGGCCGTCCTGCTCACCGCCGCGGCGGTCCGGCGCCGGCGTGCGCGGCTCCTGGTCCGCTTCGAGACCGGCCTCCGCGCCGGACACGACGTTCGCGACCTCGTCGTCGACCTGATCGCCCGTGGGCTCGGCTGTCATCCGGCCGCCGTGCTCCGTCCGGACATCGCCGAGCGCCTCGTCGCGGACGGAGGAGTGGCCGAGGAAACGGCGGCGCAGGTCGCGGCCGTGCTCGACGCGTGCACGAGCTCCCGGCACGGTGGGCCCGAGGCCGTGGTCGACCGGGACGCGCTGCGCGGACTCGGCATAGCGCTCGCGACGGCGTTCGAGGCAGGGAGGGGCCAGGGATGATCCGACAGGTCCTGGCCCTGCTCCTGTTCGCCGTCCCCGCACAGCCGCAGGACCCGATGGCGGCCGTGGCCGCAGCCCACGCCGAAGGGCGCTTCGAAGCGGCCCGTGCTCGGGCGGTCGAGGCGCTCGGGGCCCCGGGCGCGCCGAGGCTCGCGCTCCTGCACGCGCTCGGCGCCTGCGAACACGAGCTCGGCAGGTTCGACCACGCGGCGCTCGCGTGGCGCCGGGCGCTGCTGCACGCACCGGACGACGCGGACCTTCTCGCCGACCTGGCGCTCGCCGAGCAGCAGCTCGGCCTCGACCGTCAGGCGATGCGGGCGTTCGATCCGATCCGCACGCGCACGTGGCTCCTGTTCGGCGCGATCGGCTGCGAGGCCCTGGGGCTCGGCCTCCTGCTGCTGCGGAGGAGGCGCGTCCTCGGAGTCGTGCTCGCGGTCTCGGGAGCGGGGCTCGGGTTGGGGTTCCTGCCCGCAGCAGAGGAACACGCGGTGGTGCTCGACGCGATCGTCGAGGTCCGCCCCGAGCCCCACCGCGACGTTTCGCCGATCGCGTCGCTGACGCCCGGCGAGGCGGTGCGCGTCGAGGAGGGCTCGGCCCGCTGGCTGCGCGTCACGCACAGCCGCGGGACCGGCTGGATTCTCGCCGACGCGGTCGGCCGCGTGACGCGCTGACGCCTGAGGGTCAGCGCGTCGGCGCGTCGATCGTGCGGACCATCGCGCCCCGTTCCTCGGACAGGATCAGGATCGACAGCCGCGCGCGCTCGGCGTCGGTCGGGCGGACGCCCGAGACCGAGAAGTAGTCGAAGCGCCCGCGGAGGTCGGTGTAGCCGTCCTTGTAGAACTGCGGCGTCGCGGTCCCGACCGCGTAGACCTTCACGTAGGTCCGCGGCAGCGGCTTGCCGGTCTCGGCGTCGAGCACCTGCAGCTGCCCCTGGTCCTCCGCCCAGCGGACGTCGACCTGGTGCTCGAACGACGACGTGGTCGCGGTCCGCGGACCGGCCTTCGCGGCGACGATCACGTTCGCGTTCCGGAACTCCTCGGGCAGTTCGATCTCGACGCGGTTCGCGTCGGCCGGCAGCTCGATCAGGTCCCGCCGGTTCGGCACGAGGTCGAGCGCGCCCTCGGCGCTGCGCCCGTCGGTGAACGGCGAGGTCGAGAACAGGAACTCCACGTCCACCGGGTAGTAGCGGAGCTCGCACTGCGCGAGGTTCGCGTAGTCGATCCGGACGCGGCCTCCCTCGACTTCGACCGACAGCGACGGCGCCGCCGACGCGTCGTCGGTCAGCCGGCGGGTCCGGTCGGGATCGAAGGGCGAGTCCGGGCGGGCGCGGCCCGCGGCCTCGTCGAGCTGGGCCAGCACCTCGCGGAAGCGCGTCCGCCACCGCGCGACCGGATGGTCGGCGTGCGGCTCCGCGAACGCGCGCGCCGCCTCGGGGTCGTTCCCGAAGAACGCCAGGTAGGCCCGCAGGTAGTCGAGCTGGAGCTCGGTGTCGAGCTGCTCCGCGTCGACGCGGTCCGCCGCCGCCAGCGCCTCTTCGACCCGGTCCTGCAGCAGCAGGTAGTAGGTCATCGCGAGCCAGTCCCTGGACCCGAGCTCGGGGCGGTAGGTCAGCACCTCGAGGAGGTCGAGGTAGTGGGCAGCGAGCCCCTCGTCGAGGATCGTGCGCTCCTTGCCGAAGCGGTGGCTCCGCGCGTGGAACAGCGGGTCGAACTCGATGTGCTCGTAGCTGCGACGCTCGACGGGGTCGACGTCGAGGAGGGGCGAGCTCAGCACGCGGCCGCACTGGCCGATCAGGCGCTCCTCGTGGCGCAGGTACTCCCGGGCCGCGTCGGCGTTGCGGTGCAGGATCGCGTAGCTCCAGACCGGGTGCCGGTAGACGTGGGCCGCGCGCAGCCGACCGAGGATCGCGCCGAAGGCATCGGCGTCGCGGAGGCGCCACAGGATCCGGTCGAGGTCGAGACGCTGCAGGTTGTGACCGTCGAGGAACGCGAGCACCTCGTCGAGCGTGCCGACCTGCGACACGTGCTCCCAGGACGTGGTGTCCACGGTGGTCGGGGTGGCGACCACGCGGAACGCCGCGGTCTCGGCAGTCGCGATCAGCGCGGTGCCCTCGGCCACCTGGGCAGGGAGCTGCACCGCCTCACCCGGCTGCGGGAAGTAGAACGCGAACTCGAGCGAGTTCGTCTCGTAGCCGCCCAGCCGGATCGAGAACGAGCGCGTGACGAAGCCGCTGCGGACCGGGATCGCGCCGGTCGGCACCTGGAGCAGAACCGACAGATCCCGCGGCGTGGACGTCGGGTTGGTCAGCACGACGCGGCAGCCGTAGGCCGTGTCGACGACCAGCTCGCCGCTCAGGTAGGCGTCGCGTTGCACGCCGTCGACGAACGTGAACGGCTCGTCGAGCCGGAACACGTTCTGGCTGACCAGGACCGGGCGACCAGCAGGGTCGGGCAGCGGTGCGTCGACGATCTCCTCGCGCACGAGCAGCAGGTCGCTCGCCGCGGTGAAACGGAGCCCGTCGCCTTCCACCGCGGTCGCGTGGTCGCCCGCCTCGAACGGCAGGTCGAGGAAGGCCAGCGCCAGCAGCATCCCAGCGAGGCTCCCGCGCGCGGCGTGGGCCAGCGACGTGGACACGAAGGGCTGGCCCGGTGCCGTCGCGGCGAAGTCCACCCAGAACGGGTTGGCGTCGATCAGCTGCGGTCCCTGCTCGGTCGCGCGCACGCGCCAGTAGGCGCTCTCCGCGTAGCGGTGGGTGTCCCCCGGATCGCGGTAGAGGGCCGGGGCGTCGGCGGCCTTGCGGCGCGCGTCCATCGCGCGGAGGCGCACGCCGCCGCCGAAGAACATGTCGGCGGCCTTGTCCTCGTCGACGACTTCCTCGGCCTCCACCTCTTCCATCGGCGCCTCGGTCGGTTCCGGGGCGGGCGCACCGGCGGCGTCCGGGGTGAACGCTCGGCCGAGCTCGTTGCGCCCACGGTCGGCGCGACGCAGCCGCTGCTGGAGTTCGCCGAGCATGCCGGCCACGCCTTCGCCCTTCTCCAGCGCATCGCTCTCGAAGAGCCGGAAGAACATCCGGTCCTGGGCTCCCGGATCGTTCGGCTGCAGCGCCACGGCCTCGCGGACGAAGCGCGCGACCGAAGGTGCTTCGCTCTCGATCGCGCGGGCGAGCAGGATCTTCTCGACGACGTTCAGGCGGCCGAACGCCCACGGTTCCAGGTAGCCGGCCAGATCCTCCCCGAGCAGCCAGCGGTCGAGGAAGTCCTTGTCGAACTTGTGCGCCAAGTAGGGCCGCACGACCGCGTCGAAGAACGCCTCGTCCTTCTGCTGGAGGAACACGTGGAGCTCGTGGCACGCGTGCTCGGCGTACATCGCGCGCTTGGTCTCGTCGTCGAACGACGGCCAGTCGGCGAGGAATGCGAACGTGTCGAGCTCGGTGCT
>JAQCBR010000169.1 GCA_027621295.1 Planctomycetota bacterium
AGTCGGCGGCCGCGGCCGACAGCGGCGGCGCCCCGTTCGGCTCCCGGTGTCTGGCGCACGCGAGCCCGGCGCCACCGCCCACCGGATGCAGCGGCGCGGCCGCGTCGCAGACCACGCATGTGCCGAGGTCGGCGACGAGGCCGAGCGCGCGGAGGATGCGCAGCTCGAGCCCCAGGACGACCGTCGGCAGCGCCGGACGAGGACTGCGCTCGAGGAGCGTGACGGCACCGAGCAGCACGTCGAACAGCTCCGGATCGGCCTGCTCGACGACCATGGCCCGGTCGAAGAGCTCCGCGATGTGCATCGCCGCGAGGAAGCGGTGGGGCTCGCGGAGCGCGCGCGGCTCGTGGACAAGCCTGGTCCGGCTGAGCAGCGGGATGCTCTTCCCGGACAGCGTGACTTCACAGAGGTTCAGGAAGTCGAGGCGGCCGAGCTGGGCGCTGTTCGGGCGGTGCGCGCCCTTCGCGAGCGCGGTGAAGCGCCCGCGTTCGCGAGAGATCAGCGTGACGAGTCGGCTCGTCTCGCGGATGTCGGCCCGCCTCCAGACGAGGACGCGCACGTCGGCTACTCGTCGGCGCTCGGCTCGGCGCCGGGCTCGGGGTCCGGGTGCTCGGCGGTCAGGCGCATCCGCGCGATCCGTCGGTCGTCCGCCTCGAGGATGCGGATCGTGACCTCGCCGAGCGTCAGCGTTTCGTCGACCTTCGGGATGCGGTCCAGGCTCGTGAACACCCAGCCCGCGACGGTGTCGTACTCGTCGCCCTCGGGGAGTCGGTCGCCGAGGTGCTCGTTCGCCTCGTCGATGCGCGTCCGCCCCGAGACCTCGATCACCGAGCCGACCTCGACCACCTTGATCGGCTGCTCGCCGGTCGGGTCGTACTCGTCCTCGATCTCGCCGACGATCTCCTCGAGAACGTCCTCGATGGACACGAGCCCGGCGGTTCCGCCGTACTCGTCGAGCACGACCGCCATCTGCTTCTTCGTCGCGCGGAACAGCCGCAGCAGGTCGACGAGGTTCATGCTCTCGGGCACGAAGATGGGCTTGCGGACCATCTTGCCGACCGGGGTGGACTCGAGGTCCTGGTCGGTGCCGAGCACCTCGAGAGCGTCCTTCGCGTAGAACACGCCGATGACGTCGTCGATCCGCTGGTCGTAGACCGGATAGCGAGAGAAGCCCGCCTCGATCGCGCGACGGACCGCCTCGAGCAGCGGCATCGAACTCGGGAACGACACCATGTCGGTCCGCGGCGTCATGACCTCGCTCGCTTGGAGTCCCTTCAGCTCGACGATGTTCTCGATCCAGCGCCGCTCCTCGTCGGGGAGCTCGACCTCCTGGGCCGAGTCGCTGACCGCGGCGAGGATGTCGTCGGCGATCTCGTCCGGCTCCTGGGTCCGCTTGTCCTCGTCGATCCGCAGCAGCCGCAGCAGCAGCGACGTGAGCTTGAGCAGCGGGACCGCGATGATGAAGCGGAGCGGGAGCCGGAGCGGCCGCAGCACCGGGATGACCACGCGCAGCACGACCTCGGCGCGCGCGGCGGCGAGCTGGGCGGGGAGGATTCCGCAGAGCAGGAGCAGAGCGATCCCGGCGGTGGCCAGGATCGGGGGTCTGGCCCAGGAATCGCTGCCCGCGCCGGCCCACCCGCAGAAGCCGGCGGCCACGGTTCCGGCCAGCATCAGCAGCCGGGCGACGACCTGGTATTCGTGCTCGGTGTCGCCGAGGTAGGCGCCCAGGCGCCGTCCTGCGTCGTCGCGCGCGAGTTTGGTCGGCGAGTAGACGAGCAGCGCAGCACCCGCGACGGCGCCGGTGGCAGCGAGCAGCACTGCGAGCGCGGTCAGGCCGAGCCAGGTGCCGGAGACGGGCGCGCCGTCGGCGAGGACCTCGGGACTGGACGGGACGGCCTGCGCTCCGGCGAGGGCTAGGGAGGTCAGCACCGTGCGGCCTGCCTCGCGGGCGTGGAACTGGGATCGGACTCGTCCAAGATCCCACCGAAAGTAAGGACAGGCAGCCTGCCTCGTCCAGTCTCGGCGGTGCGGAGAAGGCGGCGGGGCACCCGCGCGGGCACTACTCGGTGTCGACCGAGAACCTGTTGCGGCCCCTGGACTTGCTGACGTAGAGCGCGTGGTCGGCCCGTGCGATGAGCGAGTCGAGCGAGTCGCCCGGGCGCAGCGACGACAGTCCGATCGACACGGTCAGCGGGAGCTGCGCCTGGCTGCCGGCGTCCGCGACCTCGGTGAAGAGCCGGGTCGCGAGGATCGTCGCCTCGTCGGTCGACGTCTGCGGCAGGATCGCGAGGAACTCCTCCCCGCCGTAGCGGCAGACCGTGTCCGAGCTGCGCAGCGTGCGGCGCAGCACCGACGCGGCGATGCGGAGCGCCTGGTCGCCGACGAGGTGGCCCAGCCGGTCGTTCAGCTGCTTGAAGTCGTCGAGGTCGAGCATCATCGCGCAGAGCGGTGCCCCGCGGCGCTTCGCGCTCGCGATCTCGCGCTCGAGCGAGAAGATGCCGACGCCGCGATTCGCGAGGCCGGTCAGCGCGTCGAGAGTGGCCGCGCGCTCGGCGCGCCGCTGGCGGAGCCGGAGCCCGAGATTGTCGAACAGGAGCGCCATGAAGCCGCCCAGTTCGGGGACCCCGATCAGGTCCTGGTCCGGGCCGAGCGGGCGCGTCGAGTAGACGCGGTCGAGGACGAGGAAGCGCGGCGACTCCCGCTCGTGGTCGAGCGGGACGATCAGCGCGCGATCGGTGCCCAGGTGGTCGCAGAGTCCCTCGCTCGCGCCGCCGCGGACGAGGAAGCCCGGCTTCCGGGTCTGGTGCGCCTTGGCGAGGATCTCGGTCTCGCGCTCGGTCGGACGGACCGGGTGGCGATGGAGCTTGAGGCGCGTCAGGTCGGCCTTGCTGCGGACCCAGACGCGGCGGAGTTCCGGGCTCCAGCCGAGGATGAACGCGCGGTCGTAGTCGAGGTAGCGGACGGCCGCAGCGACCGAGACGGTCTCGAGTCCCTGGATCGAGAGCGCGGTTCGGCAGGCGAGGAGGCGGCTGACGAGTTCGGGATCGAGCGAGGTCGCGGCGGCCGCTCCGGCCGGCATCGGGAACTCGGCGAGCGACTCCGCCTCGAACTCGAGAGGGACTCCGAAGTGGGCGAACCGCTCGCGGACCGTCTCGTCGACGAGGGCCGCGTAGTCGTGTGCGGCCTGGCGCTGCGCTTCGAGCGCTGGGGCGGGGCGGTCGGGGTGGGGGAATCCGGCAGCGGTCGCGAGCGCGGTCGCGATCGCCGGGAGTCGCCCCGGCTGTTCTCGCACCGCGACGATCGGGTCGTCGCCGATCCATGGCTCGGCGTCGAAGCGGACGAACGACTCGACCCCCAGACCCCACTGGCGGACGAGGTCGACACCGCTCCACGCCGCCGAGACCCCGGTCTGGTGGCGTCCCAGGTGATGGAGCCAGTCGTCGAGGTCGTGGAACAGCGCCTGGAAGTAGGCCTCCTCGGGATCGAGGACTCCTGCTTCCTGCGCGACGAGCTCCGCCGCGCAGGCGCGCGCGACGGTGTGGTGCCAGAGGTGGCGCAGCGTCTCGGTCCCAGCGGGCGCGACGGGCTGCACGTCGAAGAGTCGCCACGTCGCCGCGCTGCCGAGGTTCTGGACGAGCTGGCGGAGCGTGCGCGGCGCGTCCTTCTGCGCGTGCATCGGAGCGCGGACCAGGCGCAGTGCCCGCAGCGTGACCAGCGGATCCAGCGAGAGTCGGGCGGCGAGCCCGCCGACCGGATCGGTCCCCGCCGGAGCAGGGCCGCCGGCGCGCTGCCGCACGTCGCCGAGGGCGAGGAGCGAGGGCAGCGACTGCAGGGGCTGCGTGGGGACCAGGGCCGATCGGATCAAGGTGCGTCTCTGCTGGGCCAGTGGGGCGCGGGAACACCGGTTCTCCGGGTTCGTCCTCGTTCATCGGCACTCGGGATGGATCCGCTCAAGCCCTGTGGTGATCGGCGCGGGACCGCACGTTGAGCGGAATCGCACAGATGCCCCTGCGTGGGTCCGTCCGGCCGGGAATCCCTGGTTCTGCGCGCCAGGCCCGAGGAGTCCGTGCCGACGCGGATTTCGGCGGGACGGTCCGGCGTTCGGCCCGCGATTCGCAAGAGGGGTCCCATGGCCCACGCGCTGAAGTCTGCTCCCGTCGCGTTCGCCCCGGCCGCCGTGTCCTCGGCGACGTCGCGCGCCGAGTCGGTCCTCGCCCGCCATCGCAGGGCGGGGCCGGTCGAGCAGTTCGGGGTCGACGCCGGGTCGAACGAGGCGGTCGAGGGGCTCGCGACGCTCGTCATGGACGTGTTCCGGGAGACGCGGGACCCGGAGGCGTTCGAGTTGCTCGTCGATCTGCGCCGGGACTTCCTGATGCGGCGCGTGCGGTTCCGTGTCCGCCAGCTGGGCGCCGCGCTCGACGCCGACGAAGTGTTCCAGGACGTGTTGGTGAACGTCTACCGCTACCCCGACCGGTTCGACGCACGTCGTCCCGGGGCGTTCCGCGCCTGGGTGTCGATGATCATCGACAACGCGATCCGCCGTCGCTTCCGCAAGCGTGTCAGCGCGCCCGAGCTCGTCCTCACTCCGGACGACGAGCTCTGTCGGGCCGAAGACGTCCGCGCGCGAGAACCCGTGGACGAAGCCGCGCGCCGGGAAGCGGGTGAGGAGGCTGCCGCCGCGGTGGGCATCCTGCTCGCCGCGTACTGGCAGGCCTTCGCGTCGCTGAACGATCGGGAACGGCTGGTTCTGCACCTCGTCGAGGTCGAGGGGCGGCGCTATGCGGAGGTCGCCGAGCGGCTCCGCATCCGGCCAGAGGCGCTGAAGATGGTGGTGTTCCGCGCGCGGCGTCGCATCCATGACCGGCTGACGGTGATGTTCTCGCGTGCGGGCGGCGCCTGAAGCGTGGCCGCCACGCCCTTAGGATGCAGGGCATGGTGGAGACCGTCGATCGACTCTTCGTCCACGCCCGTGAGCTCGTCACGCTGACCGACGGGCCGGCGCGTGGGGCGCGCCGCGGCGCGGCGATGCAGGACCTCGGAGTGATCGCCGACGGCGCGATCGCGGTCCGCGGTGGCCGCGTCGTCGCGGTCGGCACGACCGACTCGATCGCCCGGGACTACCGGGCTTCGATCGAGCACGACCTGAGCGGCACGGTGGTCCTGCCGGGCTTCGTCGACGGCCACACGCACCCGGTCTTCGCGGCGACGCGCGAGGACGAGTTCCACATGCGCTGCGCGGGCGCCGACTACATGGCGATCGCTGCGGCCGGGGGCGGGATCCTGAGCTCGGTGCGCGCGGTGCGCGCCGCGACCGAGGACGAGCTTCTCGCGCGGACGATGCGGATCTTCGACGGGTTCCTGGCCGCCGGAACGACGACGATCGAGGGCAAGAGCGGCTACGGGCTCTCCGTCGAGGACGAGGTGAAGAGCCTGCGCGCGCTGACCCGGGCCCGCGACTCCCACCCGCTGGACGTCGTGCGCACGTTCCTCGGCGCGCACGAGGTGCCACTCGAGTACCGCGACCGGCGGGAGGCCTACGTCGACCTCGTGATCGACGAGATGCTGCCGGCGGTCGTGGGGCTGTGCGAGGCCTGCGACGTGTTCGCGGAGCCCGGCGTCTTCGATCTGGAGCAGAGCCGGCGCATCCTGCGCGCGGCCAAGGCCGCGGGCCTCCGGCTGCGGATCCACGCCGACGAGATCCGGCCGATGGGTGGAGCGGAGCTGGCGGTCGAACTCGGCGCGGACTCGGCCGACCATCTGCCGCAGGTCTCCGACGCGGGCATCCGCGCGCTCGCCGGCTCCGACACGACTGCAGTTCTGCTGCCGGGCACGAGCTTCTACCTGGGCAAGCCGAAGCATGCGCCGGCGCGCGCGCTGATCGACGCGGGCGCGGCGGTCGCGCTGGCGACCGACTACAACCCGGGGTCCTGCCACACGCAGTCGATGCCGCTGATCGTCACGCTGGCCTGCGTCCTGCTCCACATGGGGCCAGCCGAGTGCATCGTCGCGTCGACGATCAACCCCGCGGCGTCGCTCGGTCTCGACGCCGACATCGGCACGCTGCACCCCGGAAAGCAGGCGGACTTCGTCGCTCTCGACCTGCCGAGCCACCGTGGGCTCGGCTACGTGTTCGGCGGCAACCCGACCGTCGCGACCGTCAAGCGCGGCGAGCCGGTCTGGCCGAAGCCGCGCTGACCGAGGCCTCGCTAGACCCTGCGCCCGGGTGCGTCAGTCCCGCTCGCGCTGGACCTCGACCCGGAGCGCGACGTCCAGCTCGACCTCGCGGAACGACTCGCCGCTCTCGTGGCGGAGCACCGTGACCCGGACCGTCTGCCCGAGTTCCTTCTGGTCGAGGATCGCGGTCAGGTCGTCGAAGCTCCGCACCTCGCTGCCGTCGATCCGGAGGATCAGGTCGCCGTAGAGATCGTCGCGCTGCGGCAGGATTCCCGCGTCCTCGGCGCCCGAGCCTTTCTCGACGGCCACGACCAGCGGGTGCGTGGATCCGTCGCGGAGCCGCACGACCCGCGTCCGCACGCCGAGCGCTGGCCGCTGCCCGCTGTCGCCCTGGATCAGCCGCGGCACCGTGCGGTTCACGGTGTCGACCGGGATCGCGAACCCGATGCCAGCACTCGCGCGCGACGGGCTGACGATCGCCGTATTGATCCCGATCAGTCGCCCCGCCGAGTCGAGGAGGGGTCCGCCGGAGTTGCCCGGGTTGATCGCCGCGTCGACCTGGATCACGCCCTGGATCGGCGTGCCTGCATCCGACTGGATCTCGCGGTTGAGCGCCGACACGACTCCGGTGGTCAGCGTGTGGTCGAGCCCGAACGGGTTGCCGATCGCCAGCACGCTCTGTCCGACACGGAGGTCGGCCGAAGTCCCGATCGGCAGCGGGCGCACGCCGGACGGCAGCTCGCCGACCTTGATCACGGCGAGGTCCAGGTTCGGCTGGCCGCCGACGACCACCGCCCGCGCTTCGCGGAGCCCGGGGAACCGCACGACGATGTCGCTGCGTGCGCTCTGCACGACGTGCCAGTTGGTGACGATGTAGCCGCGCTCGTCCCAGACGAAGCCGGTGCCCGTCCCTTCCTCGACGCTCTGCGTGACGCCCATCCAGGTGTTGGCCGGCTTCAACGCGCGGCTCGTGATGTGCACGACGGAAGGCGCGCTCTGCTCGAAGACCGCGATCGTCGCCTTCTCGAAGTCGGCGAGCTCGCCCCTCGGCTCGATCGCCCGCGGCGCCGCGTCCCCGTAGATCCCGCTCGGGGCCAGCCTCTCCCAGGCCAGCCAAGCGGTCACCACGAAGGCTGCCCCCGCCAGCGCCAGAGGCAGCGGCGAAGGCTGCGAGCTCCCCGGATACGCGTTCGTCCTCACCACGCGGTCATCCTAGCGCCTGGGGGTTCCGGCTGCCCGGGCCGCGGAGCGGCTCGGGCAGCGGGCCCAGATATTCGGGTGGGACGCT
>JAQCBR010000024.1 GCA_027621295.1 Planctomycetota bacterium
CATCACGCTGCTCGTCTACGGCCTGCGCGAGATCGACCGGGCCGCGCCCTGGATCGAGCGGAGGCTCGCCGCAGACCCGAGCGACATCGACGTGCGTATGGCCGACGCTGCGGTCGCGTGGCGGAAGGGTGACGCCGCGCGGGCTGCATCGATCTACAGGGCGGTCCTCGTCGAGCAGCCGCAGCAGGTGAAGGCCGCGCTCAATCTCGGCAACCTCTGGTTCCAGCGTCCGGATCGCACCGACGGTGCGCGGGACGCGGACTGGGCGCGCGCGCGCGACGCGTATCGCTACTTCCTGTCGCTGGACTTGGAGGGGGACTTCTTCGACGTCCACGACGTGCTGGTGTCCGTGCCCTACCGCCTCGAGCTGATCGACGCGGCGATCGGTCCGCTGCCGGTCGGCGCGCCGGTGCCGCGGCCGGCAGATCTGTGACAGGCTGGCCTCGTGGAGTTCGGTGCGTCACCCGAGCTCTGCGTCGAGCTCCCGGAGGCCGCGCTGGAGCCTGGCCATGTCCTCGGCTTCGAGCCGTCGCGCGCGTCGGCTGCCGGGTGGCGCCAGCACGAAGCGCGGTGAGTCGATCTTGGTGATGACCAGGGTCCCATCGGCTTCGCGGCGGGCGAGCAGGTTCCTGGGGTCGAGGTTCCGGTCGTGGAAGCCTGCGCTGTGCAGCGCTGTGATGAACGAGGCCAGGGCCTCGAGCACCTCGGTGCGCTCCGGCCCGTCCGACGCCGCGAGCCAGCTGCGCAGATCCGGACCGCCGAAGTCCCTGGTGACGAGCACGGCGCGCCTCAGGAACGGCCCGACCCTGGCCTCGGCGAGCGCGAGCGGGGCAGCCACGGCGAAGCCCCGCGCCCCGAGCCAGCGCAGCGCGTCCCACTCCCGCTGGGCTCGGGATCGGGCGAAGGCGGTGGTGCGCAGCAGCCCACGCGTCCGGTCGGACCGGGTCGGGTAGTCGTAAGTCTTGAAATAGCAGTGTCTTCCAAGCCAGGTTCCGCGGCGCACCCAGCTGGAACGGTGGTCGGTGATCGTCGCGCCGAAGGCTCTGCCTCCCGGGGCCTCGGCCGTGCCGGTGAGCAGTCCACATCCGTCGATCGGCACCTCGGGGTCCCTCTCCACCCAGCGCAGCCCGCGGAGGATTCCGTTTGCCTCGGCACTCACAACGCTATGATCCGCAAGCACTTGGTCCGCCCGCAAGGCCTCAGGCAACCCGGGTTCGCGACCGCATCGGAAGCCGAGGACGCCCCCGGATGAAGACAGTCACGAAGAAGGAGCTGGTCAACCGCATCGCGGAGCAGACCGGCAACACGAAGGTTGTAGCGAAGGACGTCATCCAGTCCTTCCTCGACGCGATCATCGAGGAGCTCGCCGCGGGCAATCGCCTCGAGTTCCGCGAGTTCGGCGTGTTCGAGACGAAGGAGCGTGCCGCACGACGCGCGCAGAACCCACGCACGCTCGAGCCCGTGGCCGTGCCCTCGAAGCGCATCGTCAAGTTCAAGGTGGGTCGCATGATGCGCGCGCGTGTGTCCGGAGACGACACCCCGCTCAGCGAGCTGGGCATGGACGGCGAATCGTCCCTCGACGATTGAGCCGCGAGCGCGGCCGTCTGGTCCCGCGCTGCGCACCTGCCTCCCGTTCACCCGTCGAGCGAGGCGATCGCCCGGTCGACGTCTTCGAGAAGATCTTCCACGTCCTCGATGCCGACCGACAGTCGGATCAGGCCGTCCTGGAATCCCGCCTTGATGCGTTCCTCCCGCGGGATCGCGCCGTGTGTCATCGACACCGGATGATCGACGAGGCTCTCGACTCCTCCCAGGCTCTCGGCGAGCGCGAAGACGTTGAAGTTCGAGCAGACGCGCATCGCGTCCTCGACGCTCGCGTCGAGCTCGAACGACACCATGCCGCCGCCGTTCCTCATCTGGCGCTTCGCCAGGTCATGCTGGGGATGGGACGACAGACCCGGGTAGTAGACCCGGCTCACGCGCGGATGCGCCTCGAGGGCCTCGGCGATGCGGAGTGCGCTCGCAGCATGGCGTTCCATACGGACGTGCAGCGTCTTCGTGCCGCGGAGCACCAGGAAGCAGTCCATCGGGCCCGGCGTCCCGCCGATCGTGTTCTGGAAGTGCGCGAGGCGCTGCCGCAGATCGTCGTCGTTGACGATCAGCGCGCCGCCGACCACGTCGGAGTGGCCGCCGAGGTACTTGGTGACCGAGTGGATCACGATGTCGCAGCCGTAGGCGAGCGGGGTCTGCAGATAGGGCGTCGCGAACGTGTTGTCGCACATCGCCAGGATGCCGCGCTCCTTGCACATCGCGGCGACGGCCCGGAGGTCGGTCAGCCGTAGCAGCGGGTTCGACGGCGACTCGGTCATCACGAGCTTCGTCTCCGGCCGCAGCGCGCCGGCGACCGCGTCGAGATCCGACATGTCGACGAAGCTGAAGCTGACCCCGAACTTCGCGTAGAAGGTCTGGCAGAGCCGGTAGGTGCCGCCGTAGAGGTCGTTGCCAGCGACGACGTGGTCGCCGCTCTTCAGGAGCGCGAGCACGGTGTTGATCGCCGCCATGCCGCTCGAGAAGCAGAGCCCGTGTGCGCCGCCTTCCAGCGCCGCGAGGTTCTGCTCGAGCGCGGTCCGCGTCGGGTTGCAGGTGCGCGAGTAGTCGTAGCCCTTGATGACCCCAGGCGCTTCCTGCACGTAGGTGCTGGTCATGTAGACCGGCGTCATGATCGCGCCCGTCGTCGGGTCGGGGGATTGCCCGGCGTGGATCGCCCGGGTGCCGAAGCCTGCTGTGTCTTTCATCGAGCTCGGGTGTCGGAGAATCGGCCGAGTAGCATAGCGGGGTCCGTGGCCATGCTCCTGCTCGCCGCCCAGAAGAAAGACGCGCGGCCTCGGATCGCCGACGTCCGTCTGGGTGCGGGGCGATCCTGTCGACGGTCGCTACACTGCTCGGCCCCATGTCTGCCGATTCCCGCTTCGACCTGGATGCGCTGGAGTTCCGGGCCGTCCGCGAACTGCTCCTGGAGCACCTTCCCACCGCGCTCGGGCGGCGGCTCTGTGAGCAGCTCGCCCCGCTTCCGACCGCGGATGCCGCGCGGCAGGCTGCGGCCGAAGCCGAGGAGCTCGCTGCGCTCGCATGCGCGGGCGACCGGCCGCCGCTGGCTGGAGCCGTCGAAGTCCGATCCTGGCTCGGCGCGTTCTTCGCGGGGGAGCACCAGCCTGAGGTTCGCGACCTCGCCGACCTGAAGCGCACGCTGCGGGCGGCCGCTTCGTGCCGATCCTGGCTCGCAGGCCGGGCCGGATGTCCGGCCCTCGTGGACGCCGCCGGCGTGTTCCCGGCGGTGGGGGACGTCGCGGACGAGTTGGATCGCGTCGTCGATGCGCGGGGAGAGATCCTGTCGTCGGCCTCCCTCAGGCTCGGGCAGATCCGTGCGGAGATCGAGGAGGCGGAGAGCGCGGTGCGTGCAGCGATGGCGCGCTTCGTCGCCGACGAGCGCATGCGTCGGTGCCTGCAGTCCTCCGAACCGTCGTTCCGGCACGGTCGGCCGGTCTTCGCGGTCAAGTACGAGCAGCGGCACCTCGTTCCAGGTGTTCAGCACGACCGCAGCCAGTCGGGCTCGACGGTCTTCGTGGAGCCCGAGGTCGTGGTCCGGGCCGCCAACCAACTCGCGGACGCTCGCGCCGACGAACATCGGGAGATCCAGGTGGTGCTGACGCGCGTGTGTCGCGGGCTCCGCAAGCTCAGGAGGGAGGTCGAGGGCGCGGTGGAGGCGCTGGCCGCACTCGACCTGGCGCTGGCCCGCGCCGCGCTGATCGAGCGCCTCGGTTTCCGGGCGGTGCCGGTCCGCGACGACGGTCCGATTCGGCTGAGGCGGGCGCTCCACCCGATCCTGCTCCGTGCCGCCCGGTCGAGGGGCGTCGAGGGGGAGTTGGTCCCCCTCGACCTGACGCTCGGAGATCCCCACACGATGCTCGTGGTCACCGGGCCGAACACCGGAGGCAAGACGGTCGCTCTGAAGACCGTCGGTCTCCTGGTCTGCATGGCGATGTCAGGCGTTCCGGTGCCGGCCGCCGAGGGCACGGAACTGCCGTTCCTGGACGGCGTGTTCGCGGACATCGGGGACGAGCAGGCGATCAGCCAGAGCCTGTCGACGTTCTCCTCCCACGTGAAGCGGATCGCACGCTGCATTTCGGCGGCGACCCGGCGCTCGCTCGTTCTGCTCGACGAACTGGGCGCGGGGACCGACCCCGAAGAGGGTGGGGCTCTCGGCACCGCCGTGCTGGAGGGCCTCGAGAAGCGAGGAGTCATGGCCGTCGTCACGACGCACCTCGGCCGGCTGAAGGACTTCGCCTACCGCCACACCGGCGCCGAGAACGGCTCGATGGCGTTCGACGGCGCAAGTCTCCGACCGCTGTATCGGCTCGACGTCGGGATCCCGGGCGCCTCGCACGCGCTCGACATCGCGGAGCGCGTGGGGATGCCGAAGGCGGCGGTCGTCCGCGCCCGGGAGCTGTTGGGCGCGCGCGACGAGCGGCTGGAGCGGGTCATCGAGCAGGTGCAGGCGGCGCGGCAGCAGGCGGAGAGCGAGCGACGGCGCACCGAAGCGCTGGCGCGCGAGGCGGAGTCGGTGGGGCGTGAGATCGAGACCCGGAAGCGCGAGATCGACGTGCAGCGCGCGTGGAACGACGAAGAGGCCGACGCGCTCCTCGACGAGCAGGTGCGGGCGCTCCGCGCTCGTCTCGACGCTCCGCTCCGGTCGCTCGCGAACGCGCCGAAGCCACACGGAGACGTCGCTCGTGAGCTCATCGACGAGCTGTCCCGGCTGACCGAGGGGCTGACCCTGCGGCGACGACGACTGCGGTTCGTGACGGGTCTCAAGCGGGACGCGGTCGTCTACGTGCCGCGGCTCGGCAAGCGCTGCACGGTGCGCAAGGTGGACAAGGTCCGGGAGGTCCTTACGCTCCAGGTCGGCAAGATGAGCCTCGACGTCCCCTTCGAGGACGTGTCGTGGATCCAGCCGCTGGACGCTTGACCCTTCCCGGAATCCAAGACACTCCCCGGAATCCAAGATACGTGGACGAGACCATTCGGCCGGACGACGCCCCCGAGCCCCTCGACGCGATCGGCGAGGCTGAGCCGGTCGGCCCCGATGCGGCTGGGTCCCGGGTGGGGGTGGATCCGAGCGAAGCCGTCTCGTCGGTCGTGGTCGGCGGTCTGGGTGGAGGAGAGGCTCCCGGAGATTCCGGGGAGCCGTCCCGTCCGTCGGTGGATGCGTCCGGGCCCGATGCGTCCGCGGATCATCGGGGTGACCAGGCCGAGGCTGCGCGCCCGCTGGAGGTGGGGCCGGCCGCCGAGCCGAGGGCTGCGGTCGGCGATTCTCCGGGGGATCGGGGATCAGTCGAGCCAGGGGGGCGACCGGGTGTCGGGCCCACGAACTACGCGGGGGCTTCCGGTCGGCGGGTCCTCCTCGCCGACAACGACCCCAACGTCGCGGCGATCCTCGAGCTGTTCCTCCGGAAGTCGGGAGCAGAAGTGGTGTCGGTCCCGCATGGGCAGGCGGCGCTCGAGGCCCTCGCGGCGGAGGGGTTCGGCCTGCTCGTCTGTGACCTCGACATGCCGGTGATGTCGGGAGAGGAGCTGCTCGATCGCATCGGCTCCGATCCGTCCACGCCTCCGGTCTTCGTGATCTCGGGCTACGTGGACGAGGTGACGTCCGCTCGGCTCCGGTCCCATCGGGCCGTCGTCGACGTGCTGCGGAAGCCCTTCGACCTGCGCGCGTTCGCCGCCCGGGTCGGCGACCTCCTCGATGGGCGCGGCAAGTCTGATCCCGCGCCTGGAATCGGGCTGTTCAGCGAGGCCTGATCCACCGTTCGTTCCGTCGGGCTGCGGCCGTCGCCGGGCCTCGAACGGGCGGTCGGCGGGGTCGGCAAGTCCCGGACCGAGTGGCCCCAAAAAAGGGCGGCGGCGTCCTTGACCGCCGGGGGGTGCTCGCTATCTTGCCTCGTCCTTTCCTCGACAGACCGTGCCGCTAGCGTAGCTCAACGGTAGAGCTCCTGATTTGTAATCAGGGGGTTGTGGGTTCGATTCCCTCCGCTAGCTCAAGGAATGGCACAGACTTACGTCGCCCCGGCGGCGTGGTCGGCCACCTTGGCTGGGGCTCACCAAGCACCCGATAGCGGGCGGTCCAGAGAGGCGAGGTCGCCTACGGAGCGCGCTCCCGAGGCGGGCGGATACCCAAGCGGCCAACGGGGCCAGACTGTAAATCTGGTGGTTCTACCTTCGCAGGTTCGAATCCTGCTCCGCCCACTTCCTCTCTCCCTGTCCTTCATCGGGTCCGACGCAGAGTCGTCCCCCAGTGGGCAGGGAGGCGTGCGTTCCCGGGTGTCGTTCTGTCGCACGTTCGTCCATCGCTTGCCTGTCGCAAGGCTCGCCTGAGTCCAGGCGAGCCCCGCTCGGGTTGGCCGCGGGTGTAGCTCAATGGTAGAGCCCCAGCCTTCCAAGCTGGTTGTGAGGGTTCGATTCCCTTCACCCGCTCCAGTTCTTTCATTCACGTTTGCTGCTGTAGCTCAGGGGTAGAGCACTTCCTTGGTAAGGAAGAGGTCGTGGGTTCAAATCCCACCAGCAGCTCCACCTGGCAGGGTCGGCTGTGCTGACCCTGAGCCATTTACCTAGAACCGTTAGTCTCGATCAGAAAGGTATGCGTGTCCGCGCCCTCGCGGATCTCGCACGGAGTCCGCAGAGTCATGGCCAAGGAAGTCTTCAACCGCACGAAGCCCCACGTCAACGTGGGAACCATCGGGCACGTGGCGCACGGCAAGACGACCACCACCGCGGCGATCATGCGCACGCTGGCAGCGGTTGGTCTCGCCAAGCAGAAGGATTACGCCGACATCGCCAAGGGCGGCACCGTCCGTGACGACACCCGTGTCGTCACCATCTCCTCGGCTCACGTCGAATACGAGACGGACAACCGCCACTACGCGCACGTCGACTGCCCCGGGCACGCCGACTACATCAAGAACATGATCACCGGCGCCGCCCAGATGGACGGTGCGATCCTGGTGGTTGCGTCTGACGACGGCCCGATGCCCCAGACGAAGGAGCACATCCTGCTCGCTCGTCAGGTCGGTGTCCCGGCGATCGTCGTCTACCTCAACAAGACCGATGAGGTCGACGACCCAGAACTTCTCGACCTCGTCGAGATGGAGGTCCGCGAGCTGCTGACCAAGTACGAGTTCCCCGGCGACGACATCCCGGTCGTCCGTGGCGCTTCCTACCCGGCGCTCAAGACCGAGAACCCGAGCCGCGACAACCCGGACTCGAAGTGCATCTTCGAGCTGATGGACGCGGTCGACAACTACATCCCGGAGCCCCAGCGCGAGATCGACAAGCCGTTCCTGATGCCGGTCGAGGACGTGTTCTCGATCGAAGGTCGCGGCACGGTCGCCACGGGTCGCGTCGAGCGCGGCATCGTCAAGGTCGGTGACTCCGTCGAGATCGTCGGCATCGGCGATACCCGCACGTCGACGATCACCGGCGTCGAGATGTTCCAGAAGACGCTGAACGAAGGCCAGGCTGGCGACAACGTCGGCTGCCTCCTCCGCGGCGTGAAGAAGGAAGACATCCACCGCGGCATGGTCCTCGCGGCCCCGAAGAGCATCACCCCGCACACCAAGTTCAAGGCGCAGATCTACGCCCTGAGCAAGGAAGAGGGTGGTCGCCACACGCCGTTCTTCTCGGGCTACCGCCCGCAGTTCTACTTCCGGACGACGGACGTCACCGGCAACGCCAACCTGGTCGGCGCCGAGATGTGCATGCCGGGCGACAACGTCGAGGTCGAGGTCGAACTGATCACCCCGATCGCGATGGATGCGCACCAGCGTTTCGCGATCCGCGAAGGCGGTCGCACCGTCGGCGCCGGTCGCGTCACCGAGATCATCAAGTGATGAGGTTCCGGGGGTGAACCCCCGGAGCGAGTTCGAGTGTGGCGGTGTCCTCGAGGCCTCGTCGCAGCGGCCGCGGCAGCTTGCTCCGGCCGCACCCGCCGGTCGCGACCGGCGGTTCGTGCAGGGTTGTAGCTCAATTGGTAGAGCAGCTGATTCCAAATCAGCAGGTTGAGGGTTCAAGTCCTTCCGGCCCTGATCGTCCGTCCCATTTCCCGAATCCCGAGAGCAGTCGGCTCCAAGAGCACGCATGGCCTACAAGAAGGATCAAGGTCGCTACGCCCGCATGACGGCGTTCTGGGCCCTCTTCCTCCTCGCCGCCGACGGCTGCCTCCGCAGTCTGCAGGGCACCCTGCGCGGCTGGTTCCCGGGGATGGCTGAGGACTTCGCCGATCCGCTGCCGCTGATCGGTCAGGTCGACGGCGCCAAGCTCACCGTGCTGGCGGTGCTGGCGGTGTCGGGCTACGTCATCCACCGGGTCCTCGAGCGCCCGAAGCTCGCCGACCTCCTGATCGACACCGAGCACGAGCTCCGGATGGTCACCTGGCCGTCGTTCAAGGAGACGTGGGCGGGGACGATCGCGGTCATCGCGACCGTGTTCACTCTGCTGTTCTACCTGTTCGCTTCGGACATCGTCCTGTCGGCGATCCTGCCGCGACTGATGGGGAGCGCTAGCTGATGGCGGCCGAGTGGTACTTCCTGCGCGTCCAGGTCGGTCGTGAAGACCGTATCCGGAAGAGTCTCGACACCCGCCTCAAGCAGGCCGGGCTGGATGGCTTCGTGCCGCAGATCATCGTTCCGACCGAGAACATCTCGGAAGTCCGGGACGGCAAGCGTCGCATCCGCAAGCGCAAGCTCTATCCGGGCTACCTGATGGTCCAGATGGAGCTGAACGACGAGGTGTGGTTCACGCTGCGCGAGACGCCGGGCTTCGGCGACTTCGTCGGTGGCCGTGGCACGCCCACGCCGATGACGACCGACGAAGTCGAGTCGATCCTCGGGCGGATGGACGAGAGCAAGGAACAGCCGAAGATGTCGGTGCAGTTCCACAAGGGCGATCGCGTGAAGATCAAGCAGGGCCCTTTCGAGAACATCGACGGTGTCGTCGAAGAGGTGAACCCCGACAAGGGCACCTTGGAAGTCGCCGTCACGATCTTCGGGCGTTCGACGCCCGTCTCCCTCGGCTATTGGGAGGTCGAACCGATCTGATCGATCGATCTCCGTAGTCGAGGCCGCCGCCTGCACCCGCAGGCCGCTCTTGGAGTGGGAGGCCTGGGACCCCGAGTCCCGGCCGTCAGAACCGCTGGGAGTACCAGATGGCCAAAGAAGTCACAGCACAGATCAAACTTCAGTGCCCGGGCGGGCAAGCAACTCCCGCCCCGCCGGTCGGACCCGCACTGGGTCAGCACGGCGTGAACATCGGGCAGTTCGTCAAGGAGTTCAACGACCGGACCCGGGACCGCCCTGGTCTGACGCTTCCGGTCGTGATCTCGGTCTACAAGGACCGCACCTTCACGTTCGAGATCAAGTCGCCTCCCGCGGCTGTGCTCTTGAAGAAGGCTGCTGGTCTGGCCTCGGCCGCTTCGACCCCGGGCTCGCAGATCGCCGGCAAGGTGACGCGCGCCCAGGTGCAGGAGATCGCCGAGACGAAGATGGCCGACCTCAACTCTGCATCGCTGGAAGCGGCGATGCGGGTTGTCGAAGGCACCGCCCGGTCCTGTGGTATCCAAGTCGTCGACTGATCCAGAAGGAGGAAACGAGATGGCACGCAAGAGAAGCCGCCGGTTCCGTGCCGGTATGGAGAACGTCGACCGCACGAAGGCGTACGCGCCGACCGAAGGTCTGACGATGCTGAAGGCCTTCCCGGGCCCGAAGTTCGAAGAGGCCGTCGAGGTCTCGGTTCGTCTCGGGATCGACCCGAAGAAGACCGATCAGCTGGTCCGTGGTTCGGTGAGCCTCCCGAAGGGCACCGGCAAGACGGTCCGCATCGCGGTCTTCGCCGAGGGTCCCAAGGCCGAGGAAGCCAAGGCCGCCGGTGCCGACGTCGTCGGCTCGTCGGACCTCGCCGAGAAGATCGAGGGCGGGTTCACCGACTTCGACATGACGATCGCCGCCCCCGACATGATGAAGTATGTCGGTCGCCTCGGTCGCATCCTCGGCCCGCAGGGCAAGATGCCCTCGCCGAAGGCTGGCACCGTCACGCCGAACGTCGCGGACGCGGTCCGTGAGTTCAAGGCGGGCAAGATCGAGTTCCGGACCGACGCTGGTGCGAACGTGCACGCGGCCATCGGTCGGCGCTCTTTCGAAGTGGGGGATCTCGAGGAGAACCTCCGCGCGTTCGTCGATCACCTGAAGACCCTGAAGCCTGCGCAGGCGAAGGGCACCTTCATTCGCAAGGTTTCGATCTCGACGACGATGGGCCCTGGCCTCGTCGTGTCGGTCGACTGATCCGCAAGGAGGACGTCATGCCCAACATCGTCAACGAGATCCTCTACAACGAGCTCGAGCGGGACTTCCGCGAGATGGGCTCGTGCCTGGTGCTCCAGTTCGACAAGCTGACGGTCGCGCAGGACGAGAGTCTCCGCAAGGAGCTCCGTGGTGCGGGCGTCGACTACAAGGTCGTCAAGAACCGTCTCGCGACCCAGGCGCTGAAGAGCGTTGCCTCGGTCGACCTGGGTGAGGCCTTCCGCGGCAAGTGCGGCGTGGTCTTCGCTCACGAAGAGAAGGCCATCTCGGCGGCCAAGATCGTCCGCGAGGCGATGAAGGTCCACAAGAAGGACCCGCCGGTCCGTGTGGTCGGCGGCGTCATCGAAGGTGAGGCCATCCTCGGCGCCCAGGCCGAGTTCATCGCGGACATGCCCGATCGCACGACGGTCAACACGCAGTTGGTCACGGCGCTGTCGGGTCCTGCCCGCATGCTGGCCACGGTCGTGCAGGCTGTCGCCGGCGGCATGGCTCGCTGTGTCCAGGCGCACGTCGACAAGGAGGGCGGCGCGGCCTGACAGGCGCGCCTCTCCGACCGCGGCGCGCCTGCGTCGCCGCGGTCAGCACAACACCCAAACAACCCGGGTTCGACCCGGCGCATCGCCGGCCGAGCCCATCCCGAACACAACTACATCAAAGAGACCCGGAGGAACTGCAATGTCCGAGAACACCGTCACGCTCGATCCCGCCCTGGAGGATATCTTCACCAAGATCGATGGCCTCTCGCTGGGCCAGGCTGCCCAGCTGGTCAAGGCCATGGAGGAGCGCTGGGGCGTCTCCGCCGCCGCGCCTGCCGCGGTGGCCGTCGCTGCTGGCCCCGCCGCTGGCGGTGAGGTCGCGGAAGAGAAGACCGAGTTCGACGTCATCCTGAAGGATGCCGGCGCTCAGAAGATCCAGGTCATCAAGGTGGTCCGCGAGATCACCGGCCTGGGCCTGAAGGAAGCGAAGGCCCTCGTCGAAGAGGCGCCGAAGCCGGTCAAGGAAGGCGCGTCGAAGGACGACGCCGAGGATATCAAGAAGAAGCTGACGGAAGCCGGCGCGACCGTCGAGCTCAAGTGATCCGAGCGGGGTCCGTGTCATCGTCCCGGCCCTGCCGCGACGACCGCCCGAGCCCCGTCGGGGGCGGGAGCAGGCCCTCGGTCTGTTCCCGTCTCGGCTGATTCCCGTTCGCGTCCGCTGAAGCGGACGTGGCGCGGTCCTCGTTCCACCCCCTACGCGGGGGGCGAGCGGGGCGGCGCAACCTCTCCGGTCCAGTCCCGGTCAACGGTGTCGGACGGCCATGGCGGCCGTCGGCAAGAAAAACACGTTGCATCGGGACTGGAGCAGTCACTACCCTGCGCGATCCCGTTCTGCTGCGAGACCTGGCAGTGGTGCGGTTTTTGCAGCGCGATCGGCTCCCGAGCGGAGCCGAAGTCGCGCGGGCGGGTCGACATCGAGATCTCTAGGTGCAGAGCATGCAGACCGTCACGTACGGGCGCTATCAGTCCGTCGCGGAGATCCCGGACCTCGTCGAAATGCAGACGAAGTCCTACGAGTGGTTCCTTCAGCCGAAGGCGCTGCCGAACAAGCGGAAGGAGCAGGGCCTCGAGTCCCTCCTCCGCGAGGTCTTCCCGATCCATTCGTATGACAAGACGCTGTGTCTTGAATACGTGAGCTTCGAACTCGGCCGGCCGCGCTACTCGCCCGACGAGTGCCGCAAGCTGCGGATGACCTACGGCTACCCGTTCAAGATCCGGGTCCGCCTCGTCAAGCCGGAGCCGATCGAGGAAGAGATCTACCTCGGCGAGATTCCGATCATGATCGGGGGCGGCGAGTTCATCGTGAACGGCAGTGAGCGCGTCACGGTGAGTCAGCTGCACCGCTCGCCGGGCGTCGACTTCTCCGTCGAGACGCACACCGGCGAGAAGAAGCTGCACTCGTGCTGGATCATCCCCGAGCGCGGCAGCTGGATCGAGGTCAACGTCAGCAAGAAGGAAGCGATCACCGTCCGGATCGACCAGTCGGGCAAGTTCGCAGCGACCACGCTGATGCGGGCGATGAGCCCGCAGTACTCGACGGACGCTGCGATCCTCCGCGAGTTCTACGAGGTCGAGAAGGTCGTCCGGAAGAAGAGCGACCCCGAGGCCAAGTTCGCGGGTGCGCTCCAGGGCGCCTACGCGGTCGGCGACATCCTCGACGAGGCGAGCGGCGAGCCGTTCGTCCACAGCGGCGACGAGATCACCGAGGAACAGGCCGAGGCGATCGCCGCCTCCGGCATCAAGGAAGTCGAGGTCCTGCGTGACCCCGACGACCTGCTGATCCTCAACACGCTGCGCGAGGACACCACGGCTTCGCACGACGAAGCGCTGCTGAAGATCTACCAGCGCCTGCGTCCCGGCAACCCGCCGCTCCTGGAGAAGGCGCGCGAGCTCTTCCACGAGAAGTTCTTCGACGACACTCGCTACCGGCTCGGCCGCGTCGGTCGCTTCCGCCTCAACCGGAAGTTCGGGACGACGATCCCAGAAGACCAGCAGACCCTGCAGCCGGTCGACCTGGTCCAGGCGGTCCGCTACATCCTCGACCTTCGCGGTGGCCGCGGTGAGATCGACGACATCGACCACCTGGGCAACCGCCGCGTCCGCACGATCGCGGAGCTCGCGGGCGAGGAGTTCCGCAAGGGCTTCCTGAAGCTCCGGCGCACCGCGCAGGAGCGGATGAACCTCGAGAACGCGGACACCGTCACGCCGCGGAACCTGATCAACTCGAAGACGTTCTCGTCCGCGATCGAATACTTCTTCGCGCGCGGTGAGCTGTCGCAGGTCGTCGACCAGACGAACCCGCTCTCGCAGCTGACGCACGAGCGCCGTCTCTCGGCCCTCGGCCCGGGCGGCCTCAACCGGAAGCGCGCCGGCTTCGAGGTGCGCGACGTCCACGTCTCGCACTACGGCCGGCTCTGTCCGATCGAGACGCCGGAAGGCTCGAACATCGGCCTGATCTCGAGCCTGTCGATCTACTCGTCGCTCGACGACTACGGGTTCCTCACGACTCCCTACCGCGTCGTCAAGAACGGCAAGGTCACCGAGGAGGTCGTCCGCCTCCGCGCCGACGAGGAGTTCCACGCGGTGCTCGCGCCGGCGGACACCCTGGTCGGCGAGAAGGGCAAGATCATCTCGGATGACGTTTCCGGCAAGGTCATCGCCCGCATCAAGGGCGATCCGATCCTCGTCGACCCGAAGGACATCCACTACATGGATGTCAGCGCGAAGCAGATCGTCGGCGTGTCCGCGTCGCTGATCCCGTTCCTCGAGCACGACGACGCGAACCGCGCGTTGATGGGTTCGAACATGCAGCGGCAGGCTGTGCCTCTGCTGGTCACCGAGCCGCCGATCGTCGGCACGGGCATGGAGGAGGTCGTCGCTTCGAACTCCTCGATGGTCGTCCGCGCCCGCAAGTCCGGCACCGTCAAGTATGTCGATGCGTCGAAGATCGTGATCGGCGACGAGACCTACCGACTCCGCAAGTTCGAAGGTCTGAACGAGCGCACCTGTCTGAACCAGGTGCCGATCGTCAAGCCGGGCGAGAAGGTCGAGAAGGGGCAGGTCCTCGCGGATGGTGCTGCCACCAAGGACGGCATCCTCGCGCTGGGGCGGAACCTCACCGTCGCCTTCATGCCGTGGGACGGCTACAACTACGAGGATGCGATCCTGCTGTCCGAGAACCTCGTCCGGGACGACGTGTTCACGTCGATCCACATCGACGAGTTCGAGATCGAGATCCGCGAGACGAAGCTCGGGCGCGAAGAGTTCACGCGCGACATCCCGAACGTCTCCGAGCGCGCGCTGCGCCATCTCGACGAGACCGGCATCGTCCGCGTCGGCACCCGCTGCAAGCCGGGAGACATCCTGGTGGGCAAGGTCGCCCCGAAGAGCAAGAGCGAGCTGACCCCCGAGGAGAAGCTGCTGCACGCGATCTTCGGCCGTGCGGGTGAGGACGTGAAGAACGCCTCGCTCGAGGTCCCGACCGGCGTCGAAGGCATCGTCATCGCCGCCGAGAAGTTCTCCCGGAAGGTCAACCTGACCGACCAGGAGCGCCAGCGGAACCTGCAGGAGATCAAGAAGGCCGAGATCGAGTTCCTCGACCAGTACCGGGAATCCACCCGCGTGCTCGTCCAGGAAGCCGCCGAGGCCCTGGGCGGTGATCTGCTCGATGCCGACGGCAAGACTCCGGTCGAGGTCGTCGACGGCATGCTGATGCTCGACCTGCGCCGTCTGCGTGACCACGTCCGCCAGCTGGCGGAGACCCATGCGGAGACCAAGACGCGCAACGCGCTGATGGCCCTCGTCCAGGCCCACACGGACAAGATCGAGGACGCGGAGACCGAGAAGAACAAGCTCGTCAACCGCCTTTCGCGCGGCGACGAGCTGCCGAACGGTGTCCTCGAGATGGTCAAGGTCTACGTCGCCACGCGGCGCAAGATCTCGGTGGGTGACAAGATGGCCGGTCGCCACGGCAACAAGGGCGTGATCTCGCGCATCCTGCCGTCGGAGGACATGCCGTTCCTGGAGGACGGGACCCCGGTCGACATCGTGCTCAACCCGCTCGGCGTGCCGAGCCGCATGAACGTCGGTCAGATCCTCGAGACCCACCTCGGGTGGGCCGCCTCGAAGCTCGGCTACCGCGCGATCACCCCGGTGTTCGACGGTGCCGACGAGTCGGAGATCGAAGAGGCGCTGACCAAGGCCGGCTGCGCGACCGACGGCAAGAGCCAGCTCTACGACGGTCGGACCGGCGAGCCGTTCACGCAGCGCGTGACGGTCGGCAAGCTCTACATGCTGAAGCTGCACCACCTCGTCGACGACAAGGTCCACGCTCGTGCGACCGGGCCCTACTCGCTGATCACGCAGCAGCCGCTCGGCGGCAAGGCGCGTTTCGGCGGTCAGCGCTTCGGCGAGATGGAGGTGTGGGCACTCGAGGCCTACGGCGCGGCACACATCCTCCAGGAGCTGTTGACGGTCAAGTCCGACGACGTCGACGGCCGGACCAAGATCTACGAGGCCATGGTCAAGAACGAGAACATCCTCGAGCCGGGAACTCCGGTCTCGTTCGGTGTGCTCTGCAACGAGATCAAGGGCCTGGGGCTCAACATCGAGCTCCACAAGCGTGGATCGGCAGAGGAGCTGCTCGGCGCGTGATGACGCGCGCCGTATCCAGCCCTAGCCGATCGCGCGGGCGTCCCGCCCGGGCCGTCCGCCTCCTCCCCGCTCTGCGACTCACTCCCCGGTCGACTACCCTTCAGGTGCACGATGGTTGAGACCATCTACGACAAGATCAACGACTACGCCTCGGTGACCATCCGGCTGGCCTCCCCCGAGGACATCCGCTCTTGGTCCTTCGGCGAGGTCAAGAAGCCCGAGACCATCAACTACCGGACCTATCGGTCCGAGCGTGATGGCTTGTTCTGCGAGCGCATCTTCGGTCCCGAGAAGGACTGGGAGTGCGCGTGCGGCAAGTACAAGGGCATCAAGCACAAGAACATCATCTGCGACAAGTGCGGGGTGATGATCACGACGTCCCGTGAGCGCCGGAAGCGCATGGGGCACATCAACCTGGCCGCGCCGGTTGCCCACATCTGGTTCTTCAAGGCGATGCCGTCGCGTCTCGCCACGCTGCTCCAGGGGCTCAACGACAAGGTCAAGACGTCGAGCCTCGAGCGCGTCATCTACTTCCAGGACTACCTAGTCGTCGAAGCGGGCGACACGCCGCTCAAGCGGCTGCAGCTCCTGACCGAGGAGGAGTACCGCCAGGCTCGCCAGAAGTTCGGCAACAGCTTCCAGGCTGGGATGGGGGCCGAGGCGGTCCGCGAGGTTCTCAAGACGATGAACCTCGACGAGATCTCCGAGAACCTCCGCGAGGACCTCCGTCAGACCGACGCGAAGCAGCGGATCAAGGACATCATCAAGCGGCTCAAGACCGTCGAGATGCTCCGTGACTCGGGCAACCGCCCCGAGTGGATGATCATGGACGTCGTCCCGGTCATCCCGCCGGACCTGCGCCCGCTCGTGCTGCTCGACTCGGGCAACTTCGCGACGTCGGACCTCAACGACCTCTACCGTCGCCTCATCAACCGCAACAACCGGCTCAAGAAGCTGCTCGACCTCAACGCCCCCGAGGTCATCATCCGCAACGAGAAGCGGATGCTGCAGCAGTCGGTCGACGCGCTGTTCGACAACGGGCGCTGCCGCCGTCCCGTGCTCGGCAGTAGCAACCGGCCGCTCAAGTCCTTGACCGACATGATCAAGGGCAAGCAGGGCCGGTTCCGCGAGAACCTGCTCGGCAAGCGCGTCGACTACTCGGCGCGTTCGGTGATCGTCGTCGGTCCGGACCTGCGCCTGCACCAGTGCGGTCTGCCGAAGATCATCGCTCTCGAGCTCTACCAGCCGTTCATCATCCGCCGGCTCAAGGAGCTCGGCCACGTCGACACCATCAAGTCGGCGAAGAAGATGCTCGAGCGGAAGGACGAGGAGGTCTGGGACATCCTCGAAGAGGTGATCCAGGGCCACCCGGTCCTGCTGAACCGTGCGCCGACGCTGCACCGCATGGGTATCCAGGCTTTCGAGCCGGTGCTCGTCGAGGGCAACGCGATCCGCATCCACCCGCTCGTCTGTGCCGGCTACAACGCCGACTTCGACGGCGACCAGATGGCGGTCCACCTGCCGCTCAGCTTCGAGGCCCAGATCGAGGCCTCGACGCTGATGCTGTCGATCAACAACATCTTCTCGCCGGCGCACGGCGGCCCGATCATCGCGCCGAGCCAGGACATCGTCCTCGGCTGCTACTTCCTGACGCTCCAGCGGCCCGGGGAGAACGGCGAGGGCAAGACCTTCAGCAGCAAGGACGAGCTGTGGCTCGCGTTCTCGCTCGACCACGTCCACATCCACGCGAAGATCAAGCTGTGGATGCCGGCGGGCGTCGAGGTCCGTGACCGCGACCGCACCTACGAGACGGACGGCTCGACCCTGGTCGAGACCACGCCGGGTCGCGTGATGCTCAACGACATCCTTCCTGCAGGGATGCCGTTCTACAACTACGACCTCGACAAGAAGGCGCTGTCGAACATCATCGCCGACTGCCACATCTTCGTGAATCGGGCGGCGACGCTCGCTCTGCTCGACGACCTCAAGAAGATCGGCTTCCTGTCGGCGACCCGGGCTGGCCTGTCGTTCGGCAAGGACGACATGCTCGTCCCGCCGCTCAAGCAGGCGATCATCGACGAGACGCAGGCCGAGGTGGAGAAGATCACCGAGGCCAACGCCCGCGGGATCATCACCGAGGGCGAGCGCTACCTGAAGGTCATCGACGCGTGGACCCACGCCCGTGAGCGGATCGGCGAGGAGATGCTCTCCGAGCTCCGCAACGACACGCGAGACGGGAAGCCCTACGTCAACCCGATCTTCTGCATGGTCATGTCGAAGGCTCGTGGCTCGGTCGAGCAGATCCGGCAGCTGGCCGGGATGCGCGGCCTGATGGCCAAGCCGTCGGGCAAGATCATCGAGACGCCGATCAAGGCGAACTTCAAGGAGGGCCTCCGCGTCCTCGAGTACTTCTCGTCGACCCACGGTGCCCGCAAGGGCCTGGCGGACACGGCGCTCAAGACGGCGGACTCCGGCTACCTGACCCGCAAGCTCGCGGACGTGGCCCAGAACGTCGTCATCACGATGCACGACTGCGGCACGCCGAACGGCATCGAGAAGGGCGTCGTCTACCAGGGTGAGAAGGTCGCGGTGAACTTCGTCGAGGCGGTGCGCGGACGCGTGTCGCGCCAGACGATCATCGACCACATCACCGACGAGGTGATCATCGAGGAGAACGAGGTCATCAGCGTCGAGAAGGCCCGTGAGATCGAGCAGACGATCACGGCCGAGAGCATGCTCGTCCGCTCGCCGCTCACCTGCGAGGCGCCGCTCGGCGTGTGCGCGCTCTGCTACGGCATGGACCTGTCGCGCGCCCAGCTCGCCGAGCCGGGTCTCGCGGTCGGGATCATCGGTGCGCAGTCGATCGGTGAGCCGGGCACGCAGCTGACGATGCGGACGTTCCACATCGGCGGCACGGCCTCGAAGAAGGTCGAGGAGTCGGAGATCAAGACGAAGCGCGCCGGCAAGGTGCGCTACGCCAACCTCGACTTCATCGCCCGCGCGGACGGCAAGCGCGTCGTCCTCAAGCGGAAGGGCGAGATCATCATCGTCGACCAGAAGGACCGGGAGATCGACCGCTACCCGATCCAGCTCGGTGCGATCCTCGTCGTCGACGAGGGGGCCGAGGTGCCGGCCGGCGCAGTCCTCTGCAGCTGGGACCCGCACCACAACCCGATCCTCGCCGAGGTCGGTGGTATCGCCCGCTTCGAGGACGTCCTCGAGGGCAAGACGATGCGCCTCGAGAAGGACCTCGACTCGAAGGTCGCCCGCAAGGTGATCATCGAGCACAAGGGGGACCTGCACCCGCAGGTCATCATCGAGGACGCCAACGGCGACCGCGCTGCGATCCACCCGCTGCCGGAGAAGGCCTACATCGAGGTCGAGGACGGCCAGAAGATCGAGGCGGGCATGCTGCTCGCGAAGACGCCGCGTGAGATCCAGGGCACCCAGGACATCACCGGTGGTCTCCCGCGCGTCACCGAGCTCTTCGAGGCGCGTCGCCCGAAGGACCCGGCGGTGCTGTCGGAGATCGAAGGTGTGGTCGAGATCGGCGAGAAGCGCCGCGGCAAGCGCACGATCATCGTGCGCGGCGAAGGTGGCGCCGAGCGCGAGCACATGGTCCCGCAGGGCAAGAACCTGCGTGTCCACCGCGGCGACCGCGTCGTCGAGGGTGAGCCGCTCGTCGACGGTCCGCGCGTCCCGCACGACATCCTTGCCATCCAGGGCGAGAAGGCCGTGCAGGACTACCTGCTCCGCGAGGTGCAGTCGGTCTACCGCGCCCAGGGCGTGAGCATCGACGACAAGCACATCGAGATCATCCTCGCGCAGATGATGCGCAAGGTGCAGGTCAACGACCCGGGTGACTCCGAGTTCCTGCCGGGAGCCGTCGTCGACAAGTTCCGGTTCCGCCGGGTCAACGAGGACATGATCAAGAGCCGCAAGAAGCCGGCGACGTCGTCGCCGCTGCTGCTCGGGATCACCAAGGCCTCGCTGCAGTCGGAGTCGTTCATCTCGGCGGCGTCCTTCCAGGAGACCACCAAGGTGCTCACCGAGGCGGCCCTGGCCGGCAAGAGCGATGAGCTCGTCGGTCTCAAGGAGAACGTCATCCTCGGCCACCTGGTCCCGACCGGCACTGGCTTCCGGGACTACCTGCGCACGCGCGTCCAGAAGAACGTCGACCTGCACGCGGCTGCCGAGGAGATCGGCCGCCTCAGCAAGCAGGGCTACGTGGACGTGGGCGGCCCGGTCATCCGCCTGGACGGCGAGGACGACGACCTCCTCGTCGAGATCGACACCGAGTCGGTGCTCGACGACTGATCCGTGGGCTCTCCGGAGCCCGCGTCCGCAATGACCCCGCTCGGGCGTGCGCGCCCAGGTGGGGGACGATCGCTGGGGCGCGTCGTTCGCGTCCCGCTTGTGCCGTCCGGACTGTTCGGCTCTTGCAATCGCGATCTGCTTCCCTAAGATTCCCGCCCCTTTCGCGCCGGACCCCCCCGGCGTTTCGACCTCTGCCCGACCTGCCGGTCCGCCGGCCTCGACGCATGCCCACGATCAACCAGCTCGTGAAGAAGGGCCGCAAGAAGATGCGGTCCAAGAGCAAGTCGCCGGTTCTGGACGCGTGCCCGCACAAGCGCGGCGTTTGCCTCCAGGTCCGCACCATGACGCCGAAGAAGCCGAACTCGGCGCTCCGCAAGATCGCGCGTGTGCGACTGTCGAACGGCAAGGAAGTGACCGTCTACATCCCGGGCGAGGGTCACAACCTGCAGGAGCACTCGATCGTGCTGATCCGCGGTGGTCGCGTTCGTGACCTTCCGGGTGTCCGCTACCACGTGCTGCGCGGCGTCCTCGACGCTTCGGGCGTGGACGGTCGTCGTCGCTCGCGCTCCAAGTACGGAACCAAGCGGCCGAAGAGCTGATCGCCGCCGCTGGGCCTTCGTCGGGTGCCTGACCCGATGTTCGGCCGCCCGGCGCGAGTTTCAGCAGAATCCAGTCATCCGGGACGCGCCCGCGGCAACAGCCGGACCGCCTCCCATCCCTTGAGAATCGACCTCGTTCGAGACCCGTCCCGCAAGGCGAGAGCCTGCGTCGATCACTCGACGAGACCCGACCCCGAACCACAGATCCGATGCCTCGCTCCTACAAGTCCACGCAGGTCTACCAGAAGCCCGATCCGCGCTACGGCTCGCGCCTGTGCTCGAAGATCATCAACGCGCTGATGCTGGACGGGAAGAAGAGCACCGCCCAGAAGGTCTTCTACGAGGCGATGGAGATGGTCGCCGAGAAGGTGCAGGCGGAGCCGGTGGAGATCATCACCAAGGTGATCGACAACATCTCGCCGCGGATCGAAGTGCGCTCCCGCCGTGTCGGTGGTGCGACCTACCAGGTGCCCCGCGAAGTCCAGAAGCGTCGCTCGCAGAGCCTCGGCATCCGCTGGCTCGTCGACGCGGCGCGCGCGAAGCGCGGCAAGCCGATGGCGCGCCGCTTCGCCGAAGAGGTCTTCGATGCCTACAACAGCCAGGGCGTTGCGGTTACCAAGAAGGACAACGTCCACAAGATGGCTGAAGCGAACTCGGCCTACAGTCACTTCGCTTGGTGAGTCGCCCGGCTCGGTGAGGCACTCCGCCCGTTTGGGCATCGCGGGTCGGTCCCCGAAGCCTCCGGTTCCGAAGCCGGAGTTGATAGCACCCCGGATGGCTCGGCCCTCCGGGGTGTTCGCGTTACGGGAGTCGACGGGGCGTGCCGGCCTCCGCCTGATCGTGCAGGGGCGCTACTCTCGCACGAGGTGCGCCCGCCGAATCGCGCGTCTCCCCCGGGGCACCGTGCTGGCGCTGCTTGGTCGCCTCTTCGATGGACCGGAACGATCCACTTCCTGAACGGCGCTTCGAGCCGGAGAAGCTGCGCAACATCGGCATCGTCGCGCACATCAACGCCGGCAAGACGACGCTGACGGAGCGCGTGCTCTTCGACACCGGGCGTCAGCGACACCTGGGTGATGTCGACTCCGGGACAGCGACCACCGACTGGCGTCGCGAGGAGCAGGAGCGTGGGATCTCCATCGAGGCAGCGGTCACGAACGTCACCTGGCGCGGCTTCCGGATCCAGGTCGTCGACACGCCCGGCCACGTGGACTTCGCGGCCGAGGTCGAGCGAACGCTCCGCGTCCTCGACGGCGCGGTCGTCGTCGTGGATGGGGTGCGCGGCGTCGAGCCACAGACCGAGGTGGTCTGGCGGCTTCTGGATCGACTCCAGGTGCCGAGGCTCCTCTTCATCAACAAGCTCGACCGTACGACCTCCGACTTCGAGCGAGCGCTCGCCTCCGTGCGTGATCGGTTGGGTGTCGAGGTCCTTCCCCTCGTCGCTCCCGTTCCGGACGAGGAGGGTGTGATGGTTGGGTTGCTGGATGCTGTGGGCGGTCGCTCCCTGGTCTGGGAGGGGGCTCGACCCACCCAGGAGCGGGTCGACGCCGTCGTGGCTGCGACTCTGGATCGGCTCGGGGAGCGTGACGACGAGCTCCTGGCGTGCTTCGTCGAGAGGGGCGACGTTCCGGAGTCGGAGCGGCATGCGGCGATCCGTCGGGCGGTCCATGCGCGCCGGGTCGTCCCGGTGTTCGCTGGTTCGGCGCTCCGCAACCGCGGGATCGAGCCCCTGCTGGACGGCGTCTGTCGCTACCTGCCGTCCCCCGTCGAGCGGCCTCTACCCAGTGGGGTGGGGGATGGAGCGCTCGCGTTCGTCTTCAAGCATGCGGTCGGTCCGGAAGGCGACCACGTGTGGGCGCGCGTCTTCCGTGGGGGCCTCGAGGTCGGCGGCCGCTATCGGGTCGGAGGCGATCGCGAGCTCGTCGTGCGGGAGCTCGCATCGGTCCATGCGGACACCCTCGAGCCGGTCTCGGTCGCCGGTCCTGGAGACATCGTCGCCATCGTTGCGGATCAGCCGCTCCGGACGGGTGCGACGCTCCGGGGTGTCGGCCAGGAGGTCGAACTCGAGCCGATCCGTTTCTCGGAGCCGGTCCTCGCCACGCGCCTGGAGCCCCGGTCTGCCGAGGAGCTGCCGGAGCTGGTCGAGCGCGCGGCAGCCTTGGCAGCTGCGGATCCGACTCTCGTCGTCCGGCTGGACCCGGGCTCGGGTCGGCTCGAGGTGTCGGGTATGGGGGAGCTTCACCTGGACGTCTTCCGTGCCCGCCTCGAGCGCCGACTCGGTCGCACGATCCGTGCCACCGTCCCGCAGGTTCGACTCCTCGGGACGGTGGCCGCTGCGGCGTCCGGGGAGGCTGAGGTCGAGAGGGTCGTCGGCGCATCGAGGATCCGGGCGCGGGCCGAGGTGTCGGTCGAGCCTGCGCCAGGCCGAGGTGTGGTTCGTCGGTGGGCGGTGCCGGGAGGGATCGGCGAGGATGCCAGGGCCGAAGTCGACCGGGCGATCCGGTCCCTCACCCTGCCCGTGGAGGAGGGGGAGGTCGAGCCGTCCGATCTCGTCCTGGAGATCCGGTCGGTGGGTGGAGAGGGGCCGGAGTCGATGTTGTCCGGTCTCCTGGCCGAGGCTGTCGTCGTCGCGCTGCGCCGCGCGATGTCCGCCGGAGCTGCGGTTCGGCTCGAGCCCTGGGTCCGCTTCCTGGTCGAGGCACCCTGTGACACGCGCTCCTCGGTCCTCGCGGACCTGCGCGCTCGTTCGGCCCAGGTCGAGGAAGTGCAGGCGACCTTGACCGAGATCCAGGTGCGGGGCGTCGTTCCGCTGCGGCGGATGCTCGGCTACGCGACACCGCTGCGTTCGATGACTCGCGGCGCCGGCGTCTTCGAGGTGCAGCCGGTCGGCTACTCACCTTCGGCCTGATGGGGTGGAGGTCCGGGAGTCTTCCGTGGATGTGCCGAGAAACCCCAACTCCGTCAAAAAGAAGCGTGGTCGATCTTGACCTCGGCAGGGGGCGTCGCTAACTTTCTCCTTCCCCTGTCGATGGCGACGCCCTCATTTGGCGTAAGTCGCGATCTTTCAGAGCTTTACGGCGCGACAGGGTCACGACTCGAACTCGATCAACCGGTCCGAAGCGATGCAGGAGAAGATTCAGATCCGCATGGAGGCCTACGACTACGAGGCCCTCGACCAGGCGGCCCTCGACATCGTCGAAACCTCGGTGCGGACGGGAGCTCGTGTCGCCGGCCCCATTCCTCTTCCTACGCGCATCGAGCGCTACACGGTGCTGCGGTCCCCGCACATCGACAAGAAGAGCCGTGAGCAGTTCGAGATCAGGACCCACAAGCGTCTGATCTACATCAGCGAGCCGACCTCCAAGACGGTCGACGCGCTCAGCAAGCTCAACATGCCCGCCGGGGTCGACATCCGGATCAAGGCCTGAGCGACAGCGCTGCAGATGCAGCGCTGTTCTTCTTCGACAGTCGAGTTTGGTGCGGGCCGTTCTGGCTCGCTCCGACAGCCGGCCGGGGCTGAGACCTGGCTTGCTCCGGTGCGCCGGCGCAACCCGGGAAGCCGGGACTTTCACGAGCAAGATACTCCGGACGGATACCCAGATGGCTGAGGTCAAGGTCTACAGCGGCGGCAAGGTCAGTGCCCAAGAGGTCGACGCGTCCCTCTTCGGGGACAAGGCCCTCGTGCGCACGATGAAGGACGCCGTGGTCATGTATGAGGCCAACGTCCGTCAGGGCACGGCCAAGACGAAGACCCGGGCCGAAGTCGCGGGCCCGAACAAGAAGCTGTGGAAGCAGAAGCACACCGGTCGCGCCCGCATGGGCTCGAAGAAGGTCGTGCACTGGCGTGGTGGTGGCACCGCGTTCGGTCCAGTGCCCCGTGACTACAGCTACCAGATGCCCAAGAAGGCGCGTCGGGTGGCTCTCCGGAACGCGGTCTTCACCAAGTTCCGCGACGGCGAGGTCTGCGTGGCCGACGGCTGGCCGACCGAGGCGCCGAGCACCAAGCAGGCGTTCTCGATCCTGGAGGCCCTCGGGGTGACCCGCAGCGCGCTCGTGGTCACCGCTGAGCGGGACACCGTCGTCTACAAGTCGCTCCGCAACGTGCCCCACGTGTCGGTCTGCCCGGTCGGCGACCTGAATGCCCGTGAAGTGCTGCTGCGCCGGAACATGGTTCTGACGCCGGCCGCGATGGACCAGATCAAGGAGCGTCTCGGCGTCGCCGCCAGCTGAATTGGTCCGAGGCTCGGCAGATCGAGGGGTCGCGACGACCCAGCGGCAGATCGGGCGAACAGACGTCGGACAGCGACACCAAGAAGCCAACATCCAACCGTGAGGGCTCCGAAACGCGGAGCCGAGCCCGGAGCCAAGAGATGGCCAACCCGAACCTCTACTACGACATCCTCGAGAAGCCGCACGTGACGGAGAAGTCCACCGTGCTGCAGGGGATCCGCAACCAGTACACCTTCCGGGTGGCCCCTTCGGCCAACAAGAGCGAGATCAAGAAGGCGGTCGAGACCCTCTTCGAGGTCGAGGTCGCGAAGGTCAACATCGTCCGGCTGCCTGGGAAGCACAAGCGCATCCTCGGTCGTCCGGGTCACACCGGTCCCTGGAAGAAGGCTCTGGTCACTCTGCGAGAAGGTCAGTCGATCGACTTCGTCTGATCGCGTTCGACCGATCGCAGGAGAGATGATCGTGAGCAGCTTCGCCTAGCCCTGAAAGAGCCCCCTCCGGACGGACAAAGCCAGGACCACACCACCCCGCGACGGCAGTCCGAGTCGAGCCCTGCTCCTCTCGGAAACCCGGAAGATTCGGGGACAGAGAACACACACGGGAGTCAGACATGCCCATCAAGGTCTACAAGCCAACCTCGGCCGGACGTCGTAACGCGTCGGTCCTGGACTTCTCGCACCTGACGAAGAAGCGTCCCGAGAAGTCGCTGGTCGAGCGCATCTCCCGCAAGGGCGGCCGCAACCATCACGGGCACATCACGAGTCGCTTCCGTGGCGGCGGTGCACGCAAGCTCTACCGCATCGTCGACTTCAAGCGGAACAAGGACGGGGTGCCGGGCAAGGTCGCGGCGCTCGAATACGATCCGAACCGCAACGCTGACATCGCGCTGATCCACTACGCGGACGGCGAGAAGCGCTACATCCTGGCTGCGAAGGGCCTGGCTGTCGGTGCTCGAGTGATCAGCGGCGAGCGCGTCGAGCCGGATGTCGGCAACGCGATGCCTCTGTCGGCGATCCCGCTGGGCCTGCAGGTCCACAACGTCGAACTCCAGCCTGGCAAGGGTGGGCAGATCGCTCGCTCGGCCGGCATCTCCGCCCAGCTGATGGCGCGCGACGGCGACTACGCCGTGCTCGTCATGCCGTCGGGCGAACTGCGCAAGGTCCACGTGCGCTGCCGCGCGACGGTCGGTGAGGTCGGCAACGCCGACTACCAGAACGTCCGCTGGGGCAAGGCGGGCCGTCTGCGTCACAAGGGGCGTCGTCCCCACAACCGCGGCACCTCGATGAACCCGGTCGCCCACCCGATGGGTGGTGGTGAAGGCCGGACCGGTGGTGGCCGTCACCCGTGCTCGCCGTGGGGCAAGCCCGCCAAGGGCGGGAAGTCGCGTCGCGGCAAGGCGCGTTCGAACCAGTTCATCCTTCGTCGCCGCAAGCCGGGCAAGCACAGCGGCGGCAAGTGAGTCGCGATCTCCAGATCCGGAAAGCCATCCGAAGCTGAGTCGCGCAAGCTGATACCCAAGAGGACGACCCGATGAGTCGCAGCGTCAAGAAAGGCCCCTACGTCGACCTGAAGCTGATGGACAAGGTCCTGAAGCAGAACGAGGGCGGGGCACGTTCCCCGATGAAGACGTGGGCTCGCGCCTGCACGATCATCCCCGAGTTCGTCGGGCACACGTTCATGGTCCACAACGGTCGCGTGCACGTGAAGGTGTACGTGACCGAGGACATGGTCGGACACCGCCTCGGTGAGTTCGCTCCGACCCGCACGTTCCGTGGGCACACCAAGAAGGACAGGTGATCCGATGTCGGTCGACTCCACTTCTCCCGCCTTCCGCGCGACCCATCGCTACGCCCGCATCGCGCCCCGCAAGGCCCAGCTGATCATGGACATGATCCGCGGGATGTCGGCGGGCGATGCGCTGGACGCGCTCCGCAACGACAACCACCGCGCCTCGGCGATGATCTACAAGGTCCTCGCCTCGGCCGTGTCGAACGCCATGCAGAACCCCGACGTCCGGCCGAACCGGCTCTTCGTGAGCCGCGCGGTCGCCCAGGGTGGTCCGCTGCTGTTCGGCCGCATCCGGTTCCGTCCCGCCTCGATGGGTCGCGCTGCGCCCTTCCGTCGTCGCACCACGCACCTGCAGGTCCACGTGACCGACCCGGCCCTCGCCGGCGCCGAAGGAGAGAACTGAGCCATGGGTCAGAAGGTCCACCCGATCGGTTTCCGCTGCGCGATCACCGAGCCGTGGCGCTCGCGTTGGTATGCGTCGAAGAAGGACTTCCCGAAGTTCGTCGTCCAGGACCAGAAGATCCGGAGCCACATCCGGAAGCACTGGGCCTCGGCTGCGATCCCGCGCGTCGAGATCGAGCGTGCTGGTGACGTGGTCACCGTCTTCGTCCACACCGCTCGCCCGGGCGTTCTGATCGGCAAGAAGGGCGCGAAGGTCGACAAGTTCCGCGAGGAGCTCGAGAAGCTGACCGGCTGCGCGGTCCGAATGAAGATCATCGAGGTCCACCGGCCGGAGATGGAGTCGAAGCTGGTCGGCGAGGCGATCTCCGAGATGCTCCAGAAGCGCATGAACTACCGCCGCGTGCTCAAGAAGGCGGTGGATCAGGCTCTCGCGGCCGGAGCCCAGGGCGTGAAGATCGTCGTGTCCGGTCGTCTGGGCGGAGCCGAGATGGCTCGCGTCGGCAAGATCAGCAAGGGTCGCGTGCCGTGCACCACGCTGCGCGCGAAGCTGGACTACGGCACCGTGGTCGCCCGCACCAAGGCAGGCGTGATCGGCATCAAGGTCTGGATCTTCAAGGGCGAATACGGCCCGGGCGAGACCACCAACGGTCTTCTGCCGGTCGAGCGGACCACCTCGGACCGCAACGACCGAGCGAACTGAACTGCCAGGTCAGCCTGACAGCACGGAACAGCGATCAACAAGAACAAGCGCGGTGAGCCGGCCTCTGTCGATGGCCCTGCCGCAATCAGATACGAGCCCGAAGGGTAGGAAGTGATCCCATGATGATGCCCAAGCGAGTGAAGTGGCGTAAGCAGCAGCGAGGCCGCATCCGCGGCAACGCGACGCGCGGCGCCACGGTCGCGTTCGGCGATTTCGGCCTCCAGGCGCTCGAGCCCGGCTGGATTCCGTCGCGCACGATCGAGGCCGCACGTATCGCGTGCAGCCGCGGCGCGCCGGAGGCGAAGATCTGGATCCGTATCTTCCCGCACAAGTCGGTCACCTCGACCCCGGCCGAGACCCGTCTCGGCACCGGCAAGGGTGACGTGGACTACTGGACCGCAGTGGTCAAGCCGGGCACGGTCCTCCTCGAGATCGGTGGCGTGTCCGCCGACATCGCGAAGAAGGCGTTCAACCGGGTCGCGCACAAGCTGCCGGTCAAGGTCCGCATGGTCACGAAGCGTGCCATCTGAGCCGGACCCCGCAAACAAACACACATCAAGGAAACAGGTCCCGTGAAGCTCTCAGACATTCGAGGCAAGGACTCGCGCGAGCTGCAGCTCGACGTCCAGTCGATGCGTAAGGAGCTCTTCGAACTGCGCTTCCGCGCCGCTGCAGAAGAGATCAGCAACACCTCGCGCTTCCGCGACCTCCGCCGCCAGATCGCGCGGATCCAGACCGTGCTGCGTGAGCGTGAGCTCACGGAACAGAAGGGCTGAGGCTGCTAGCGGGCACAGCCAGTCAAAGCACCTCCGCGAGTAGTCGAACAGCCGAACGGCGCAACGGAACGAACACCCATGTCGGAACAGAACACCACTGCCACGACCGCGACCCGCGGGAGCCGTCGTGTGCTCCAGGGAACGGTCACCTCGGACAAGATGGACAAGACCATCACCGTCGAGGTCAACCGTCGCGTGAAGCACCCGCTCTACGAGAAGTTCATCAACCGTCGTACCCGCGTGCACGCGCACGACGAGAACAACGACGCCAAGGTCGGTGACATCGTCCAGGTCACGGAGACGCGCCCGCTGTCGAAGCTGAAGCGCTTCCGCCTGACCAAGGTCGTGACGCGCGCCGTCACCGACTGACGCGATTCGAAACGCGGGGAGACCCGCAAAAACCAGAAGACAAGCCCAAGCAACAAGCACCCGATCCCGGCGCGGCATGAAAGCCCCGCGGTGACGGTTGCCGCGGAACGGAAGGAAGGGTTCGACCCATGATCCAGGAACAGACGATGCTCGACGTCGCCGACAACAGCGGCGCCAAGCTGGCAACTTGCATCAAGGTGCTCGGTGGCAGCCGCCGTCGCTACGCGTCGGTCGGAGACGTGATCATCGCGAGCGTCAAGAAGGCCATGCCGAACGGCGAGGTCAAGTCCGGCCAGGTGGTGCGAGGCGTCGTCGTCCGCACGGCGAAGGCGGTCCGTCGTCCGGATGGCAGCTACATCCGCTTCGACAAGAACGCCCTGGTCGTGATCGACAAGGACAACAACCCGAAGGGCACCCGCATCTTCGGGGCAGTGGCCCGCGAGCTGCGGGACCGGAACTTCATGAAGATCGTGTCCCTGGCTGAGGAGGTCATCTGATGGCCGTTCGTGCGAAGAAGCCCCCGACCTCGGGCAAGGTCCACGTGAAGAAGGGCGACAAGGTCGTCGTCATCGCCGGCGCCGACAAGTCGGACGAGCCGCGCGAAGTCCTTCGCGTCGACCGTGAGAAGGGCCGCGTCGTGGTGGCTGGCGTCAACATGCGCTGGAAGCACGAACGGCGTTCCCAGCAGAACCCCGAGGGCGGTCGGATCCAGAAGGAGTTCCCGATCTCCTCGAGCAACGTCCTCCTCTACAGCGAGAAGGCCGGAAAGGGTGTCCGCACGCGGACCGAAGTCGTGGATGGCAAGCGCGTCCGCGTCGGCATCCCGTGTGGCACGAAGTTCGACTGACCGGGTTCCCGAGCCAGCCGAGCAACAGCAAGACAGATCGTCGCTGCCGGTGATGCCGGAGTTGGCGAGACAACGAACAAACGTCGCGAGCGAGTAGAACCAAGATGAGCACGACCGAAGCACCCGAGCGGGTCATCCCGCGGCGCCTCGTGCAGTACCGCGAAGAGGTCGCGTCGGCACTGCGCGAGCAGTTCGGCTACGCGAACCCGATGCAGATCCCGCGGATGACGAAGATCGTCGTCAACATGGGCGTGGGTCGCGCGGTCGAGAACAAGGCGCGTATCGAAGCCGCGACGAAGGACCTCACTGCGATCACTGGCCAGAAGCCGACCGTGCGCAACGCGAAGAACGCGATCGCACAGTTCAAGATCCGCGAGAACTACCCGATCGGTGTCGCCGTGACTCTGCGCGGCGCCCGCATGTGGGAGTTCTTCGATCGTCTGGTCGCGGTCGCCATTCCGCGTATCCGTGACTTCCGGGGGATGCCCAAGAAGTTCGACGGCCGAGGCAACTACAGCCTGGGCCTCAGCGAGCAGAGCATCTTCCCCGAGATCAGCCTCGACCGGGTCGAATTCGTGCAGGGCATGAACATCACGTTCGTGACCACGGCCAAGACCGACGCCGAGGGCTTCGCCCTGCTCGAGAAGCTGGGCTTCCCGTTCCGCAAGTGAGAGTGATCTCGACCGAGCTCACCTGATCCAGGACGGAACCCGCCCTGCAAGAGACCCGCGACAGGAACCTGACAGGAACCCACCGCCATGATGACCGATCCGATCGCCGACCTGCTGACGCGCGTGCGCAACGCGCTCCGCAACCGGGCCACCGACTGTGTGGTCCCCGGGAGCGGGCTGAAGGTCCGCGTCCTCGATGTCCTTCAGCGTGAAGGCTACATCCAGGGTTACGAGACCTTCTCCGAAGGCCCGAAGAGCATGATCCGCGTCTCGCTCAAGTATGGGCCGGATGGGGAGCAGCTGATCACCACGATCGACCGCTTCAGCAAGCCTGGCTGCCGTCGCTACCGCACGGTTGCCGACCTCCCGCGCGTCCGTGGAGGCCTCGGCATCGCCGTGGTGTCCACGAACAAGGGTGTCCTCTCGGATCGTGAGTGCCGCCAGCAGAACGTCGGCGGCGAGGTGATCTGCACCGTCAGCTGACCGCCCGACGCCCAACCTGGGCAAAAGAGCATCCGCCATGTCCCGCATTGGAAACACGCCGATCGACCTCCCGAAGGGCGTCACTGTCTCGACCGCAGGTCGGAACGTGACCGTCAAGGGGCCGAAGGGCGAACTGTCCTACGAGCACCGCCGCGAAGTTGCCGTCGCCATCGACGGCGCGGTCGTCACGGTGCAGAACCTGCGTCCCGCTCGTGACCGTCAGGCTCGCGCCTACCACGGTCTGACCCGGGCCCTGATCCGCAACATGGTGGTCGGGGTCACCGAGGGCTACGAGCGCAAGCTCGAGATCCACGGCGTCGGCTACCAGGCCAAGAAGCAGGGCGACCGTCTCGTGTTCAACCTGGGCTTCGCCGACGACCGCGTGGTCGACGTGCCCGCCGGGGTGGACGTGGAACTGCCGAATGCCACCTCGATCATGATTCGGGGCTGCGACAAGCAGAAGGTCGGTCAGCTCGCGGCCAAGATCCGCAAGCTGCGCCCGCCCGAGCCCTACAAGGGCAAGGGCATCAAGTACGACAACGAGGTCATCCGCCGCAAGTCCGGAAAGGCGTTCGGCTCCTCCTGACCCAAGGCCCCGCTGGCCCACAGCTTCTCGTGTTGCGGGAGGCGTGGCGTCGGCGAGCCGACACGCACACGACGACAGACACGAAGCCGGGACCGATCAACGATGGTTCGAGCACAGAAGCGAAAGCAGGTCACGCGTCGCCGGAAGGCGATGCGGACGCGCAACAGGGTCCGCGTGGGTGGGGGGCGTCCGCGTCTCTCCGTCTTCCGCAGCCTGACCAACATCTACGGCCAGATCATCGACGACGAGAGCGGCCGCACGCTGGCCTCGGCGTCGTCGGTCGACAAGGACCTCCGCGAGACCCTGCAGGGCATCCGCAAGTCGGACGTCGCGGCGAAGGTCGGCGCGGCGCTCGCCGAGAAGGCGAAGGCCGCGGGCGTGACCAAGGTCGTGTTCGACCGTGGTCGCTACAAGTATCACGGCCGGGTGAAGGCCCTGGCTGACGCTGCGCGCGAAGGAGGCCTCGAGTTCTGATCGAGGGACGAACATGTCGAAGCCCAAGTACCCCAACATCCCGATCGACGAAGCGCTGACCGTGGACGTCCGCGACGACGTCATCGCGATCAACCGCTCCTCCTGCGTCGTCAAGGGTGGTCGTCGCTTCTCGTTCAGCGCCCTCGCCGTCGTCGGCAACGGTGATGGACTGGTCGGCATCGGCTACGGCAAGGCCAAGGAAGTGCCCGCCGCCGTCGAGAAGTCGGTGAAGGACGGTCGCAAGAACCTGCTGCGCGTCGTGCGCGATGGCAGCACGATCCCGCACATGGTCGAGGCCGAGTTCTGCTCGGCGCGCGTCCGCCTGATCCCGGCGAGCCCGGGCACGGGCGTCATCGCTGGCAAGGCGGTCCGCAAGGTCGTCGAGTTCGCGGGCATCCACGACATCCTGACCAAGGTCTACGGCTCGACCAACTCGCTGAACGTCGTCAAGGCGACGATGGCGGCGCTGGCCCAGCTCCGTGATCGGCAGACCGTCGAATCCCTTCGAGGAGTGAGCGCGGAATGAACATCTCCGAAGTCAAGGAAGCCGGCCTCACGAAGACCGATCGCAACCGCGTCGGTCGCGGCATCGGTTCGGGCAACGGCAAGACCGCTGGTCGCGGTCACAAGGGTGCGAAGGCCCGTTCTGGCTGGTCGCGCCGACTCGGCTGGGAAGGCGGTCAGATGCCGCTGTTCCGCCGTCTGCCGAAGCGCGGCTTCAACAACAAGAACTTCCGCAAGGTCTTCACGACGATCAACGTCTCCGACCTCGCCCACTTCGAAGACGGAACGGTCGTGGACCTCGAAGCCGTGCTCGCGAAGGGCCTGGTCTCGAAGGAGAAGCACACCGACCTCTTCAAGATCCTCGGCGACGGTGAGGTCACGAAGAAGGTGACCGTCCGCGTCGACGCGATCACCAAGTCGGCGCAGGCGAAGATCGAGGCCGCCGGTGGCAGCGTCGAGATGAAGCCGCAGCCGACGCGTCGCCCGAAGTTCGTGAAGAAGGGCCAAGCTGCCCCGGCCGATTCCTGATCGACTTACGGTCCTGATCGCCTGAAGACCCGGAGTCCGTCGCAGACATGAGCCTCTCGATCGCCAATCTGATCAAGGTGAAGGAGATCAGGACCAAGATCCTGATCACCCTGGGCCTGCTGTTCTGCTACCGGATCGGTTTCCAGGTGCCTCTGCCCGGGGTCAATCTCTCGCGCTTCCTCGACGCGGCTGCTTCCGGCCCGACCGAGGGGTTCGGGCGGCTGATCGGGATCATGAACGTGCTGACGGGTGCGCGTCTGCAGCAGGCGTCGCTCTTCTCGCTCGGCGTGATGCCCTACATCTCGGCCAGCATCATCCTTTCGCTGATGGTGAAGGTCGTCCCTTCCCTCGAGAAGCTCTCGAAGGAAGGGCAGTCGGGCCAGCGGAAGATCAACCGCTACACGCGCTACCTGACGATCCCGATCTGCCTCGTGCAGTCGTTCTTCGTCATCTTCGGCGCGCTCAGCGGAGCCGAAGGCGAGCTCCTGCACGAAGGTGTGCGGCAGTACGAACTGCTCTACTACATCCTCGTGATGATCTCGCTGACCACCGGGACGCTGTTCATCATGTGGCTCGGCGAGCAGATCTCCGAGCACGGCGTGGGCAACGGCATCTCGCTGATCATCATGGCGGGGATCGTGGCCGACCTGCCGCGTGCGTTCACCGCCTACTTCGGGTCTGACGACGGGATGTCGTCGCAGGCCTACCAGACCCTGCTTCTCTTCCTGGCCGTCTGGGCCGCCGCGGTCGTCGCGGTCGTCTACATGACGAAGGCGCAGCGTCGGATCCCGATCCAGCAGGCGAAGCAGACCCGCGGTCGCCGCGTCTACGGCGGTCAGCGCCACTTCCTGCCGCTGAAGGTCAACCACGCGGGCGTGATGCCGATCATCTTCGCCTCGGCGCTGTTGATCGTCCCGCCGATCCTCGGCGGTGCGCTCGGGATCGACTTCCTCGAGAACTTCGCGCTCCGCGCCGGGTTCTGGTACATCCTGACCTTCGCGGTCCTGATCTTCTTCTTCTCGTTCTTCTGGACGTCCCTGATGTTCCAGCCGAACGACATGGCCGACAACCTGAAGGAGCACGGCTCCTTCATCCCCGGCATCCGTCCGGGCAAGTCCACTGCCGAGTTCCTCGAGCAGACCATGGTCCGGATCACGCTGGCGGGTGCTGCGTTCCTGACGGTGGTCGCCCTGTTCCCGACCCTGGTCGGCAGCGGTTTCGCGGGTCTCGACACGACGCTCATCTACTTCATGAGCGGCACGTCGATCCTCATCGTCGTCAGCGTGGCCCTCGACCTCGTCGAGAAGATCAACGCGCTGCTGATCATGCGGAACTACGAAGGCTTCATGAAGGAGTCCAACACGCCGGCTCGCGGCTGGGGGCGCCAGAAGTGAGCTTCCGCTCGGTGTTCCTCGGGCCTCCCGGCGCCGGGAAGGGGACCCAGGCACTCACGGTGGCTTCCGGCCCCGGAGTGCTGCACCTCTCGACCGGGGACATGCTTCGCGCGCACGTGTCGAAGGGCACCGAGCTGGGCGCCCAGGCGAAGGGCTTCATGGACGCTGGCCAGCTGGTGCCGGACGCGCTGATCATCGCGATGGTCGAGGAGCGTCTCGGTGGCGAGGGCGCCAACTCCTGGATCCTGGATGGTTTTCCACGTACCATCCCGCAGGCCGAGGCCCTGGATCAGAGCCTCCAGGCCGCGAACGCATCCCTGACGCACGTCGTCTACTTCCGGGTTCCGAACGAGGCGCTCATGCAGCGACTGACCGGCCGGCGGACGTGTGGGGACTGCGGCGCGATCTGGAACGTGCACACCAAACCGACCCAGACCGAGGGGAAGTGCGATGCCTGTGGCGGCTCGCTGACCCACCGCTCGGACGATCGCCCGGAAGCCGTATCCCAGCGGCTCGAGGCGTACGACAAGCAGACCAAGCCGCTCTTGGACTTCTACCGGTCCAAGGGTTGCCTCGTGGAGATCGATGCGGATCGGTCTCCCCAAGAAGTATCCCAGGAGCTCTCCGACGCCCTCGCCAAGGAGGTGTGCTGACCGCCGATCGAGATCATGACGAATCCTCGCGCTCCCCGAGCCCGGAAGTGGGTGGGAAGCGTGGCGACCAGAGCGAGCCGGCCGTCGTCGTCGAGACACTGCCGAACAAGATGCTCCTGGTCGAGACCCGCGACGGCTCGCGCCTCGCGGTCCACGCGAGTGGTGCGATGCGGATCGCGATCGTCCGGCTGATGGCCGGCGACGCCGTCAGGATCGAGAAGTCACCGTTCGACGCGACCAAGGGTCGCATCGTCGGCATCGAGTCAGGACACCCCGGGCGCGTGCGAAGCGCTCCCAACGAAACCCGAAGACACATCCCCAAAGACCCGGAGACAGCGCCGTGAAGGTCCGAGCCAGCGTCCGAAAGATCTGCGAGAACTGCCGCATCGTCCGCCGTCGAGGCATCGTGCGGGTGATCTGCCAGTCCGACCCGCGCCACAAGCAGCGTCAGGGTCGCTGATCGCGTCCGAACCTTCCTCCAGGCTGTCCGTCAGGAGTCCTAAGAGAACATGCCACGTATCCTTGGTGTCGACATTCCCAACGACAAGCGCCTCGACGTTGCGCTGACCTACCTCTACGGGGTCGGTCCTGCGACTGCTGCGAAGGTCATCCAGGAGCTCTCCCTCCGCGCCGACGTGCGTGCGAAGGACCTCTCCGACGAAGAGGTCGCACGGATCGCTGGTCACCTGGAGTCGGCCTACGTGGTCGAGGGCGCGCTGCGCCGCCAGGTGCTGTCGAACATCAACCGGCTCAAGGAGATCGCGTGCTACCGGGGTCTGCGGCACCGTCGCGGCCTGCCGGTGCGCGGTCAGCGGACGCGGTGCAACGCGCGCTCGCGGAAGGGTCCCAAGAAGACGGTCGCCAACAAGAAGATCCTCCGCAAGTGACGGTCCGCTGTGACCTCCTCGCCGGATGGTGAGGTCGTCTCCGGCACCAACCAAGTGAACACCACCCATGGCTGAAGCGAAGAAGAAGCGTACCCGCCGCAACGTCGGCCGAGCGATCGCCCACGTGAAGGCGTCGTTCAACAACACGATCATCACCGTGACCGACACCACCGGTCAGGTGTTGGCGTGGGACTCGGCTGGCACGATCGGCTACAAGGGCTCCCGCAAGAGCACGCCGTTCGCGGCCCAGCGGGCCGCCCAGAAGGTCGCGGACAAGATCCGCAAGATGGGCGTCTACGAACTGGAAGTGCAGGTGAAGGGTCCCGGTTCCGGCCGCGAGTCGGCGATCCGTTCCCTCGCGGGAAGCGGGATCGAGATCAAGAGCATCGAGGACCGCACCCCGCTGCCGCACAACGGTTGCCGGCCGCCGAAGCGCCGCCGCGTCTGAGTGTCGCTGACGCCAGAGTCCATTCACACGAGAGCGAATTCCGAGTCCATCGATGGCGCGAATCACTGGAAAGGTCTGCAAGCTGTGCCGGCGTGAGGGCATGAAGCTGTTCCTCAAGGGGCAGCGTTGCTTCTCCGAGAAGTGCGGGATCAACCGGCGGGACTATCCGCCTGGTATGCACACCCGGCCCCGCAAGACCACGGACTACTACGTCCAGCTGCGCGAGAAGCAGAAGGCCAAGCGGATCTACGGGGTGCTGGAACGTCAGTTCCAGCGCTACTTCGAGACCGCTCGCCGCCAGCGCGGCAACACGGGTGAGAACCTGCTGGTCCTGATGGAGCGTCGGCTCGACAACGTCGTGCTGAGCATGGGTCTGTCGCTGTCGCGCTTCGATGCCCGCCAGATGATCGCCCACGGCCACGTGTTCGTGAACGGCAACCGGATGGACATCCCGAGCTACCTGGTCAAGCCGGGCGACGAGGTGTCGATCACGAGCCGCGAGAAGCTCCGCAAGAAGGCCCAGGAGGCTGTCGAGATCAACAAGGGTCAGGCCGTCCCGGCGTGGCTCGAGGTGTTCCCGACCGACCTCAAGGGGCGGATCGTCACGCTGCCCAAGCGGGAAGACGTTCCGCACCCGATCAACGAGCAGCTCATCGTCGAGCTCTGCTCGCGCTGAGTCCCTGACGGGCGGCCGCCGTGCCGTCGGACCGAGGTCGCTCCAGCGTGGCCGCATCCGACGGTGAGCCGACTGCCCGGTTCCCCTCCACGAATCTCCCTCGCTCGACTTCGAGTCAGCCGACGACCCTGCTGCGAGGCAACCGTCGGCGCCGTTTCGAGTGAGCGCCGTCCGGTACCGCGGTGCCGGGCCAAAACCCTCGATACTCGCCCCCGCCGCGCGGGGTTCCGTTCCAAGAGAGCACTGACCGATGCGCATTCGTTGGCGTAACTTCGAGCTCCCGTCGCAGGTCCGCCTGGACCACGAGACCGCTACCGGCAGCTACGGCCGCTTCGTCGTCGAGCCTTTCGAGCGTGGCTTCGGTGCCACGATCGGCAACGGGCTCCGCCGCGTCCTTCTGTCCTCGATCGAGGGCACGGCCGTCACGTCGGTCAAGATCGACGGCGTCGTCCACGAGTACTCGACGATCCCGGGTGTCCTCGAGGACATCACGCACATCATCCTGAACTTCAAGCGCCTGCGCGTCCGGATGCACACCGACGCGCCGACGATGCTGCGCCTGGACGTCAACCAGCGTGGTGACGTGACTGCGGGCATGATCGAAGGCGACCAGAACGTCGAGATCGTCAACCCCGACCTGAAGATCTGCACGCTGACCGACGACGTTCGGTTCTACGCGGAGATCCAGGTTCGCAAGGGTCGTGGCTACGTGACCGCCGAAGACAACGTGGCGGAGGAGATGGAGGTCGGGACCATCCCGGTCGACTCGATCTTCAGCCCGGTCTACCGCGTCAAGTACGGCATCGAGAACACCCGCGTCGGCAAGTTCACGAACTACGACCGCCTGGTGCTCGAGATCTGGACCGACGGGACCGTCGGCCCGGAGATGGCGCTCGTCGAGGCGAGCAAGATCTACCGCAAGCACCTCAACCCGTTCGTCCAGTACTTCGAGATGAAGGACGACCTCGCGGTCGAGGGCGGCGGGCTGGCTCCGGAAGGCGACGAGAACGCGAAGCGCCGGGAGCTCGAAGACCTCCTGTCGAAGTCGGTCGACATCCTCGACCTGTCTGTCCGGGCCAAGAACTGCCTGGACAGCGAGAACATCCAGCTCATGCGCGACCTCGTGAGTCTCACCGAGTCCGAGATCCTCAAGGTCCGGAACTTCGGCAAGACCTCGCTCAAGGAAGTGAAGAGCAAGCTCTCCGCCCTCGGCCTGTCGCTCGGCATCAACGTCGACGACGTGTTCGGCGGCTGAGCCAAGTGAATCGGCTGACCACCCGCAGGTAGCAGCACCCTAGAGAATTCCATGAGACACCGCGTACTCGGCAAGAAGCTGAATCGTTCGTCGTCCCACCGGCGATCGATGGAGCGCAACTTCATCTGCTCGGTCATCAAGCACGAGCGCGTCGTGACGACCCTCGCCAAGGCGAAGGCGATGCAGCGCAACCTCGAGAAGATGATCACGCTCGGCAAGACCAAGGACCTGGTCCGCTACCGCCGCGCGCTGGCCTACCTCCGCGACGAGGCGGCGGCGAAGAAGCTCTTCGATGAGCTCGGCGTCCGCTACGCCAACCGTCCGGGTGGCTACTCGCGCGTGATCCGGCTCGGCGAGCACCGTATCGGCGACGGCGCGCCGAAGGCGATCCTGGAGCTCGTCGACAACGACGTGCTGGCTCGCCAGCTCGAGAGTGCGGAAGCTCCCGAGGTCGACGAGGAAGAAGTCGCCGAGGCGTGATCGCGCCCGGTAGGGGCGTGGAGCAGGTCGACTGACCTGCTCCACTCCGACCTGACGCCCACTGTCCTCCACCGCTCGGCCCGGCGCGGGCCAGGGCAGCGCGCCGCGGACGGCCTGTCGGCGCGTGGGCAGGTGCAGTCGAGACGCGGAACAGCGTGACGCTGGTCGGCATGTCTCCTGTGGGTCGAGTCCGGTTCGCAGACCCGCGGCCCGGTCCCGGACAACCGCGCCCAGCGCCGCGTCGGACGCCGTGCGCACGGCGTTCGGTCTCCGCCGGGATCAGCGCCGCACGAACAGGATGTTCTCGGCGCCGAGCAGCGTGGCGAGGTCGTCCAGCAGCGCGTCGTCGACGGTCACCGAGAACCTGGCGTCCGCGCGGACGCGGTGGACAGTGTTGCCGTCGTCGACCTCGAACATCAGGCGCTGGCCGCCCTTCGAGCGATGCGCGACGTCCGCGATCTGGTCGAGGACGCGGGGGGTGAGCTGCTCCTCGGCGATGCGGATCACCAGGCTGTGGACCTCGCGGGCTGCCACGTCATCGGCGGCGTCGACCTCGTCGCAGAGGAGGCCGACCTCCTCTCCCTGCCTGTCGACCCGGCCCCGCAGCACCACGATCGCGTCGTCCGCGAGCTTGTGCTTGATCACCTCGTAGGTCCGCGTGAACACGACGACCTGCACGGTTCCCTCGAGGTCCTCGAGCTGGAATCGCGCCATCTTCTTGCCCGCGTTGCGCCCGCTCTTCACGACCATCACGCGGAGGCCGCTGATCATCCCGGCGATGCGGACGTCCTCGTGATGCTCCATCGAGGCGAGCTGGGAGGACGTCGTGCCGGCGATCCGGCTGAAGAATCGGCC
>JAQCBR010000170.1 GCA_027621295.1 Planctomycetota bacterium
GCGGTCCGTGGGGTGTGTCGGGATGGCGCGGGCACGCCGATCGCGGGCGTCGTCGTCGGCACCGAGGGCGGGCTGGTCCTCGGTGCGAGGCAGGCGCGGTCGAGGGACGACGGGAGCTACGTGCTCGAAGGCCTTGCCGAAGGGTTGACCGTGCTCGCGGCCGCGCGGCGGCAGGGTGCGGTGGACGTGCGCGGCGAGGTCGTCGTCGTCGCCGGTCGGGAGACGACCTGGGATCCGGTGTTCGAGGACAGCGGTGTGGGGCACGCGGGCTCGGTGCGTGGACGTGTCCTCGATCTGCGCGGCCAGCCGCTGCCGGGCTACCGGCTCGTGGCCGAGCCCCAGCCCCGCGGCGCAGGCGCGAACGCCACCGCGACCGCCGGGCCGGACGGTGCGTTCGAACTGTCTGCCGCGACCGAGAGGGTGCGCGTGCTGGTCTTCGGCACGCGCGGCTTCGCGGGCTTCCCGGTCGTAGTCCTCGACGACGTCGCGCAGGGGCGGGACGACCTCGACGTGCGGATCGATGCGCTCGGATTGTCCGGTCTCCGTGGACGGGTGCTCGATCCGACGGGGCAGCCCACCCAGGCGAAGGTCCAGGTCTGGCACGACGACGCCCGCGTGTTCCGCGAGGTCGTCGTCGATCCGGCGACGGGGAGCTTCGCGTTCGATCCCGCACCTCCGGGAACGTGCACGGTCGAGGTCCGCAGCGAGAGTCACCCGTGGCAGCGGTTCGCGGGCCAGCGTCTGGAGCCGGGCCGCGTGACCGACCTCGGGGACGTCGTCCTCGCGGCCGGGGGGCGGATCGAAGGCTCCGTGGCGTTCGAGGACGGCGGTGCGCCCACCTCACTCACGCTCCGCTTCGTCGACGAGGCGGCGGGTCGCGAGGTCGGCGTCGCGACGGTCGATGGGGGACGCTTCCGCTCCAACCCGCTGCCGCTCGGCGCGCTCACGCTCGTCGTCGAGGGCGAGGGAGTCGGAGCGACGAGGCTGCCGCTCCCGCTGGACGCGGCGACTCCGTTCCGCGTCGTCGACCTCCGCGTGACCCGTGGCCTCCCGGTCACGCTGCGCGTCGAGCTCCCGTCCGGCTTCGTGCGACCCGATCGGCTGGCGATCGGGTTGATCCGCGACGCCGAGGTGATCTGGACGCGGGGCCTGGGCGCGACGTCTGCCCTCGAGGTCCAGCTCTCGCTCGCACCCGGCAGCTATCGCGCGCTGCTCCGCGGCGATGGTCCGCTCGCCGACGTCGCGTTCGACGTCGGCGCAGCGGGACGGACGGTCTTGCTGCGACCCGGCACTCGGTGAGCGGGCCGCATCCCTCCGAGGACGTCAGTTCGGCCCGACGCGCAGCGGGATCGCGTTCGAACCGAACACGACCTGGTTGTTGACCATCAGCGCGTAGGCGTGGTGCAGGTCGAGCTGGAAGCCGAGCGCGTAGGACGGCGCGTCGAAGGTCGCGGTCGCGATCCCGTTGGCATCGAGCTGCGCGAGCGAGTTCCCGTAGGGGAAGGTGTTCGGGAAACTGAGGCCGAAGTCGGTGAAGCCGTCGAAGTTGATCGGCACGTTCACGCTGCCGAACTGGAGGCCGGGGCTCGTGCCGGAGGCCGAGCCGAGCACGACGTAGTAGGCGCTGGCGAAGGACGTGCCCGCCGACAGGCGCATCGTCTGGCGCTGGCTGCGGCCGAGCACGTCGACGTCCGCGGCGAAGGCGCGGTCCTCTCCGACGAGGTTGCCCGTCAGATTGATCGTCGCCGAGGTGCCCGCCGCCGGGTCGGAGAAGGTCGACGTCACGGTCAGCGGCACCTGCATCACGAGGCCCTGGCCGTTCGGCGCGACGATGCCCTGGACGACCTGGGGAGTTGAGATCGTGCCGGCGAGCGGCGTGGTCTGGTTCGCGAGTCCGGTCACGACGATCTGGCCGGACAGCACCTCCGACGACGCCCAGCACGTGAAGCTGCCGTTCGGTTGGATCGCGAAGGACGCCGGCGTGCCCGTCGTGGGATCGACCGAGCGGACGACCATGCGCACGCCGGTGATCTGGATCGTCGCGAGCGGCGGCAGGAACGGCAGGATGTTCGGCACGCGCGCGTTCAGGGTCGGCACGGTGATCTCGGTGCCGTTGCCGGCGATGAACGAGCCGACGACGATCGAAGAGCCGGACACGCCGAGGTCGGCCGACGCCGCGCCCGACACGTTGAAGTTCGCGGGGTTGCCCTGGATCGGCCGCGTGAGGCCGGCTGCGACCACGGTCCCGGAGAAGTTGAACGACGACTGCCCGGAGTTCAGGTCGAACACGTGCCGCCCCTGGGCGACGGACTGGGCCGGCGAGAATGCTGTGAGCGCGAGAGCAGCGACGATCGTGGTCGCGAGCGAGCCTTGGAGCATGCGGATTCCTCGAGTCGTGGGGCCGGAGCGGCCCGGGATCGTACTCGGAACCGAACCGTGATGGGGCATTCACGGTCGCCCGGGCGAGGGGCCGCGGTGGCGATCCGCGCTGTGATCGGCGATCCTCCCGATCCCAGCGAGACTTGCGCATGACCGGAACCCAGAGCCTGTTCGATCTTCGCGGCCAGACGGCCTGCATCACCGGCGGTGGCGGCGTCCTCGGCGCCAGCATGGCCCGGAGCCTCGCTGCTGCGGGAGTCCGCGTCGCCGTCCTCGGCCGCAGCGCCGAACGGCTCTCGGCCGCGGTCGCGGCGATCGAGGCCGATGGCGGCGAGGCAATGGCTCTGCAGGCCGACGTGCTCGATCGGGGTTCGCTCGAGGCCGCGCGCGACCGACTCCTCGCGCGGTTCGGCGCCCCGTCGATCATGGTGCACGCAGCCGGCGGCAATCGCCCGGGTGCGACGGTGCTGCCCGACCAGTCGTTCTTCGATCTGTCGATGGACGACTTCGACGCGGTCGTCGCGCTGAACCTGAAGGGCACCGTGCTGCCGACGCTCGTGTTCGGGCCGTCCATGGTCGAAGCCGGCGGCGGCAGCGTGATCCACATCTCGTCGATGGCCGCCGAACGCCCGCTGACCCGGGTCGTCGGCTACGCGGCCGCGAAGGCGGCGATCGACAACTTCACGCGGTGGTTCGCGGTCGAGGCCGCCCGCAAGCTCGGTGGGGCGCTCCGCGTCAACGCGATCGCGCCGGGCTTCTTCGTCACCGAGCAGAACCGCGCGCTCCTGACCGAGCCGGACGGGAGTCCCACCGCGCGGGGACGCTCGGTGCTCGAGCACACGCCGCTCGGACGCTTCGGCGAGCCCGAGGACCTGCACTCGACGCTGCACTGGCTGTGTTCGCCTGCGTCGCGCTTCGTCACGGGGGTCGTCGTCCCGGTCGACGGCGGATTCAGCGCGTTCTCGGGCGTCTGATCGAGAACTCCGAGGTCCGGCTGTTGCCTTCGCGGCGCGCGCGTCTTCCTCTGGAGACCCCATGTCCGAAGTGCTCCAGTCGCAGGTCCGGCCCGGCTCGCCGGAGTTCGAGGAGAACCGCGCCCACCACGAGGCGCTGGCCCGAGAGATCGAGACGGAGATCGCGCGGGTCCGAGCCGGCGGCTCCGAAGAGGCGGTCGCCCGGCACCGCAAGCGCAGCAAGATGCTGCCCCGCGAGCGGATCGACCGGATCGTCGACCCCGGCACTGCGTTCCTCGAGCTGTCGCCGCTGGCCGCGCACGGGATGTACGGCGGTGACGCGCCGAGCGCAGGCGTCGTGACCGGGATTGGCGTCGTCGAGGGGCGCGAGGTGATGTTCGTCGCCAACGACGCGACCGTGAAGGGCGGCACCTACTTCCCGATGACGGTGAAGAAGCACGTCCGGGCCCAGGAGATCGCCGCCGAGAACCGTCTGCCCTGCGTCTACCTCGTCGACTCGGGCGGCGCGTTCCTTCCGCTGCAGGCCGACGTGTTCCCGGACCGCGACCACTTCGGGCGGATCTTCTACAACCAGGCGCGGATGTCGGCCCAGGGCATCCCCCAGGTGGCGGCGGTGCTCGGCTCGTGCACGGCGGGCGGTGCCTACGTCCCGGCGATGAGCGACGAGAGCGTCATCGTGAAGGGCAATGGCACGATCTTCTTGGGCGGTCCCCCGCTCGTGAAGGCGGCGACCGGCGAGGTCGTGTCGGCCGAGGATCTCGGCGGCGCAGACGTGCACACCCGCCTGTCCGGCGTCGCCGACCACTTCGCGGAGGACGAGGAGCACGCGCTCGACAAGGTCCGGGAGATCGTCCGGCACCTCAACACCCGGAAGCCCGACCAGCTCGCGCGGCAGGCCGTGGAGGCCCCGCTCTACGACCCGAGCGAGATCCTCGGCGTTCTGCCCCGCGACAACCGGACGCCCTACGACGTTCGCGAAGTGATCGCGCGACTCGTCGACGGCAGCCGGTTCCACGAGTTCAAGCAGCGCTACGGCAACACGCTGGTCTGCGGGTTCGCGCACCTGCACGGGATGCCGGTCGGCATCCTCGCCAACAACGGCATCCTGTTCTCGGAGAGCGCGGTCAAGGGCGCGCACTTCGTCGAGCTGTGCACGCAGCGCGGCGTGCCGGTCCTGTTCCTGCAGAACATCACCGGCTTCATGGTCGGCCGGAAGTACGAGAACGGCGGCATCGCCCGCGACGGCGCCAAGCTCGTCCAGGCGGTCGCGACGGCCCAGGTGCCGAAGTTGACGGTGCTGATCGGCGGCTCGTTCGGGGCAGGCAACTACGGGATGTGCGGGCGGGCCTACCAGCCGCGCTTCCTGTTCATGTGGCCGAACTCGAGGATCTCGGTGATGGGCGGCGAGCAGGCGGCCGCGGTGCTGTCGACGGTCAAGCGCGAGCAGCTGGAGGCCAAGGGCGAGACGCTGACCGAAGCGATGCAGGCGGAGATCGAGGACCCGGTGCGAGCCAAGTACGAGCACGAGGGTCATCCGCTCTACTCGACCGCTCGCCTCTGGGACGACGGCATCCTGGACCCGCGCCAGACGCGTGATGCACTCGGGCTCGCGCTCACCGCGACGCTCAATGCACCGATCGGCGGCTACCAGGCGCCGGTCTTCCGCATGTGACCCGTGCCCTGGACGACCGACGAATGGGTTCCCACGACGACCGCGCCGATCCCGCCGCCCGCAACGTGCTCGGCACGCCGCTCCAGGTCTGCGGGCTCGACCCTGCGACCGGCTTCTTCCGCACCGGCTGCTGCGAGACCGGGCCGGACGACCTCGGCCGCCACGTCGTCTGTGCGGTGATGACGCAGGGCTTCCTCGACTACACGGTCGCCCAGGGCAACGACCTCGTCACGCCGCGGCCCGAGTGGGGGTTCCCGGGTCTCCGCCCCGGCGACCGCTGGTGCCTGTGCGCGACCCGCTGGCTCGAGGCGGACGAGGCCGGCGTGGCTCCTCCGGTCGTTCTCGAGGCCACGCACGAAGCCGCGCTCCAGATCGTTCCTCTGGAACGACTGCGGTCGCACTCGGTGCTGGGCTGAACGCAGCGAAGCCCGAGCGGGCTGCGCAACGCGCGATCAACGGGGCGCTGCTCGGCCAGACCAACGTGGATCGCACGCTGCGGCGTCCGGTTGGTAGCGCGTGTCCAGCGAGAGCCTCCAACGTCGTCCTGTGTTGTCCAGCGAGCAGTGCAGCGTCCGCGCCGAGAAGACGACGGCGTCTCCAGGTTCGAACGTCGAGGTCAGCCAGCGGCCTCCGAGTTCACGGCGGCAACCGTCCGCGTTGCGGCTGAACTTGGCCTCGGGGACGCGGCGTCCGTGGCGGAAACGTGGCAGCAGCCGTCGCGGCAGGCGATCTGCGTCGAGTCGGCAGTAGTCCTGGATGGTCGGGTGCTGGTGCGATCCAGACAGGATGGCCAGTGGTCCGTCCGCGAGCGTCACGCGTGTCAGCGGCAGCCACAGTGTCAGGATCCGGTCGGTTCCACGCGCCATGTAGGGCAGGTCGCAGTGCGGCGCGGTTCCGTCCCCGGGTGGCACCGCGCGGACCCACGTGTGGTCGAACGAGCGAGCTGGTTCGTCGAAGATGGCCGAGAACCAAGCGCGGACCTGTGCGTCCTGGCGAAGCGCGCGCACTTCAGGTGCGTCAGCCAGTGCGGTCAGCACTCGCTTGTTCCGGTGGACGTCAGTTCCGTCGATAACCTCGATGTGTTCGCGCACAGCGCGCGCGGCTGCGGCGATCTTCGCGGGGTCTACGAACCCGCGTAGCAACACGCCGCCATCGGTTTCGAGCCGGGCGCGGACCACTGTCGCATCGGCGTTGTCGGAGACCGGCATGAGCTGGCCGAATGCCGTCGGCTCCGCGGAGACGCGGCGCCCCTGCACGCGAAGCAGCGGGCCCGCGCCGTTCACGCGAGGAGCTCCGCAAAGACATTGGCGTAGGCACGCACCATCGAGTCCACTCCGTGCTGCTCCCACGCAACCTGCTGCGCCGCCGCAGCCTGCGCAGCTCCCTCCTCGCGCGAGCGGGCGGCGTGCACGATCTTTGCGGCCATCGCCGTGGGGCTGCCCGTCGGGAAGAACCACGCGGTTCGGCCCTCCGCGAGGACCTCGCGGTGCCCCGGGATGTCCGAGCACAGGATCGGGCAGCCAGCCGCCATGGCTTCAAGCACGGCGAGTGGCAGGCCCTCGGAGCGGGATGCGGAGACGAAGAGGTCTAACTTGGCGAGAAGCTGGGGGACATCCGTCCGACGCCCGAGGAAGCGGACATGGCCGTCGATGCCAAGTGCTGCGACCTGGCTCTCCAACGGGGCGCGCAGCGGCCCGTCACCGATCACATCGAGGGACACGCCTGGCACGACTGGCAGCACGCGTGCGAGCGCCCGCACGATCGTCGAGTGGTCCTTGATCGCAGAGATCCGGGCGACCACTCCGATCCGGAACCCGTGCATCCGCGCTCGTCGCGGCATGAGGTCGCGTGCGGCGAGTTCGGGAACACCGTTGTGGATCACGCGCACCCGCTCTGCGGGCCAACCATCCGTCCGCACGAGTCGCTCGGCAAGGTGGTGAGCCACGGCGACGACGTGCGTCTGCCGTTGGCGGCGCACGACGCGCAGGGCGAGCGTGCCGCGCGGTGACAGCGGCGATTCCTGTGCGTGATCTGTGTAGAGGACGTGGAGCGGAGGGCCGAGGCGTGCCGCGAGACTTCCGTAGAAGAGTGCCGTCGGGTTGTGCGCGTGTAGGATGCGCGGGCGGATGCGCCGCAGGTGCCCAGCGAGGGCCAGGACGAAACGGAAGTCGAATCCGGGTGCCCGGCGGATCGTGTCGACCGGGGTACCAGACGGTGTGGTGGCTGGCGCTGGTTCTGCTGGTTCAAAGCAGACGACGCGCTGACGGAAACGGGCGCTCGTGCCCTCGACGACGTCGAGTGCCACACGTTCGAGGCCAGCGGCCCAGAGGTCGGGCACCAGCGTCAGGACATCAGTGCGGTGGTCCATGCGTCCCGTTTGGGGTCGGTCGTTGCGCACGACGGGAGTCCG
>JAQCBR010000171.1 GCA_027621295.1 Planctomycetota bacterium
CGACGCCGTCGTCTGCAACTTCTTCCTCGACTGCTTCGACCCGGCCGAGCTCTCCCGCGCCCTCGACCGCATCGACACCTGGCTCGCCCCGAACGGCGTGCTGCTCCTCGGCGAGTTCGTGCCGTCGCCGCGTCCACTCGGCCGGCTCTGCGGCCTCGTCCTCTCACCGCTGATGCACGCGTTCTTCCGCGCGACCGCGGGCATCTCAGCACGGCGGCTCACCGACATCCCGGCCACGCTCTCGGCCCGCGGCCTCGAGCGCACGCGCTCGGTCGAGGATCTCGGCGGCTTCCTGCAGTCGTCGGTGTGGACGCGGTCGCCCCAGACCCTCAGCGCTTCTGCGAGCCCTTGAGCTCGACCACCGCCTCGCCCAGCGCCTTGCCCACATCCAGGTAGGTCTCGGCGTTGCCGTGGTAGTGGAAGTCCTGATTGCGCGGCGACACGTTCGCCTCGCGCCAGAGCCCCCGCGTCTCGACGGTCTTCACGTTGCCGGCGAACGCGGGATGGCGGCCGGTCTCGCCGCTGACGGCGAGCTGGGCTTCGGCGACGGTCTTCTGGTTGCCGGCCATCGCGAAGCCGCCGAAGCCGATCGTGCCGATGACGAAGGGGGCGTTCGGCGCGTCGAAGTCGCGGCGCAGTGACTCGATCAGCGTGACGAGGTTGTGCTCGTAGCGCTCGGCGTGGGCCTCGGAGCCGCCGTCCTTGTGTCCCTGCCACCAGACGAAGCCCGCGATCTCGTAGCCGCGGCCCGCCCACTGCGGGAACTCCTCGTCGAAGCGCTCGAGCACGGCCTTCGCCTCGCGGACGCAGTCGTCGTACTGCTTGCCCGCGTACCAGTTCACTTCCTTTCCCGGGTCGTCGGCCGTCCACGACGGGATGCGGTCGCCGTAGCCGGCGTAGGTGCGGCCCTCGTGCTCGAAGCGCTCGCTGCCCGGCGGCAGGAAGTCCCAGCCGAGGCTCCGGTTGCCCTGCGAGGTCTTGAGCAGGAGCACCGGCGCATCGTGGTGGTCGCCGACCACGTGGCCGAAGCCGAGCTCGGGTCCGATCGAGTCCGCGCCCGCGCCGCAGCCGATCGACAGCGGCTTGTCGGCGGTCGCGGTGACGACGCCCTTGTACCAGACGTCGTCGCGCTCGGCCCACGAGCCGTCCTTGGCGAGGAGGTGCGTGTGGCGGCCTTCGCGCACGACGGTGCTCAGCGTCCCCGGCACGTCGGCGCGTTCGATCCAGCCGAGGCCGTCGGCCGCGTCGGTCACGTAGACGACGCGGAACGGCACGGGCACGCCCGCTTCGAGCCGAATGGGCGTGTGCTTCCTCGGTTCGCCCGGCACGTTCCGGTGCACCTCGACGTCGCCCACGCGCATCACGTTCTGCTCCGACGCCGCGTAGCCGGGCCGGAACACGTACTCGCCGGTGTCCTTCACGACGACCGTCCCGCGCGTCACACGCGTGCCGCCTTGCGGGTAGGGCGTCGGCTTGACGCCGCCGAAGGCTTCGAGCGCCTGCGTGGCGATCGGCTCCATCGCGTCGTAGTCCGCCTCCGGGTCGTAGGCGCCTGCGTAGACCGACACGACCGGGTCCCTCATCTCCTGGCCCCAGCGGCTCCCGCCGCCTCGCACCTGGCCGATGCCGACCATGTTGGACTGGCCGGCGAGAACGTAGACCTGGACCGGTCCGTCGTCGCGCGGCGCTGCGCCCGCGTGCGCGCGTTCGACCACGAAGTCGACCAGCGCCTGCGACTGGAACCAGCCTTCCCACATGTCGTGGCCGCCGCCGGGCACGACTTCGAGCGAGGCCGGGCCACCGAGCGCCGTGTAGCGATCGACGAGGGCCTGCGAGTTCGGGCCGAGCGGCACGACCTTGTCCTGGTCGCCGTGGATGTGGTGGATCGGCACGCCCGCCGCCGCGAGGCCCTCGAGCCTCGGGATCGGGTTGTGCTGTGCGAGCCGCTCGCCGAGTTCTGCCGGCTCCATCCCGAAGGCGGGGGCCGCGCGCTCGAGGCCCGGATAGCTCGTCAGGTCACAGACCGGGTAGACGCCGGCGATGCCGCCGACCTGCTGCGGGTGCTCGACCGCCCACGAGTAGAGCATCAGCCCGCCGCGGCTCCGGGCGAGGAGGGCCGGCTGCTCCGCGAACCCACGCACCTCCGTCAGGTGCTCGTACAGATCCTGCATCAGCGCCGTGCCGGAAGGGCTCCCGTACGACTCGCCTACGTCGATGCCCGCGACTGCGACACCCGCCGCGAGGAAGCGTTCGAACATCCAGTTCTCCTCGGGCCCCGGCAGCCGCGGCAGCGTCGGCGCGTAGAAGACCCAAGGCCGCGGCCCGTCGGACGCCCGGTCCGGCTCCATCACGAAGGCCTGCCGCCCCGACACGACGAGGGTCTTGCCGGGTCGAGCCAGCTTCTTCTGCGCGCGCCGCACGTCGCCCGCAGGCAGCACCGGCATCACGTCGAAGCGGCACGGCTCGATCCACACGTTGCGGAACGCGACCTCGTTGTGGTGTCCCTGGAGCTTCAGCAGGCCGGGTTGCGGACCTTCCTTCTGACCCGCGCCGGTCTTCCGCGGCAGCTCGAAGTCGTCGTGGATGAGGCGTCCGTTGTGGATCACCGTGATCCGCGCGTTCTCGGTCTTCTGTTCGCCGTCGAAGCGCGCCGCGCGGAACACGATGTCGTAGCTCTGCCACGTGCCTGCGGGCTGACAGGCGATCTCGTCCGGCTTCTTCAGCCTGTAGAGGCTGCCGCAGTCGAACGCCTGATACTCGTCCTCGGAGACTCCGAACGAATCGAGGATCTGCACCTCGTAGCGCTGCTGGATGTAGATCCCCGAGTTGCCGCGCGACTCCCTCTCGCCGGGCTCGGTCTCATTGACGCGGAACTCGACGTGCAGCCGCATGTCGCGGTAGGGCTCCGCCGTCACCAAGCTGTCCCAGAGCGGGGAAGCGGTCAGCACGCCCTCGGCGAAGGTCCATCGGGTCTCGCCCTCCTTCTCCGGCACCATCCGGTAGCCGTCGGGACCGACGAGGACCAGGGCGGTCGCAGGCGGATCCCGGAAGTCGAACGGGTCTCCGTCGGGCGCCTGCGGGGCGCTTGCGCCGAGCGCTGTGGCGAGCAGACCGGACGCGGCGAGGGGCATCCGCCGAGCGAGCAGATCGAGCATGGCGACGGATGCTAGCGCCTCCGATTCCCACGATTGAGCGGTCGGGCCTTTCCCTCGGACGCAGTCGACGAAATCATAGACCCATGGACGACCCGCATCCGGAGGCCGATCGCCCCAATAAGCCCGGCTCCAAGAAGAGCCGCTTTTCGATCCTCGCCCTCGTCCTCGGCGTCACCATCGCCGTCCTCGAGATCTTCGTGCTCGAAGGCGAGGTCGTCGTCCGGCTCCAACTGGACGGAGCAGGCCCGCACACGCTGGCGCTCCCGATCGACAAGCCCGGCGAGAGGCACCTGATCGAGATCTACACGTCGCCGAAGACCGCCATCGAGTGCTCACTCACCGCGCCCGACGGGTCCGTGGTCGGCGAGATCGACGAGATGAAGCGGCACCGCCGGCACTACATGGAGCTGACGCCGACGGTGGCGGGGTCCTACGAACTCACGGTTTCGTCTTCACGGGCGGCGCTGCAGGGTCGCGTGGAGCTTCTGCTCGGGGACCACCGGGTGTTCGGGCCTTGGGGGTATTGGCTGGGGCTCTGAGGGCGTCGCTGACTGCTTCCTCGGTTTCTTCCCTTAGGGTGGTGGGATGGAACGAGGAAGGAGCACCAAGTTGGTTGGGGCGACGGGGGAATACCTCGTCGCTGCCGAACTCTGTCGGAGAGGGCTGATCGCGACGACGTTCACCGGGAACGTGCCGCACTACGACATTGTCGCTTCTGACGGCGAGGGGAGGCACGCGGCCGTCCAGGTGAAGACCTCGAGGTCGACGAAGTGGCAACTGGCCAACGTCGGGCTGCTGTTCGACGTGACTCTCGACGAGGCGACCAAGACGCAGGCGTTTGGGAGGCTCAAGAAGCCGCCGGTCAACCGGCTGGTCTACGTCTACGTGGTGCTCTCGGACGAAGGACCCGATCGCTTCTTCGTCGTTTCCTGGAAGGATCTCGCGTCCCTGGTGCGCAAGAGTCACGGACGCTACCTGAAGCGTCACAATTGGAGTCGGCCCCAGCGGTGGGACTCACTCCATGCGGCCATCACCGCGGATCACTTGGCTGACCACGAGGACTGCTGGGAGGTGTTGGAAGCCGCGTTGAGGTGACAATCGCCCGAGCCACACCTCACCGCCCCCACGTCGGGTGCACCTGCAGAAGGTCGATCCGGAACGTGTGGGCTCCGATGCCGTGGTTCCATAGCGGCAGGTCGTCGCGGTTGCGGACGGTGTCGAAGCTTGCGGTGAGTTCGAAGGTGTGCGCGTCTACGAGCACGTAGCCGTAGGGCTCGCCGGTGACCGGGTCGGTCAGGCTGAGCCGTGGTCCGGGGGGTAGGTCCGAGGCTTCTTCGAGCGTCGCGGGCAGTGGGCGCAGCAGCGGGTCGCTCGGGTCGTGCGTGGTGGAGCCGATGCAGTGGGTCCAGAGCTTCTGGGCGATGGCCTGCAGGTCCTCGAGGCGGCGTTCGTCGAGGCGCTCCTGCTGGCGGGCGCTTGGCGTGCCGGAGAACTGGAAGCTGAGGGCGAGCGTGATCGCGACGGCGGTGAGGAGGGCCGCGCCGTAGCGGCGGTGGATCGAGGCGGTCATCGGGCCTCCTCTGCGTCGGTCGCGGTGGACTTCAGGTATTGGATGGCGGCGATGGCTGCCCCGCTGAGGATCAGGCTCTTCCAGAGGAAGCGCGAGGTGAGCCCGCCGTTGAGCCAGAAGAAGATCAGCGCGATCGCGTTCCCGGCGACGGTGAGGAATGCGACGGCGATCGTGATCCACGTGAGCCAGCGCTGGGCGCCGCTGCGGGGCTGCGTTCCTTCGGTCTGCATGCCCTGCACGACGCGCTTCCAGAGGAGGAAGAACGTCGGCGTGCTGACGAGCAGGATCGCGATCCGGTAGCGGACCATCTCGAGCTGGAAGGCGCGCGCGTAGTCGCTGGTCGCGTCGGCGGGGTCGGGCAGCCAGCGGTCGAGGAAGCTGAACCACTGGACGATCGTCGCGATGACGGTCGCGTGGAGCATCAGGAACGCGAGCGCCACGCGCACCGTGTCCCGCGCGCTGTGCGCTGCGGTGGGGCTCGGGACGTGGAGCCCGTCCTCGCCCGAGGCCAGCGCTGTGAGGATCTGCTTGTCCTTCCAGCCGGCGGCCGCCAGCAGCGTCCGGATGGCAACCGCGTCCATGCCCCGCTGCCGGGCGTCCGCGACGAATCGTTGGATCTCGCTCACCGGCGCATTGTCGGGCGGTGGGGTCCGCGTGCCACGCGTCATCCGACCGCCTCTGGCTCAATCGTGCGGGAGTTCTGCCGTGGGCACCTCGGCTAGGAACGTCTCGAGCAGGAAGTCGCCGGTCCGCTCCATGCGCGCCCGGAGCGCCGTCCGCATCTTCGCGATCTCGCCCGCGTGCGCCGGGTCGTCGATCAGGTTGTGGAGTCCGTCGGGGTCGCTCGCGAAGTCGTAGAACTCCTCGGGGACGCGGTGCTCGAAGAGCGCTATGCGCGCGGCGATCGCTTCGTCTCCGGCCGCGGCTTCCTGCATCGCGCGGAACGTGCGGCCGCTCGTCGAGTCCATGCGCATCGGCTTCGTCTTGCCGGCCCAGGCGTTGTAGATGTAGCCGAAGCGCGGGCCCTGGACGCAGCGCATCGGAAAGTCGCGGCGGGCCGACGTGCGGTGGAACTCGGTGAAGACGAGGTCGCGGTCGGGCTGGGTCTGGCCGGACAGCAGCGGGAGCAGGCTTCGTCCGTCGAGTCCGTCGGTCGTCTCGAGTTCGGCGACCTCGAGGATCGTCGGCATGAAGTCGATGCCGGAGATCAGGTGCGCGCCGTCGACGGTGCCGGGCAGCACGCGATCCGGCCAGCGGACGATCCACGGGGTCTGCGTGCTGCGCAGGTAGCAGTTGGCCTTGGCGAACGGCACCGCCATGCCGTTGTCGCTGAGGAACATCACGAGCGTGTCCTCGGCGAGGCCGCTGGCCTCCAGCGCTTCGAGGATCGCGCCGACGGTCTGGTCGAGGCGGTGGACGGACGTGAAGTACTCGGCGACCTCCTGGTGCACCTCGGGCAGCGCGGGGAGGAAGCCCGGCACCTCGACCTCGCCCTGGGTGACGGTGCGCGTCGCCTTCGGCAGGTCGTGTCCCCAAGCCTTGAGCTCCTGATCGCTGCCGGCGAACGGCCGGTGCGGGTCGTGGGAGTTGGCCATCAGGAAGAACGGCTTGCCCGCGGTCTTCGCCTGCGCGAGGAAGGCCGCGGTGTGCTCGCGGTAGAGCTCGGGCGAGCGCCCGATCCCTGCTCCCGACGCGAGGTCCTTCTCGGTGGCGACGTAGTCCCAGCAGTAGCGCGCCGTGGGCTTGAGGTGCCGCTCCTTGCCGAGGATGCCGTTCAGGTAGCCGGCTCCGCGCAGCGCTTCCTGCAGCGTGGGCACGTCGTCCGCGATCGGGTCGAAGCCGAGCGCGCCGTTGCGGTGCGGATAGCGGCCGGTCATCAGCGACTGCCGGCAGGGCTGGCAGACCGCGATGTTCACGTGGGCCTTCGTGAACCGCAGCCCGCCCGCGGCGAGCGCGTCGATGTTGGGCGTGATGCCGGGGACCTCGCTCCCGAAGCAGCCGAGCGAGTCGTAGCCGAGGTCGTCTGCGGTGATCAGCAGGAAGTTGGTCGGGCTCCGGTCCACGCAGTCGGGGATCGGGGCCGTCTCGCAGGCGAGGAGCGCGAGCGGCAGGGACAGGGCGAGGGCGCGGCGGAGCATCGGCGGGGTACGGGGCACGGGAACGGGAGGAGAAGGTGACCGCAGCCGGGGGGAGCTACGCAAGCCTGTGCGCGCGTCGCTTGGGCTACACTCCGCGGCCATGCTGCGCCCAGGCTCGTGCACGTGGATCGTCGCCCTGTGGGCGCTCGTGCCGTGCGCGGCCCAGGAGGTCTCGTTCACGCGGGACGTGCTGCCGCTCCTGTCGGACCGCTGCTTCCGCTGCCACGGTCCGGACGAGGCGAGCCGAGAAGGCGACCTGCGGCTCGACGATCGCGAGGACGTGTTCCGCGACCGCGGGGGTATCGCGGTGGTCGTGCCGGGCGCACCCGAGCGCAGCGAGCTCGTCCGGCGGATCGAGGCCCACGACGACGACCAGATGCCGCCGCGGTCTTCGAACCTCGCGCTGTCCGACGACGAAGTCGGACTCCTGCGTCGCTGGATCGCGGAGGGGGCGGCCTGGGAGGGGCACTGGGCGTTCGAAGCGCCGCGCGCACCTGCGACGCCGCCGGTCGCCGGCGACGGGTGGGCAC
>JAQCBR010000025.1 GCA_027621295.1 Planctomycetota bacterium
GGGTCCCCGCCGCGGCGGGTGCAACCGCAGCCTACGTGGGTTCGGCGCGGTGATCGTCGGCGGCTCCTAGTCTGCTGCCGCCATCACGACCAGCAGGTCGCCGGCCTGGACGGCGCGGCCGATCGGTGCGACGACCTCGGCGACCGTTCCGGCCTCGGGTGCGCGGACCACGGTCTCCATCTTCATCGCCTCGAGCGTGATCAGCGGGTCGCCCGCGGCGACCGTGTCGCCTTCGTCCACCGAGGTCGCGATCACCTTGCCGGGCATCGGCGCGCCGATCTGGTGCGCGTCGGCGGGGTCGGCGCGGCGGCTGCCGTGCTCCTCGGAGGCGATCGAACGATCGGGCGTCGGGATCTGGCGCCCCTGACCGTTCAGCGTGAAGTAGACGGTCCGCGTTCCGTCCTCGCTCGGCTCGCTGACGGCGTCGAACCGGATCACGAGCGTCTTGCCTTCCTCGAGGTCGACCCAGACCTCGTCGCCCGGGTCCATTCCGTAGAAGTAGGTCGGCGTGTCGAGGATCGACACGTCGCCATAGCGGTTGCGGAACGTGAAGTGGTCGGCGAGGACGCGCGGGTAGAGCGCGGCGCTCAGCACGTCCTGCGGGGAGACCGGCCGTCGGAACCGCTTCTCGAGATCCTGGCCGAGCGCGTCGAGGTCGAGCGGTGGGAGGCTGTCGCCCGGCAGGCCTTCGATGGTCGGCAGCCCCTTGAGGACCGCCGACCGCAGCGGTTCGGGGAAACCGCCGGGCGGGTGGCCGAGCTGCCCCTGGAAGTACTGGACCACGCTCAGCGGGAAGTCGACGCGAGGGGCCGCGGCGAGCACGCGCTCGCGGGTCGCGTCGGTCGCTTCCTCGAGGTCGGCGCCCGGAGCGAGGAGGTCGTTCTGCACCAGGAACACCGCGAAGTCGCCGACCATCTTCGACGAGGGTGTGACCTTCGGGATGTCACCGACGAGTTGGTTGACGACCGCGAACGCCTGCTTGACGTCGTTCCAGCGGTCGAGGAGGCCGAGCGACGCGGCCTGCGGTCGGAGGTTCGAGTACTGACCGCCCGGGATCTCGTGGTAGTAGACCTCGGCGGTCCCGCTCTTCAGGCCGCACTCGAACGGGCTGTAGAACTCGCGCACCTCCTCCCAGTAGTCGCAGAGGGGCTGGAGGTCCTTGTTCTTCATGCGCGCGTCGTGGGGTGTTCCGCGCAGCGCGGCGAGGAGTGCGTTGAGGCTCGGCTGGCTCGTGAGCCCGGACATCGGCGCGAGCGCCGCGTCGACGATGTGGGCGCCCGACTCGATCGCCGCGACCAGCGTGGTCACACCGTTGCCGCTCGTGTCATGCGTGTGGATGTGGATCGGCAGCGAGGTCGCGTCGCGGAGCGCGTCGACCAGCATGCGGGCCGCGCGCGGCCGGAGCAGTCCGGCCATGTCCTTCACGCAGAGGATGTGGGCGCCCATGTCCTCGATGCGCTTCGCGAGATCGACGTAGTAGCCGACGTCGAACTTGCTCCTCGCCGGGTTGTCGACGTCGCCGGTGTAGCACGCGCAGACCTCGGCGATCTTCTGGGTCTGCAGCACGCGAGAGACAGCGACCCGCATGTTGTCGAGGTCGTTGAGGCTGTCGAAGACGCGGAAGACGTCGATGCCCGCATCGGCCGCCTCGTCGATGAATCCCTCGACGATGTTCTGCGGGTAGCTCGTGTAGCCGACCGCGTTCGCGCCGCGGAGCAGCATCTGCTGCATCAGGTTCGGCATCGCCTTCCGCAGCTTGCGCAGCCGGTCCCACGGGTCCTCGTCGAGGAACCGGTAGGCGACGTCGAACGTCGCACCGCCCCAGGTCTCGACGCTGAACAGCTCGTGGGCGAGGCGCGCGGTCGCCGGCGCGATGCGCAGCAGGTCGCGGGTGCGCACGCGGGTGGCGAGCAGCGACTGGTGCGCGTCGCGCATCGTCGTGTCGGTGATCAGCGGGCGCTCCTGTGCGCGGATCCAGCGGACCAGTCCCTCGGGACCCTCCTCGGCGAGGATCGAGGCCGTGCCCCGCGGCGGGGACGCCTCGAGGTCGACCTCGGGAAGGGGCGGTGTCCGGAACTCTCCCGCGGTGCGCCTTGCGGTCGCCGGAACCGTCGGGTGTCCGTTGACGATCACCTCGGCGATGTAAGCGAGGAGGCGCGTGGCCCGGTCGCGGTACCGGGTCAGCATGAACAGCTCGGGCGTCTCGTCGATGAAGCGGGTCCAGGTCCTGCCGGTCAGGAACGCGTCGTGGCGCAGCACGTTCTCGAGGAACGGCAGGTTGGTCTTCACGCCGCGGATCCGGAACTCCTGGAGCGCGCGGACGCCCTTCGCTGCGGCCTGTGCGAACGTCGGTCCGAACGACGTGACCTTGACCAGCAGCGAGTCGTAGTGCGGCGTGATGTTCGCGCCCGTGTAGCCGCTGCCCGAGTCGATGCGGATGCCGAGCCCCTCGGCGGAGCGGTAGGCGGTGATGGTGCCCGTGTCCGGCAGGAAGCCGTGCTCCGGGTCCTCCGTCGTCACGCGGCACTGGATCGCCGCGCCGCGCGCGACGATGTCGCCCTGACCGAAGATCCCGATCCGCTCCGAGGCGAGCGGGTGCCCCTCCTCGATCAGGATCTGCGCCTGGACGAGGTCGATCCCGGTGATCACCTCGGTGACGGTGTGCTCGACCTGGAGGCGCGGGTTGACCTCGATGAAGTAGTGCTCTTCGCCGGAGACCAGGAACTCGACCGTACCCGCGTTGTGGTAGCCGACGCTCCGAGCGATGCGGAGCGCATCGCCGAGCAGGCGCTCGCGGACGGCGGTCGGGAGCGCCGGAGCGGGCGCGACCTCGATGACCTTCTGGTGGCGGCGCTGCACCGAGCAGTCGCGCTCGTAGAGGTGCACGAGGTCGCCTCCCAGGTCGCCCAGGACCTGGACCTCGATGTGGCGGACCTTCGGCAGGAACTTCTCGAGGAAGACCTCCGGATTGCCGAACGCGGCCTGCGCCTCGGAGCGGGCCTGCTCGATCGCCTCGTCGAGCTGTCCGGCGCGCTGGACGATCCGCATGCCGCGACCGCCGCCGCCGTGCGCAGCCTTGACCAGCACCGGAGCGTGCCGCTCGGCGAACGCGCGCGCTGCTTCGACGGCCGAGGGGTCGGTCAGGTCGAGCGTCAGCCCGGGCACCGTCGGCACGCCCGCGTCCTCCGCCACGCGACGCGCTGCGACCTTGTCGCCGAGCGTGCGGATCACGTGGCCCTTCGGGCCGATGAACGCGATGTCGCGGCTCCGGCACTCGTCGGCGAAGCGGGCGTTCTCGGACAGGAACCCGTAGCCCGGGTGGATCGCATCGACACCAGCCCGCTCGGCGACGTCGAGGATGTCGGCGATCGCCAGGTAGGCGTCGACCGGCTTCCGCCCTCGACCGACCAGGTACGACTCGTCGGCCTTGTAGCGGTGCTGGTGGGTCGCGTCCTCCTCGCTGAAGATCGCGACGGTCCGCAGGCCCAACTCGTTGCAGGCCCGGAACACGCGGATCGCGATCTCGCCGCGGTTCGCGCACATCACCTTGCGGAACGACTGCGTTTCCATGGGCGCCCTCCCTTCGGACAGATCCAGCGCGGTCGCGTGATGTCGCGCCCGCCGCGGACCCGCCCGAGGCTAAGCGGCGCAGCGCCTCGTTCCCAACGCGGAAGCCGCGTTGGATCGAGCTCTCCACGCCTTCCCGACTTTGGGCAACAACCCTTAGTCTCGCGGGCGATGTGCAATCGCCCGACGGTGACCGCCCTCCTGGTCGCAGCGCTCTGCTCTCTCCAAGCGTCCGCTCTCGCCCAGGACGGCGAGCGCGAACGTCCGCCGAACATCGTCGTCCTGTTCGCCGACGACGCCGGCTACGCCGACTTCGGGTTCCAGCCGCACGCCGATCCGAAGCTCGCGCGCTGCACGCCGCGCATCACTGCGCTCGCGAACGAAGGCGCACGGTTCACGGACGCGTACATGTCGGGAGCGGTCTGTTCGCCGAGCCGTGCAGGCCTGCTCACCGGTCGCTACCAGCAACGGTTCGGGCACGAGACGAACATCCCGCCGGGCTACATGGACGGCGGGATGGCTCTGGAGGAGCGAACGGTGGCGGACCATCTGTCGGGCGCCGGCATGGCGACCGGTCTCGTGGGCAAGTGGCACCTCGGCTATCCGGCGGACTACCACCCGAACCGCCGCGGCTTCGACTGGTTCCACGGTCTGCTCCAGGGTTCGCGGGGCTACGGCCCCATGCCGAACGCGTCCGCGCATCGCGTGATCCAGGAGAACGGCGAGCCGCTGCCCGAGGTCGGGTGGGTGACCGACCGGTTCGGGAAGGCGGCTGCTCGCTTCGTGGCCGAGCATCGGGACGAACCGTTCTTCCTGTTCGTGTCGTTCACGGCGCCGCACGGCCCGCTGCAGCCTGCGCCGGAGGATCTTGCTGCCGTCGAAGGTATCGAGGAGGAGCGGCGCAAGAAGTATGCAGGGCTCGTGGTGGGTCTGGATCGCGCCGTCGGGCGTGTGCTCGACGCGTTGGAGGAGCACGGCGTTGCCGAGAGGACTCTCGTCGTGTTCACGAACGACAACGGTGGCCAGACGCAGACCGGTGCGCGGAACGAACCGCTCCGCGGCCGCAAGGGACAGCTGTGGGAGGGCGGGATTCGCGTGCCGATGGCGATGCGGTGGCCGGGCCGGATCGAGCCGGGCACGGTGATCGGTGATCCGGTGTCCGCGCTCGACCTGATGCCGACCTTCCTCGCCGCGCGCGGGGTCGAGGTCGCTCCGGAAGATGCGCTCGACGGCGTGGACCTCGTGCCGCTCGTGACCGGTTCGGTCGACCGTCTCGCCGAGCGCGCGCTGTTCTGGCGGACCGCAGGCAGCGCCGGCCCCGTGGCCGTGCGGCGCGGGTCGGACAAGCTCGTCCTCGAGCGGGGCGCGGACGGCGAGACCGTTCAGCTGTTCGACCTCTCGGACGACATCGGTGAGGAGCAGGATCTCGCACCGGAGCGCGGCGACCGCGTCCGAGCGCTCCGGGCGCAGATCGCCGCGTGGGAGAGCGGGCTGATCGAGCCGCTGTGGGGGCGGTAGGGACCGACATTCCGGTCCGCTTGCGCCGACGCTGCGCGTAGCATTCCACGCCCATGCGTCTCCCTGCTCTCCTCGCTCTCTCCACGCTGGCAGCGTGCGGCGGCGACCCTGGTACCGGGACCGGCGGCGGCTCACCGTCGTTCTCGGCGGCGGCCGAGGTGGCCGCGGTCCAGGGTCGTTGCGTGACCTGCCACGACGCCGGGTCGGAACGTGCGGCGCGCTTCGCGCCCCATCCAGCCCCGTCCCTCTCGGAAGTCGGCACCAGGGCCACCGCGGAGTGGCTCCGCGGATTCCTGGTCGGCCACTACGCCGCGGATGCCGCCGAGGCCGCGGACCTGACCGCATTCCTCCGGGAGCGCACCGGGGTCCCGGCGCTCGCCGCGGCTGGGATCGGCGGTGGTCAGATCGACCAGGGCGGGCGGATGTTCGCCGAGGCGGGCTGTGCCGCGTGCCACGCCGAGGAGCCGATAGGGCTCGCGACCAAGACCGACCTGGATCACCTCGCGGCGTTCCTCGTCGATCCGCGCGCGACGCGCCCCGATCTCCGGACCCACGACTTCGGACTCGACGGAAGTCAGGCGCAGGCGCTGGCCGCGTGGCTGCTCCGCTCGCAGCTCGTCGACGCCGGCGACGCGCCGCCTGCGGCCGGTCTGATCTGCGAGTGCTTCGAGATGAAGATCCCGGCCGAGGGCATCCCGGACGTCGACTCGGTGGCGCCGTCCTTCCGCGGGCGTGCCGACACGATCGACATCAGCCACCGCACGCGGAAGCTGAACTACGCGCTGCGCTTCACCGGCAGCGTGCAGATCCCCGCGGGCGGCAAGTGGACGTTCCACGCCGGCGCGGACGACTCGGCCTGGCTCTGGATCGACGGCGAGATGGTGGTCCGCAACCCGGGCCACAAGCCGTTCGAGGTCCGGAGCGGCAGCGTCGACCTCGCGCCCGGCTGGCACGACTTCGCGCTGCTCTACACGCAGGCGGGCGGCGGCGACAAGCTGACGCTGGAGTGGGAGGGCCCGACGATCGAGCGGCAGGCCGTCCCGGCCGCGGTGCTGTCGGCGCGGACCGAGACGCTGGTGCCGCCCGGCTTCAGCGCCGACGTCGACGCGACCGCGGCAGCGCGCGGCGCCGAGGCGTTCACAGCGCGCCACTGCGCCGCCTGCCACGCGGACGTCGAAGCCGGCACGGCTGCGCCCGCGCCGGTACTCGACGCGGTCCTCGCCAACGGCAAGGGTGCCTGCCCAGGTGCCAGCGCCGATCTGGTCGCAGCCGCGCGCCCGGCACTCGGCGCCGGGGCGGCGGTCGCCCAGCGTTCCCCGAAGGACGAACTCCGCTACCGGATGCTGCGGGACGGCTGCCTCAACTGCCACATGCGCGACGGCGAAGGCGGCATGTCCGCGGCGGCGCAGGAGGCCCTGGTCGAGGTCGAGGATCTCGGTGAGGAAGGGCGGCTGCCGCCGGACCTGACCAAGGTCGGGCACCGCCTGCGCCGCTCCTGGCTCGAGTCCGTGCTCAAGGGCGAGGTCGACGCGCGCGCCTACGTCCGCGCGCGCATGCCGCACCTCTCGGACGAAGAGGCGGTCGAGTACGCGGCGCTGTTCGAGGCGGTCGACGCCGAGCCGGGCGATGACGTCGAGCCGGTGTTCTCGACCGAGGCCGCCGTCGAAGGCCGCCGCATCGCCGGCAACGACGGCTTCGCCTGCATCGCCTGCCACGGCGTCGCGGGATTCAAGTCGACCGGGCCGCAGGGCATGGACCTCGCGATCCAGCACCAGCGCCTCAAGCCGGTCTGGTTCCGCGAGTGGCTGTTGAGCCCCTCGGTGCACCGCCCGGGCACGCGCATGCCGACCTTCTGGCCGGTCGCGGACGAGAAGGCGAAGTCGCAGGCGGACGCCGTCCGCGTGTGGCTGTCGCTCGGCAACGCGATGCCGCTGCCGAAGGGCATCGGCGGCAACGACTCCGCCTACGTGCTCGAGTCCGACGGCGAACGTCCGCGCCTGCACGGCGCGTTCCTCGACGGCCTCTCCGCGCGCTGCATGGCGGTCGGGACGCCGGAGCGGACGCACTACGCGTACGACCTCGCGAACGCCCGCCTCGCGTGGATCTGGCGCGGCGCGTTCATGGACGCGAAGGGCACCTGGGACGGCCGGGCCGGACAGCTGATCCGTCCGCTCGGCGAGAACTGGGTGACGCTCCCCGAGGGTCCGTCCTTCCGCGCTGCCGACGGTGGAGCCGTGAAGATGCTCGGCCACCGGCTCGATCCGGACGGGTACCCCGTCTGGCGCCTCGTGGTCGGCGCGGCTTCGGTCGAAGACCACCCGCGGCCCCGCTGGTCCGCCGACGGCTCGGAGCTGGTTCGCCGCGTGTCGGCGGACGGTGCGCCCGTGATCCTCGTTCTCCCGCCGGCCGACGGGTCGGTGAAGGCGTTCGTCGATGGCAGTCCGGTGACGACCGGCAAGCTCGTTATCGCGGACGGCCAGACCGTCGAGGTGGTCTACCGATGGTGATGCTCTCTCTTTGTCTCGCTCTCCTGCCGCAGGGACCTGCGGACGACCGGTTCGTCGAGATCGTGGATCTGCCTCAGCCCGAGGGCGTCGTCCTCGAGGTCGGTGGCATTCTCGCCCGCGACCAGCAGCTCCTCGTCAGCACGCGCCGCGGCGAGGTCTGGCAGATCGACGACGCCTACGGCGATGCCCCGCGCTACACGCTCTACGCCGAAGGTCTCCAGGAGCCGCTCGGTCTCCTGGAGAAGGACGGCTGGGTCTACGTCGCGCAGCGCGGCGAGCTCTCGCGGATGCGCGACGTCGACGGCGACGGGCGCATGGACGAGCTCGAGACCGTGTCGGGTGGCTGGCCGCTGTCGGGCAACTACCACGAGTACTGCTTCGGCCCGACGGTCGCCGACGACGGCTCGCTGTGGCTGACGCTGAACAAGCCGTTCGGCCCCGAGCCGTTCGGCAAGGCCGACTGGCGCGGATGGGCGATCCGCGTCGAGCCGGACGGGTCGTTCCGCGGCGTCGCCGCGGGGCTGCGCTCGCCGGCCGGCGTGAACACCGCGCCCTGGGGCGACGTCTTCTATTCGGACAACCAGGGTGAGTGGTGCGCGAACAGCAAGTTCGCCCACCTGCAGATCGGCGACTTCCACGGGCACCCGCACGGCATCGACTCGTGCAAGCTGCCCGAGAGCCTCGTCGAGTTCCCGGGCGACGTGCCGAGCGGGATCCTGATCGACGAAGCGGCGCGGACGATCCCGCACTACACGCTGCCCGCGGTGTGGATTCCGTACGACAAGCTCGGCCGTTCGCCGGCTGGCTTCGTCTGGGACACCGAGGGCTACTTCCCTCCCTACAAGGGCCACGTGTTCATGGGCGACCAGTATTCGAGCGAGGTCATGCGCCTCACGCTCGAGAAGGTCGACGGCCGCTGGCAGGGTGCCTGCTACCCGTTCCGCCGTGGCCTCAAGTGCGGCATCACGCGCGTCGCCTGGGGCACGGACGGTTCGCTGTGGGCCGGCATGACCAACCGCGGCTGGCCGTCGGTCGGCCCGGCGAAGGACGGTCTCCAGCGCATCCGCTGGAAGGGCGAGACCCCGTGCGACCTCGTCGAGGTGACCGCGCGGAAGGGCGGCTTCACGCTCCGGTTCACGACGCCGGTCGATCCGGCGACGGTCGCGCCCGACTCGTTCGCGGTCCGCAACTGGACCTACAAGCACCACTCTTCCTACGGCTGCCCGCCGATCGACACGCAGACGCTCGGTGTCACCGCAGCCCGCGTGTCCGAGGACGGGCTCCGCGTCGAGCTCGACGTCGACGGCTGCGCGCTGACCCGCGTCCACGAGATCGAAGCGCCGGGCGTCCGGAGCGCTGGCGGCGAGGAGCTCTGGCACGCGATCGCGTGGTACACGCTGAACGCGATCCCTGGCGAGTGAGCGTCGCGGGCTCGCGCCGGGTTCAGCCGTCGCTCATCGGCGGTTCGAACCTGAGCCCGCGGAAGAACAGCCCGGCCTGGCCCGCGTAGGCCGGCAGCGGCGCGCCCTCGGGCCGCCGCACGCTGAAGCCGAGCATCACCGCGCGGCGGTCCTCCGGGCGGAGGAACCAGCGGAACTCGGTGTCGACCAGGGACCACGCGGCGTTCGGGCCGAGTCGGTCGGCGCTGCGCGCGCCGAAGCGGACGCGGACGTGGGGCGGCGTGGAGTCGGTGACCAGCGTCACGTCGCCGTGAGGGTCGGTCAGCGTCGGCGTCGTCACGTACTCGTCGCGCTGCAGCGACGCGCGGCACTCCTCGAGGCTGTCGAAGCTCCGGGGGTACAGCGTCGCGAGCGCGGTCAGCGTGGAACCGTCCGCGAGCTGCCGTTCGAACACCACCGACTCGCTCGTGCGGGTGACGAACCGCCAGCCCCCGCCTACCGGCGCCGTCACCGTGAAGCCCGGGAGTCCCACGGGGCCGTCGGGCATCGGGATCTCCCGCGGCGCGCTCGTCGTGCAGCCAGCGGCGGCCAGGAACGCGAGGAGGGGAGCGCAGAGCGGCCGGTTGCTTGCCATGCGCGGGACACTCTCCGTCGGAGCGCGAGGCCTGTAAACGGCTGGCCGCGCTTTCGGGGCGTCGGCGGAGCGCGCTACGCTTCTGGTCGATGTCCGGTGACGCGACCCTGGTCCTGCTGCTGCTGCTGGCGACCATCCTGCTGCTCGTCACGCAGGCGGCGCGGATCGAGGTCGTCTCTCTCGGGATCATCGTCGTCCTCGGACTGACCGGCGTGCTCGGTCCGGTCGACGCGCTGTCCGGCTTCTCCAGCCCCGCGACGCTGACCGTGGCCGCGATGCTCGTGCTGTCGGCCGGTCTCGAGAAGGCGGGGATCGTCGACTACGTCAGCCGGAGTCTGGGGCGTTCCGGTGAGGGTGGCGTGCGGCGCCTCCTGCTGTTCCTGATGCTGCCGACCGCGCTGTTCAGCTCGTTCATGAACAACACGCCGGTCGTCGCGCTGATGATCCCGGTGGTGCTGTCGCTCGGTCAGCGCTTCGGGGTGCCGGGCTCGAAGCTGCTGATCCCGGTCAGCTACGCGGCGATCCTCGGCGGGACGTGCACGCTGATCGGCACCAGCACGAACATCCTCGTCGACTCGCTGTATCGGAGTGCCGGCGGCGCGGGCTTCGGGATGTTCGAGTTCACGTCGATGGGGCTCGTCTACGTCGTGCTCGGCACGACCTACGTGGTCGCGTTCGGTCCGCGGCTCCTTCCCAAGCGAACCGTGCTCAACGAGCTCCTGGCCGCGAGCGCGCCCGGCAACTACGTGACCGAGATCATCGTCCGGGACGGGAGCCGCTTCGTTGGTCGCCCGCTGTCGGAGATCCTGGAGCAGAGCCGGGACGTGACGATCCTGGAGGTGGTCCGGCGGGAGGAGGCGATCGTCGGTCCGGGGCAGAACTTCGAGCTCGAGGCCGACGACGTGCTGCTCGTCGAGTCCGGCGCCCGCGCGATCCACTCGCTGCTGTCCGCGCACGGCGTCGAGCACGGCACGGTCGTCGCCGACGAGGAGCGCATCAGCATCCAGCGCGTCGACCTGCGCGTCGCCGAGGTCGTCGTGACCCCGGGCTCGTCGTTCACCGGGTCGCAGGTCCGCGACCTCGGGCTGTCTCGGCGCTTCGGCATCCAGGTCCTCGCGATCCGTCGCCTCGGCCAGCACCACAAGGTCAAGATCCGCGACTGGCGGCTGCGTCCCGGCGACGTGCTCCTCGTGCAGGGGGAGCCGGCGCCGCTGCGCACGCTCCAGGAGGACGGCGACTTCCTGCTGATCGAAGGCGTCGAGCGGGACCTGACGTTCCCGCGCAAGGCGCCGGTGGCGCTGGCGATCCTCACTGCAGTCGTGGCCGCGGCGACCCTGGGCCTCGCGCCGATGGTCTTCCTCGCGCTGGCGGGTGTCGCGCTGATGATCGCGACGCGCTCGCTCGAGATCCGCGAGGTGGTGCGGGCCGTCGATCCTGCGGTGCTCCTCCTGCTCGCGGGGACGATCCCGCTCGGCAAGGCGATGGAGCAGAGTGGGCTGGCCCAGCACGCGGCGTCGGGAGTCGTCGCGATGGTCGAGCCGTTCGGGCCGTGGGTCCTGGTCGGAGCCTGCTATCTGATGACGAGCGTGCTGACCGAGCTCCTGTCGAACAACGCGACCGCGGTCCTGCTCGTGCCGATCGTGCTCGGGATCGCCGAGCGGGTCGGAGTCGACCCGAAGCCGCTCCTGGTCGCGGTCGCGTTCGGTGCGAGCGCGAGCTTCGCGACGCCGATCGGCTACCAGACCAACACGCTGGTCATGGGGCCGGGCGGCTATCGGGTCACCGACTTCCTGCGGATCGGACTGCCGCTGAACCTGGGGCTGGCCGCGGTCGCGACGATCGTGATCCCGATCCTCTGGCCGCTCGTCTGAAGCGCCCGATCGCTTCGGATTCCGTTCGTCAGGCCGGCCGCGACAGCGGCAGCTGTCCGCCCGCCATCGCGCAGAGGAGGTCGACCAGCCGGTCGGCCTCGCGGTCGCCGATGGCGCCGAGCGCGCGCGCCGTCTCGATCTCGCGGTAGGTCGATGCGAACTCGCCGTTGGCTGCGGCGCGATGGATCAGGCCCAGCAGGTGGGCGACGGGGGAGCGGGTCTCGGCGTTCACGGCATGCCGGTCATCGGCAGGGAGGGGCCGATGGGATGAGGCTTTCGTCGACGCAGCCCGGATCGAGCAGGCTGTGGAGCGCTGCTGGGGTTTCTGCGATCGTCTGCCGGCACGCATGGAGCACCGCCGCCTGACGACCTTCTCCGCCGCGACCCTGGTCGTGGCCAACATGGTGGGGGCCGGGGTGTTCACGACGAGCGGCTTCGCGCTCGCCGACCATGAGCGGGCTGTCGTCTTGTTGGCCTGGCTGGTCGGCGGCGTGCTCGCGACCTGCGGCTGCCTGTCGTACGGCGCCCTCGGCAGGCGCTACCCGCACTCGGGCGGCGAATACGAGCTGCTCCGACGGACGATCCACCCGCTGGCCGGGTTCCTGGCCGGCTGGGTGTCGCTGCTCGCGGGCTTCACCGCGCCGATCGCGTTCGCGGCGGCCGCGTTCGGGCGCTACCTCGGGCCTGTGCTCGGCGTGGATGCGGGGCCATGGCTCGGGACGTTCGCGATCCTCGCTGCGGGAGGGCTCCATCTCCGCGGCGCGCGCATCGGCGCGCGGTCGCAGGATGCGGTCGTCGTTCTCAAGGTCGTGCTGATCGTCGGGTTCCTCGTGTTCGGCGCGTTCCAGCTGCTCGGGGTCCCGGCGGCGGACGTCGTCGCCGACGCGCCCACGCGACCGTTCGACCTCGCGGCCTTCGCCGTCACCTGCGTCTGGGTGTCGTTCGCATACTCCGGCTGGAACGCGGCAAGCTACGTGGCCGGCGAGATCGAGGACGCCGAGCGTGCGCTGCCGCGCGCGCTGCTGCTCGGCACGCTCGTGACCGCGGCGCTCTACCTCGGGCTGAACGCGGTGTTCGTCTACGCGGCGCCTGTCGAGGACCTCGCGGGCAAGGCGGAGGTCGGGCTCGTCGCCGCCGATGCCCTCGGCGGCAAGTGGCTCGAACGGGCTGTGGCTGCTGTCGTGGCCCTCGCGCTGTTCACGTCGATCGCCGCGATGACGATGGCCGGGCCCCGCGTCTACGCGCGGATGGCGGCCGACGGCTTCCTGCCGCGCGCGCTGTGTGGCGGCGCGGACCACCGGCCGGCGATCCTGCTGCAGATCGTGCTCGCGCTGGTCGCGCTGTGGACGCAGAGCCTCGACAGTCTGATGACCTACATCGGCTGGACGCTGTCCGTGTCGAGCGCGATGACCGTCGTCGGGCTGGTCCGCGTCCGGCTGCGGGAGGGGGCGGAGGCGGTGCCGGTGCCCGGCTGGCCGCTCGTCCCGGCGCTCTACGTCACCGTGACGCTCGCGATCGCGGCGTTCTCCTTCCAGGATCGCCCGTCCGAAGCCTCGGCCGGATTCGGCACGCTCTGCCTGGGCGTGCTCGCCTACTGGATCACGGTGCGTCGCGCCGCGAAGCCCTCCTGAAGAACCTCCGACGCGCGGAGCCCCTGCCATGCTGCCCATCCTGATCACGGCCCTCCTCCTCGCTTCGCCGGCCGCGGCGCAGGGTTCTACTGACGGCTCGTTCGCCGCGGTCGCGCCCACGGCGGTGCTCCGACTCTGGGAAGGAGACGCGCCCGGTGCGCTCGGCGACGGGGAGCATGACGTGCCGACCCTGACGGTGTTCCAGCCGCCCGCCGAGCGGCGGACCGGGGCTGCGGTCGTCGTGTTCCCGGGCGGTGGCTACGGCGGCCTCGCCGGACACGAGGGCCAGGGCTACGCGGAGTGGCTCTGCGGCTACGGCGTGACGGCCTTCGTGCTCCGCTACCGGCTCGGTAGCAAGGGCTACCGGCACCCGGTGATGTGGAACGACGCGTCGCGCGCGGTGCGTCTGGTGCGCGCGCGGGCCGAAGAGTGGGGAGTCGACGGGAACCGCGTCGGCGTGATGGGCTCGTCGGCCGGCGGGCACCTCGCGTCGACGATCCTCACGCACTGGGACCGCGGTGCTGCCGATGCGGAGGACGCGGTGGAGCGGCAGTCGTCGCGGCCCGACTTCGGGATCCTCTGCTACCCGGTGATCTCGATGCGCGAACCTCTGGTCCACCGCGGATCGCGTCGGAACCTGCTCGGCGACGAGCCGGCTCCCGAGCTCGTTGACCTGCTGTCCAACCAGGACCAGACCGACGCCGAGACCCCACCCACGTTCCTCTGGCACACCGCCGACGACCCCGTGGTCAAGGTCGGCAATGCGTACGCGTTCGCCGACGGCCTCGCCGGCGCCGGCGTCCCGCACGAGCTGCACGTGTATCCGGCGGGCCGCCACGGCCTCGGGCTCGGCGCCCGTTCGCCCGCGGGGCGGGCGCCCGACGAACTCCTCGACTGGACCTCACGCTGCGTGGTCTGGCTGGCCGGCGTCGCCGATCGGCGTCACGTCGACGGGCTTCCGGTGGCGGTCGTCCAGCGGGCCGAGCGCTGGGCGGTCGCACTGCCGCCGGCTCCGACCGTGGAGACGAGCAGCTCACCGTCGATCGGCACGGTCCGCGGGCAGGTCGGGCACGTGCTCGTCGTCGAGGCGGGCGAGCGCCCGGTCGAGCCGGGCACCGAGTGTTCGTGGGCCGAGGGCGCGCGCGGCACGGTGGTCGATGTCGTCGACGGGCATGTGCTCGTCGCGATCACGGTCCGCGCGTCGCTGCCCGAGCCAGGTGCCGAGGTCGTCCGGGTGAGGCGATGAGCGTCTGCCTCCGCGCGGCCACGGCTGCCGACCGCACGGCGGTCGCCGCGCTGATCCACGGGTCGACGAACGGCTGGTACACGGCCCAGGGACGTAGCCCGGTGTTCGCGGGTCCCCCCGCCGACTGCGAGCTGTTCTTCGACGTCTACGAACGGCTCGATCCCGGCTGCTGCCTGGTCGCCGAGGACGGCGGAGAGCTGGTCGGCTCGTGCTTCTGGCATCCGCGTCCGACGCACGTCTCGCTCGGCATCATGAACGTCGCGCCCGAGGCGTTCGGCCGCGGCATCGCGCGGCGACTGCTCGCTCGGATCTGCGACGAGGCCGATCGGCGCGGGCTGCCGGTGCGGCTCGTGTCGTCGGCGCAGAATCTCGACTCGTTCTCGCTCTACAACGGCGCCGGCTTCGCGCCGATCGCGGTGTTCCAGGACGTGCTGGTGCCGGTGCCCGAGGCGGGTCTGCCCGAACTACCGCCCGAGAGCGGGCGGGTGCGTGCCGCCGTCGCGAAGGACGTTCCGGCGATGGTCGAGCTCGAGCGGGAGATCCTCGGGATCGACCGCGAGCAGGACTTCGCGCAGCTGGTCGAGGGCCTCGGCGACGTGTTCTCCGCGAGCGTCCTCCCGGGTGACGCGGGCCTCGAGGGCTTCCTCGTCTCCAGCCGTGCGCCGGCGAGCATGATGCTCGGCCCTGGCTGCGCGCGGACGGAGCGAGCGGCGCAGGCGCTCCTCGCGACCGAGCTCGACGCGCGCTTCCGCGGCACGTCAGCGATCGTCCTCGCACCCGCCGATCGGCCGGCGCTCACGGCCTGGCTGCGTGCCCAGCGCGGCCGCAACGTCGAGCTCCACCTGATGCAGGTCCGCGGTCCTGCCGCGCCGATCCGCGGCGTCGTGCTGCCGACGTTCCTGCCCGAGTCGTCTTGACCGGAACTACACCGGAGCTTGCTTTGACGCTCCGGGGGCCGCTGCGCGACAAGGGTCGGGGATGCAAACCGACCGGCGTCGCCACGAGAAGCGGACGGTGGCCACGCTCTTCGTCGGCTACGCGGGCTACTACGTCTGCCGTTCGAACCTGTCGGTCGCCGGTCCGGCGATGCTGGACGACCTGGGGCCGTCCGGGTTCGACAAGGGTGACTTCGGCCAGATCGCGTCGATGGGCGTCGTCGCCTACGCGCTCGGCAAGGTCGCGCACGGAATCCTGGCGGACCGCTTCGGAGGGCGCGCGCTCTTCCTGCTCGGGATGTGCGGATCGATCGCGCTGAGCCTCGCGTTCGGTATGGCTTCGAGCGTGCTGGCGCTCGGCCTGATCTGGGCCGGCAACCGCTGGTTCCAGTCGATGGGTTGGGTCGCCCTCGTGAAGATCGCCGCGGCCTGGTTCTCGATCGGGCGCCTCGCCAGCGTGATGGGGATCCTGTCGGCCAGCTTCCTGCTCGGGGACGCGGTGGCGCGCGCCTGGCTCGGCGTCGCGGTCGAGTTCGGTGCCGGTTGGCGGGTCCTGTTCTACTTCTCGGCGGGGACCCTCCTCTGCATCGCGGTGCTGACCCTGCTGCGGCTTCGCAGCGATCCGACGGAAGTCGGCCTCGATCCTCCCGAGGTGTCACCGCGCAATGCGTTCGGCGAGGACGGTGGGGCGCAGCGGCTGCCGCTGCGGCGCGTGCTGTCCTCGCTGCTCCGAAGCCCCGTGTTCTGGGCGATGTGCGGGGTGAACTTCGGGCTGACTCTCCTGCGTGAGACGTTCAACACGTGGAACCCGATCTTCCTGCACGAGGTTTCGGGGCTGAGCGCCGGTGCCGCGGGTGTGGGCAGCTTCCTGTTCCCCGCCGTCGGCGGCGTCGCGGCGATCGTCGCCGGCCGCCTCGCCGATCGGCCCGGCTCGAGTCCGGCGCGCGTCGCAGTGCCGTTCCTCGTGCTGTTGGTCGTCTCCCTGCTGCTCCTCGCCCTGCTGCCGTTGGACGGTCGCCCGGTGCTCTCGCTCGTCCTGCTGGCTTCGACGGCGTTCTTCCTGATCGGGCCCTACTCGTTCGTGACCGGCGTGATGGCGATCGACCTCGGCGGCCGGGCCGGTTCGGCGACCGTCGCAGGATTCGTCGACGGCGCGGGATACCTCGGTGGCATCCTCGCCGGAGTGGGCATCGGCGAACTCGCCGAGGTCGGCGGCTGGGGCGTGGCCTTCGGTGCACTCGCGTTCGTCGCCGCGGTCTCGGTCGGCATCGCGCTCGTGCAGCGCCGAGTCCACGCCGCACACCTCTGAAGCATCCGAGCCGAAACTCGACGATCCGAACCCGACCATGGAGTCCGCCACGTGAACCGACCCCTCGACGCCTTCCTCTTCGATCTCGCCGGGACGACCGTCTGCGACGACGGGCTGGTCCAGGATGCGTTCCTGGCGGCCGCGCACGGAGCGGGCCTCACGCTCGATCCCGAGGTGTTGAAGGCCCGGATGGGCTGGCACAAGCAGCGCGTGTTCGCGACGTGCTTGAAGGAGGCTGGGCGTGACCCGTCACCCGCCGCCGATCTCGCGGCCGACTTCGAGGTCCAGTACGCGGCGATCGTCGCGGAGCGTGGGCTCCGGACCACGCCGGGCGTCGGCGCGATGATCGAAGGCCTTCTCGATCGCAGGATCGCTGTGGGCTTCACCACGGGGTTCTCGCGGGCGACCGCGGACCGCGTGTTGGCCGCGGTCGGGTTCTCGGGCTTCGCGAGCGTCGCCTCGACCGAGGTCGCCGAGGGTCGGCCCGCACCGGACCTGATCCGACTCGCGATGCGCCGCCTCGGACTCGGCGATCCCGGACGGGTCGGGATCGCGGGCGACACTCCTTCCGATCTGGAAGCGGGCACGCGAGCCGGATGTCGGCTCGTGGTCGGGGTCGGATGCGGGACCCACTCCCTCGGCGAGCTGGAGAGCCACCTCCACACCCATCTGCTGCCCGACCTGAGCTCCCTCCTCGATGTCATCGATGCGATGTGATCTCGCGGTCGTCGGCAGCGGGATCATCGGCCTCGCACACGCCGTCGCCGCGGTGCGGCGCGGCCTCACCGTCCGGATCGTCGATCGCAACGTCCTGCCGCGGGGCGCGTCCGTGCGGAACTTCGGCATGGTCTGGCCGATCGGACAGCCGCGCGGAGACCTGAGGTCGCTCGCGATCCGCAGTGCCGAGCTCTGGGGCGAGCTCTCGGTCGAAGCCGGATTCCGATGCACGAAGACCGGGTCGCTGCACGTCGCCTACCACGATGACGAGTGGGCGACGCTCCAGGAGTATTGCGACCGGGCCGGACACGCGGAGGGTCTCGAACTCTGGTCGCCGGGCGATTGCGCGAGCCGCGCACCGGGCACGGTGGGGGAGGGCCTGCTGGGTGGCCTGTTCTCTCCCGTCGAGCGTTCGGTGGATCCTCCGGTGGCGGTGGCAGCCATCCAGGGCTGGCTCCGCGCGCAGGGTTGCTCGATCCATGCTCCGGAGGTCGCGGTCGAGGTCGGCCCCGGCTTCGTCCGGACCGCCAGCGGTCTGCGGATCGAGGCCGAGCAGGTCGCGGTGTGCAGCGGAGCGGACTTCGAGACGCTCGCGCCGGAGCTGTTCGGTGAGGAGTGGACCAAGTGCAGGCTGCAGATGATGTCGACCGTGCCGCATCCGGGGTTCGAGCTCGGCCCGATGCGCGCCGCGGGGCTCACGCTCATCCACTACCGTTCGTTCGAGTCATGCCCGTCGTTGGCCCGGGTCCGGGCGCGGGTCGAGCGGGACCTCGGCGCCCACGTCGCGCACGGTGTGCACGTCCTGGTCGCCCAGCACGCGGACGGCTCGCTGGTGCTCGGCGACTCCCACGAGTACGGGCAGGAGTTCGATCCGTATCACCGCGATGACGTCGACGACCTGATCCTCGGCTACCTGCGGACGTTCTTCGATCTCCCGGAGCGTTCGATCGCGAGGCGTTGGACCGGCGTCTACCCGGTCCGGAAGGGATGGACCGACGGGCGATTCACGTTCCCGATCGCCGATCGGGTGGAGGCGGTGAACGGTGTCGGTGGGATGGGGATGACGCTGTCCTTCGGTCTCGGCGAACGACACGTGGCCCGGTGGTTCGGCGGGGCGTGACGGGCTGCGTCACGCGATCGCCGTGACGATCTCTTCGAGCGCAGCGGCGTGGAGCCGCTGCGGGTGGTTCGAGAGACGCCGCGCGTTGACGTGCGCGACGAGGTCGGTGTGGTCCTCGGTCGAGTGGACGCCGATCTCCTGGAGCCGCGTCGGCGCGCCGCACGCCTGCATCAGCTCTTCGATCGCGTCTGCCAGCCCGCGTGCGGACTCCGCGCCGAACCGCGCGGCCACCTCGAGGATCTGGTCCTGCACGAAGGCCGGTCCGCGCGGGTCGATGCAGTCGCCCTCCGAGAGGTCGCCGAGCCTGCGGATCACGGGAGGGGTGAAGAGCGCGACCGCGAACCCGTGGTGCAGTCCGAAGCGCTCCGACAGCCGGTAGGAGAGTGCGTGCGGTGCCGTGGTGCGCGTCACGTCGATCGCACGCCCGGCGAGGTGCGCGGCCTCGGACATCGCGCAGCGGGCGGACTCGTCCGGCGCCAGGACCGCTCGCTGCAGGTGCGTCGCGGCGAGCTTCAGCGCCTGCAGTGCGTCCTGGCGGCTGCCCTCCGTCGAGCTGATGGCCCACAGCGACTCGATGGCCTGGCACAGCGCGTCGAGTCCGGTGGCGGCCGTCTGATCGGGCGGGAGCGAGTGGCAGAGCCCGGGGTCGACGAGCGCGAAGCGCGGCCGCACCTGGACCGCCTCGATCGAGTGCTTGCGAGCGTCGACGTAGACGACGGCCGACGACGTGCACTCGGCGCCGGTGCCAGCCGTCGTCGGGATCGCGATGAGCGGTACGGCCGAGTCGTCCGCTGCGAGAGGAGTCGACAGCAGGGTCGTGAACTCCGCCTCGCTCCCGGCGAGCACGGCGGCGATCTTCGCGATGTCCAGCACGACACCGCCGCCGACCGCGACGATCGCATCGGCTCCGAGCGCCCGGGCCGCTCCGGCGACCCGGATCGCGTCCTCTCCGGTCGGCAGCTTGCCGAAGCCTTCCTCGACCAGGCAGACGCGGTCGGAGAGCAGGCGCGTCAGCCGCTCGTCGGCCCCCGAGTTCCGGGTGGCGTCCCGATCCCGGACGACGAGGACGCGGCGCGCGTCGAGGGCGTCCAGGTGTCGTGGCAGCGCATCGAGCGCGCCCAGTGCGACCGTGGATTCCGTGGCGAGTGGACGGGGGGATGGGGTCGTTTCGGGAAGCACGGGTGGCCGTCTCCAGTGGGCGGGAGATCGATGCAAGCGGAGCGTTTCAGGGCCACGTCAAGCCAACCTCAGGATTGTGAACGTGCTGGCTCGAGGGGGTGGCTTTGCGGGAGGCTCCCGCCCCGCACTCCGAGATCGAGTCTTGCCGATGCTGAAGGATCTGCTGCGCGCGGACAGCCCCGACGATGTTGCGCTTGGGTTGCTGCGTCTCCTCGCCACCGAAGGAATCCGACACCACGAGGAGTCGGTCACCCAGCTGGAGCACGCCCTCCAGTCGGCACGTGAGTCCGAGACCGACACCGGGGACGACGCCGAGGTGATCGCGGCTCTGCTCCACGACGTCGGGCACCTCGTCACCGGTGAGGAGGTGGGCGCGGACGACTTCCTCGCCCGGGACCTGCACCACGAGGAGATCGGCGCGCGGGTCCTGTCCGCGTGGTTCCCGCCCGAAGTGACCGAGCCGATCCGGCTGCACGTGCTCGCCAAGCGCTACCTGTGCACGGTCGAGCCCGGCTACCGGGAACGACTCAGCGATGTCTCGGAGCAGTCACTGGTCCTGCAGGGTGGGCCGCTGACGGACGAGGAGTGCCGGCGGTTCGAGGCTGGCCCGTTCGCTCGGCGTGCGGTGTTCCTGCGCCGTGCGGACGATCGTGCGAAGGTCCGAGGTCGGCGGACGCGTGAGCTGTCCGAATACCTGCCGGCGATCGTCGCGGTCCTGGAGGAGCGGAAGCGGCGCGGCTCCTGACGGCGGCGTGCCCGGACGGTCGGAAGGCGGGCTCCGTCACCGCCGCCGCAGCCGGGCGACGAAGAACGCTTCGTGGAACGCATCGGGGAGGACCCGGGCGGCTCGCGAGACCTCGTCCGGCCAGCGCTTGCGGCCCCAGCTCGTCAGGCCGGGCCGCGTGTCGACGCCGGGTCCGAGATCGACGGGGATGACCTCGGCGAGCGAGTCGGGGGCTCCGACGTGGGCGGCGAGCGTGGCTTCGTTCTCCTCCGGCGAATACGCGCAGGTCGCGTAGACGACGATGCCGCCCGGGCGCGCGCAGCGCAGCGCCGAGCCGAGCAGGCCCCACTGCTTGCGCGCCATGTCCCGGACCTTCTTCAGGCTCCAGCGTGCGAACGTCTCCGGATCCGCGGGGTCGAAGCGCGCCTCGGACGAGCACGGCGCGTCGAGCAGGACGCGGTCGAACGAGTCGTGGAACGGGCGCGGCACGCGGCGCCCGTCTGCCAGCACCGTGCGGACCGCCTTGTGCCCGGCTCGCTCGAGGTTCGCCCGCAGGCGGAAGAACCTCGCCTTCACGGCCTCGACGGCGACGAGGTCCCCGCGGCCGCCGAGCGCCTCGGCGAGGACCAGCGTCTTCCCGCCCGGCGCCGCGGCGAGGTCGAGGACGCGGTCGCCGGGTTCGGCGCCGACCGCACGCGCGCAGCGCTGGCTCGACGCTCCCTGGATGTGGATCGCGCCGTTCTCGACCAGCTCGCAGTGCGGGAGCGCGTCGCGGTCCTCGTGCGCGATGGCCCAGGTGCGCGGCAGGCCCGGCACGGGTTCGGGGTTCCGAATGCCGAGGCGCTCGAGCGCGGCGAGTGTGTCCGGCTCGTCGCCCGAGACCGGAACCCGGAACACGGGCCTCGGGCGTGCGCCGAGGCTCGCGGTGAGCGGTGCGTCGAGCTGGCGCCCCAGCTCGTCGATCCGCTCCACGAAGTCCGGCGGCAGCGCCGCCTGCGGCTCCGGAGCGCCCGCGTTCAGGGCTCCATCTCCCAGGCTGGCGGCAGGAGGCGGCGCTTGCCGTCGTGGCTGCGCGTCGGCTCGTCGCCGGCGTCGAAGTCCCGGTCCCAGAGCTGGCAGGTGACCTGCTTGTGCTTCTGGTCGAGCCCCTCGCAGTAGTTCGTGTAGATGCAGCGACGCACTGCCGCTCCGTGCCCGGTCTGGATCTTCGACCACCAGTCGGGATCGGCGAGCGACTGCCGCGCCGCGCCGACGAAGTCGCACATGCCGTTCGCCAAGGCCGCCTCGGCGAGCTCGAACGTGCCGATCCCGCCCGCGCCGACGACGGGCGTGTCGAGACCGTCGGCGCGGATCGCCCCGCGCACCGCGGCCGACAGGTGGAGGTTCCGGCCGAACGGCCCGCGCTCGTCGCTGCGGACTGTCGGCATGCACTCGTGGCCGGACGGTCCGGTGTACGGATACGCGGCGTCGCCGACCTTGGGCTGCTTCGCGTCGTCGAACTTGCCGCCCTTGCTGACCGACACGAAGTCGATCCCGGCCCGCGCCAGCTCGCGCGCGTAGAACACCGCGTCATCGACGGTCGAGCCGCCGTCGATCGCCTCGTCCCCGAGCATGCGGCAGCCGATCGTGAAGCTTGGCGTCACGCGGCCACGCACAGCGGCCAGGACTTCGAGCGGGAGCCGCACGCGCCCGGTCGGCGTGCTGCCGTAGCCGTCGGAGCGTCGGTTGGTCCGCGAGAGGAAGGACGCCATCGTGTACGCGTGCGCGAAGTGCAGCTCGACGCCGTCGAAGCCGGCGCGCTCGGCGCGAGCGGCGGCCGCGGCGAAGAGGCCGGGCAGGGATTCCGGCAGGTCGCGGACGTGGTCGAGGTGCACGTCGTTGACTTCCTCGCGATAGCCGAAAGCCAGGTCCCGGTACTCCCGCGCGGTCAGAACGTCGCGGAGCGCGTCGTCCCCGAGGGCCAGGAGCGCCTCGCGCACGGTGTCCTCGTCATCCGTTCCGACCGCGGCGCGGTGCTCCGGCGTGATCGGGAGGAAACGGCGCAGGAACCGTTCTCGGTCCGGCCGCCGCCGGATCGCGAGGAAGTCGATCAGCTGGACGAAGAGGCGCGTCGTGCCGCCGCTCGCGGCGCGCACGGCCTCGACGAGGCGCTCGAGGCCGGGCAGGAAGCGGTCGTCGCCGATCCGCAGCAGGGGCCCGCTGGGCACGTCGCGGATGCCGGTGGCCTCGACGACGAGGACACCGGGCCTGCCCGCGGCGAACCGCGCGTACCAGTCGACGACGTCGTCGGTGACCTCGCCCTCCTCCGTGGCCCGCCACGGGACCATCGCCGGAACCCAGGTCCTGGTGCGGGCGGCGCAGGGCCCGACACGGAGCGGCGAGAACAGGCGAGATGCCCGGGCTTCCTCGGCCGTGGGCCAGCGCGTCGGCTGCAGCTCCCAGCGGACCGGCGGACGAGTCGGCATGCGGCCGAGCATAGCAGCGTCGCCGAATTGCCCGGCCCTCCCTTCCGGTGCGTCCGCGGATCGCGAAGATCCGACGACATGCGACGCCTTCCGCTGTGGCCGCTCGTCCTCGTTGCCGGATGCGCAACGGACCCGGTGCCGTTCTCCGCTGCTCCGGTCGGCGCGCACGGGACCGTCGAAGTCCGCCTCCTCGAAGGCGGCTTCGTGGCCGTCGACGGAGAGAGGATGACCGTCGAAGAGATGCAGTACGCGCTGCGCGTTCGCTGCCGCGCGGCTGCCGCCGGGAGCGCCCCGGCGGTCCGCGTCGTTGCGCCTCCCGGTGGCGGTGCGGAGCACGCGGCTCTCGTGACGAGGATTCGAGAGGCTGCGTTCGATGCCGGAGTGGGCGGCCTGGAGTTCGTGACCGCTGGCGACCAGGGAGAATCGTGACGAATCCTGACCTGCTGATCTTCGACGTCGATGGAACGCTGCACGACGCGTTCGCGTGGTGGGGGCCGGTCATTCGCCGGGGCGTGCGCGCGTTCGCCGAGCAGGAGGGGCTCGACCTCGCGGAGCCCGACGACGCCGCGGCCCACGCCGTCGTCGGCATGAAGAACGAGGGGGTGTGGGCGCCGTTCCTCCCCGAAGCCCTCAAGCACCGCTGGAACGACCTCCGTGCGGTCGTGCTGCCGATGGAGTTCGCGGAGTTGCGCTCCGGGAACGACTACCTGTTCGCGGGCATCCGTCCGCTGCTCGCACACCTCCAGCAGATCGGTCTGCCGGTCGCGCTCGCGAGCAACTGCCACCAGGGCTACATGGACGCGATGTGTGACGGCCAGGGCCTCGACGCGCTGTCCGGCTGGCAGCTCTGCCTGAGTTCGCCCGGCATCGGCACGAAGACCGACATGCTCCGCTTCGCGATCGAGGCCGCGGGCGCCGAGCGCCCGGTGATGGTCGGCGACCGCGAGCCGGACCTCGAGGCCGCCGAGGAGGCGGGGATTCCGTTCGTCTGGCGGATCAACGACCGCTGTGACCTCGCGTCGTCGGCGCGGTTCGCGTGGGACGGTGATCCCGACGCCCTGCTCGCGGCGCTCGGACTTCCGCGAATATCCGCAGGCTGACCCGTAGGCGTTCGCTGCCCGTCATGTCGACATCCGCGCTGTTCTTCCTGTTCCTGCTCGCCGCCACCGCTCTGAAGATCTTCGAGCGGCTGAACCGCGACCGCCTGCAGGTGATCCAGGAAACCCTGCGCGATCAGAACCTCGACGAGGCGTCCCGGCGGGAGCTGGTCGCCGAGCTCTCCCGTTCGCGCGGCGGCAAGGTGGGCCAGGAATGGGGGCTCGGCAAGATCACCTACGCGGCGGGCTGGATCTGCCTCTGTGTCGGTGCGGGCATCTTCTTCGAGTCGGACGGCCAGGAGGACGGCGCGCTCGCCGTCCTCGCGTTCGGGCTCGGACTCCTCTCGCTGCCGATCGCGCTCCGGGAGTTCGACCGGGGGATGCGCAAGCGCTGATCAGCCCGTGACCGAATCGGGCTGCGGGCTGTCTGGTGCCCGCGGGCAGCAGCGAGGAGGTAGCGGCGGCCCGGACGCCCTCGAATGTGGTCGCCGGGCGCCCTACCTTCCCCGCTCCGATGCCCGACATCTTCGAGGAAGTGGTCCGACTCCGGCGCGAGGGCGTGCCGGCTGCGCTCGCGACGATCGTCGCGACGCGCGGGTCGACCCCCGGTCGGGAGACGATGCGCCTGCTGGTCCTCGAGGACGGGACCTTCCTCGGCACGGTGGGAGGGGGCTGCCTCGAGGCCGAGGTCTACGAGGCCGCGCTCGAGGTGCTGCGGACGGAGCGCACGCGGACGCTGTCGTTCCGCCTGACCGAGCATGACTCGCCCGACTCCGGGCTCCTGTGTGGAGGAGAAGTCACCGTGTTCGTCGAACCGATCACCACGCCGTCGCTGTGGATCTTCGGCGGGGGGCACGTCAGCCGCGCGCTCTGCGCCGTGGCGACGATGGCGGGCTTCCGCGTCACCGTCTGCGACGACCGGGAGTCGTTCGCGTCGACGGATCGGTTCCCCGAGGCGGCGTCGACCGTCGCGCGACCGTTCGTGGACGCGGTCGCGGACATGCCGATCCGGGCGAACAGCTACGTCGTCATCGTGACGCGGGGGCACAAGGAGGACGGCGTCGTCCTGGAGGCGCTCGCGCAGCGCTGGCAGGCGGGCGAGCGGCCCCGGTTCCTCGGGATGATCGGCTCCAAGACCAAGCGTGCGGTGCTGTTCCGGCACCTGCGGGACCGCGGTGACGTGCCCGAGGACTTCCTGGCCGCGATCCGGAGCCCGGTCGGGCTCTGCATCGGGGCGCGGAGCCACGAGGAGATCGCCGTGGCGGTCGTGGGCGAGCTGATCTCGGTGCGGAGGACCGGCGAGGACGCGGCCGAGGCCTGGAAGGCCCGCCGCCGCCCGGGTGCGGGCGCCGCGGACGAGGGCTGAACCCGGTCCCGGCGGCCAGCGTTGCGGTCCCCCGGGGGAGTCGGCATGATGCCCCACCCCCTGACCCCAAACCGAGAGGCCCGTGGACGGGCCCCATCGAGAGCATGAACACGGCCCTCCGCACGACCGTTCGGTCGATCACAGCGGCGCTCGCGATCGCCGGCGCCGTCTCCGCCCAGAAGGACCGGATCGTCCTCACCGACGGCTCCGCCATCGACGGCGTCCAGGTGACGAGCTTCGATCTGCGCAACGTCGAGTTCAAGCGGCGCGGCGCGAGCGAATCCAAGTCCACCGACCAGGTCGCGAGCCTCGAGGTCCAGAAGGTCAAGGACGCCTACCGCCGCGCCTACTCGTCGATCGGCACGAACGAGGCACCGGGCAACTTCCTGCAGGAGGCCGAGCGTCAGTCGGACGCGTTCCTCAAGCAGTTCGGCTACCAGGAGGCCGCCAAGCTGTTCATCAAGAACGGTCAGTACTCCGAGGCCTTCCAGGTCCTCGAGGAGCTGTCGTCGAAGTGCCCGGACAGCGGCTTCCTGCCGATGGTCCACCAGGTCAAGCTCGACTACTACCTCGCGCAGGGCAAGGCGAAGGCCGGCGATGCGTCGAGCGTCGCCAAGCGCTACTCGCTGGCCGCGTCGACGCAGGGCTACCCCCAGGGCTTCATCCTCGAGTCGCGCTTCTACGAGACGATGGCCCAGGCGGCCGCGGGCGGCCTGACCCCGGACCGCCTCCGCTCGGCGCTGCGTTCGATCCAGAACGAGGCCGGCGCCTACCCGAACGTGTCGAACCGCTGCCGCGTCCAGATCGCCGAGACGCTGCGCGCCGAGAACAAGATCGACGAGGCGCGCTCGGAGTTCGAGGACCTGCTCGAGCGGGACGGCATCTCGCAGGCCGTCCTCGCCCAGGCGTGGCTCGGCCTCGGCAACTGCCAGTTCGCGGCCGGCACGCCGTCCAACCGCGAGCCGTTCCGCGACGCGCTGCTGTCGTTCCTCCGGATCATCGTCGAGGCCGACGGAGCCGATCCGGCGACCGTCGCCGAGGCGCTCTACATGGGCGGTCAGGCCGCCGACAAGTGGGGTGGCGAGGACGCGGGCCGGATGGGGCGTGTTCTCCGCGGTCGCCTGAAGCGCGACTACCCCGACAGCGAGTTCGCGCGCCGCTGACCGAGCGCGCCGTCGCCCTCCGCCCGATCGGCGTCGCAGGGCGTTGTCCGGCCTCGCCGGGCGCGGCTCGTCTGCCGCGGACGCAGCGGACGAACCCGCTGCGCCGCATCGCCCGCCCCGGTTACGCCGGGTGCACGGAGCGGTGGTTCCGAGGCCACGTCCGTCGCGTCGCCCCAGTTGTTTCGGCAGGGTGACGCGCGTCCGGTGGCCGTGTCGCTCTCGGGGTCGCGGGCGGTTCTCTAGGGCCGCGGCACGCGCCTTGCTCGGCGTGAGGCCCTTTCGAGCCGGGGGCCCACACGTCCTCGGCTATCGTGCTGGGCCCCCGAAACCCGCCGAAGCCATGAAGAAGCTGCTCCTGCTCGCCCTGACGTCGCTGCTCGCCGCCTGCGGCCAGAGCACCGATGTCACCCTCTACGTCGCGCTCGACCAGGAGCACAGCGAGGCGCTCGTCCGCCGGTTCGAGGATGAGTCGGTTCTGCGGGTCAACGTGAGGTTCGATACGGAGGCGAGCAAGACGGTGGGGTTGGTGAGTGCGATCGTGTCCGAGAAGGATCGGCCCCGCTGCGACGTGTTCTGGAACAACGAGTTGGCCCACACGGTCAGCCTCGGACAGAAGGGGCTGCTCGAGCCCTATGCCTCGCCGGCCGCCGCGGCGATCCCGTCCGCCTTCAAGGCCGAGGACGGGATGTGGACCGGGTTCGCCGCGCGCGCGCGCATCCTGATCGTCAACACCGACAAGCTCGGCGCGGATCGCAGCGCGTGGCCGACGTCGATCGAGGACTTCGCCGACCCGAAGTGGAAGGGGCGCTGCGCGATCGCCCGCCCGCTCACCGGCACCACGCTCACCCACTTCGCCGCACTCCGGTTCGCGCTCGGCGAGGAGCGGTTCGGCGCCTGGCTCGACGCGATCCAGGACAACGTGGTCTGGCTGCAGAGCAACGGCGCGACGATGCGCCAGACCGCCGACCCGGACTCGGAGATCGCGTTCGCGCTGACCGACACCGATGACTTCCACGTCGCGCTGCTGAAGGGGCACGCGGTCGGCGCGGTGTTCCCCGACCAGGCGGAAGGCGGGCTCGGCACGATGCTGATCCCGAACTCGGTCGCGGTCGTCCGCGGCGGCCCGCACCCCGAAGCCGCACGGAAGCTCGTCGACTTCATCGCCTCGGAGCAGGTCGAAGGCCTGTTGGCGGCCTCCAAGTCGGCGCAGATCCCGGTGCGGAGCAGCGTGAAGGGCCCCGAGTCGGCGTGGATCCTCGGCATCGACGAGTTCCGTCCGATGGTCTGGGATGCCGGTGAGGTCGCGTCCAACCTCGCCGAGCTCTCCGCGCAGTTCGGCCAGCGCTACGGCGGCTCCCGCTGAGGAGTTCGACCGGTTCGATGGACCGATTCCGCGACGTCCTCGCCCGACTGCCGCTGGCCCTCGCGGTCGGTTTCGGTGTTCTCTGCGTCGTGCTCCCGCTCGGCGCGATGCTGTCCGAGACCGTCTACGGCCCCGATGGGTTCACGCTGGAGCCGTGGGCGACGATCCTCGCGACGGACGTCGATCGGCAGCAGATCCTCGCGTCCGTCGGCCTCGGCGTCGTCGCGGTGGCCGTGGCGATCGTGTTCGGCTTCGGCCATGCGTGGCTGACGACCGCGACCGACCTTCCGGGTGCTCGCGTGCTCGGGCCGCTCGGCATCGCTCCGCTGGTGATCCCGCCGATCCTCGTGGCGATGGGCTTCGCCGACTTCGCGCCGGCTTCGGGCTTCTGGTTCTGCGCGCTCCTGCTCGGCACCAGCTACGCGCCGTTCGTCGCGGTCATGACCGCGCGCGGGCTGCGGGCCGTCGACGGGCGCGGATACGAGGCGGCGATGCTGTCTCGCGGCCGCGGGCCCGCCGAGCGGCTGCTGCTGCGCTCGATCCTGCCCGAGATCGTGGCCGGGTGCCTGTTCGCGTTCCTGTTCGTGATCAGCGAGCACGGCGTGCCCGAGTTCCTGACGGTGAAGGGCAAGGCGTGGCACACCTACGCCGAGGGCGTGTTCGGACGCTGGACGCGCCGCGCGACCGGAGTCGCCCACGAGGACATCGTCAGCCCGATCGTCGCCGCGGTTCCGCTGATCGTGATCACGGCGCTCGCGCTCTTCGTCGCGCTGCGATTCCGCGCGCACTCCGCGCTGCGCTCGGACTTCCGCCCGCTGCCGGTGCGTGCCCTCGGCGTCTGGCGATTCCCAGCTCTCGTCCTTCCCGCGACCTACCTGACCTGCGGGGTCGGAGTGCCGATCTTCGTGATGCTTCGCTGGGCGATGGGATCGACGCAGACGCGGGAGCCGATGTCGGTGGACATCCTGCGGCGCAGCTTCCGCGGCGCGATCGAACAGTCCGGGGACGATCTCTCCTACACGCTGCTGCTGGCGCTGCTGACGACCGCGATCCTGCTCGCCGTGTCGATCCCGGCCGCTCGCGTCGCCGCGCGGCGGTTCCCGGCGATCGACCACCTCGCCGTGCTGCCGGTCGCCGTGCCCGCGGTGCTGCTGGCGATCGGCTTCGTGAAGGTCTTCAACAGCCCCGCCGCCGGAGCGGTCTACGACGCGGTCGGCTACGACCTCTACGACTCGATGGGGGTCGTCGGCTGTGCCTATGCGGCGCGCTTCCTCCCCTTCGGGGTGTTGACGCTCAGCCAGGCCGTGCGTCGTCTGCCCCGGTCGGCGGAGGACGCCGCCCTGCTCTCGGGGCGCAGCTCTCTCGCCTGCGGTCTTCGCATCCATCTGCCCGCGCTGGCACCTGCGATCTGGTCGGTCGCGTGTCTGGCTTTCGTGCTGGCGGCTCGGGAGCTCGACGTTGCGGTCGTGCTGCCTGCCGGCAACGACACGGTGGTGCGTCGGCTGTCGAACATCGTCCACTTCGGTGGCGAGGACGCAGGAGGCGCGCTCGCGCTGATTCTCCTCGTGGCCGTCACGTCCCTGCCGATCCTGACCGTGTTGCTGACCGGTCGGAAACTCCGCCCCCTGTCCTAGAAGCAAAGCCCGTGCAGTCCGTCGAAGTCGAACAGCTGGAGTTCCGGCACCGGGGCGGTGACTTCCGTCTCGGCCCGCTGGACTTCCACCTCGCCGCGGGCAGTCGGACGGCGTTGGTCGGTCCGTCGGGCTGCGGCAAGTCCACTCTGCTGCGTCTGCTCGCGGGCCTCGAGAAGGCGACGACCGGCACCGTGTCCATCGGCGGGCGCGTGGTCTCCGAGGGTGGCACCGAGCGCGTGTCGCCGGCGGACCGCCGGATCGGTTTCGTCTTCCAGGACGGAGCGCTGTGGCCGCACCTCGATGCGATCGGCCACCTGCGATTCGTGCAGCGGGGCCTGTCCGACGCGGACGCGCTGGCGCTCCTGCAGCGCGTCGGCCTCGCCGACCGGGCGAGGCATCGTCCCGCAGCGCTGTCCGGAGGTGAGGCGCAGCGGCTCTCGCTGGCGCGCGCGCTCGCACACGATCCCGAGATCCTCCTCCTCGACGAGCCGCTGGGTGCGGTCGACGTGCACCTCCGGGACGAGCTCGCGCTGCTCGTGGCCGACCTCGCGCGCGATCGTGCGCTGACGCTCGTCGTCGTCACCCACGACCGGGACGAGGCGCTGGCGATGGCCGACGACCTCCTCGTGCTCCGGCAGGGGGCGCTGGTCGAGCGGGGCTCCGCTGCTGACCTCCTGTCGACGCCGGGGACCGGCTTCACCGCAAGCTTCCTGTCCCGCGCGGTCTGCCTGCCGCTCGCGCCCGAGGGCGGACGGGCGGCGACGCCGTTCGGAGCCATCGACGTGCCGGCGGGTGCCGACGCGAACTCCCACGTGCTCGCGGTCCTGCCGGGCGATCTCGAGATCGTCTCGTCGGGCGAGTCCGCAGCCGAGGCGGAAGTCCGGCACCTGCGCAGCGACGGCTTCGGTCGTCGGCTCGCGGCGGTCTCCGTCCACGGGCAGCTCGTCCCCGTCCTCTGCGGTCCGGACGTCGCCATCGGCGACCGGCTCGCGCTCCGCTTCCGCATTCCGCCTCGCGTGCTGCCCCACGGCTGACACGCGAGTCCACTCCGTTCGCGCCTCGCGAGCGGGCCACCCCTTCCTGACGACCAGCCATGAGCACCGGCACCCGGATCTTCTCGGCAGCCCTGTTCGTCTTCGCCGTGATCGGCGTCGGTCGGTTCCTGCTCGTCGAGCCGGAGCCCGCCGTCTCCGGCGAGCGCACGGAGCAGACCGCGCGACGCTTCCAGTCCGCGCAGGAGTGCCGCGCGTGCCACCAGGACGTGTGGGACGAGTGGTACGGCTCGCACCACCAGATCGCGTACCTGAACACGGAGGTCCGCGCGCTGAGCGACGACTTCCGCAACAAGGAGTGCCAGGCCTGCCATCTGCCCCAGCCGATCGAGGTGACGGGCTTCGGCCAGCGGACGCTGCCGCGGAAGACGCGCCCGGACGAGGGCGTGGGCTGCATCGAGTGCCACGTCGACGGCGAGGGGCGGGTCATGGGCACGCGCGACCTGCCTGGCGCTCCGTGCGCGCCGCGCGCGCGTGACGAAATGGCGGACGTCGTTCACTGCGAGAGCTGCCACAACCAGCACTGGACGACCGACCAGTGGCGCGCGAGCAGCTACCCGGAGAAGGGCATCGGCTGCAACGACTGCCACATGCCCGAGGTCGCACGTCAGCTCGCGGATGGCACGACGCGCAAGGGGCGAGGCCACGGCTACGCCGGCGCGCACGATACGGCGATGCTGAAGAAGGCGGGCACGTTCACCGTGACCCGCGATGGGGCGGAGCTCGTGCTCGCGCTCGAGAACACCGGCGCCGGCCACAACTTCCCGACCGAGGAGCGGCACCGCGTCGTCGACATCGACTATCGCTTCATCGCGGCGGATGGCACAGAAGGCGCGTGGGAGCGTGCCTACAGGTTCCGTCAGCCCTACCGGGACGAGCCCGGTGAGAACACCCAGCTCCCTGCTGGCGAGCGGCACGAGTCGCGCGTTGCGATCCCGGACGGAACCGCGCGCGCCGAGGCGCGCCTCTGGTACCGGCTGAAGCCCTACATCAGTGACGACGACCCGGCGAGCACGCTGCTCGAGGAGCGGGAGGTCGTGATCGAATGATCGCACGTCGCCGCTCCGCGTTGACCCTGATCCTCGCCCTGATCGGCTGCGCTCCGGAGCGCGTCCGGCAGGCGACGGAGCCCGCCGTCCCGGCGCTCCCACCCGTCGAGCTCTCGCCAGCGATGCCCGGCCTGGAGGAGCTCGCGGCTTCGGCCCCGGCCGGGCCTGGCGAGGAGCGGATCGCCGAGCTGCGGGACCTGTTCGAGACCGGCTACAGGGCGGGCTACGCGCAGCCGCGGTCCGCGGCGATGGCGCAGCGGGCCTTCGCCGAGGCCGACGACTCGGTCTGGGCGCTCGAGGACGTGCTGGTCAACCACGAGGACCCGGCGCTGCGTGCCCAGGCGGCGTTCCTGCTCGGCCAGAGCGGACGGAAGGCCGCGCTCCCGATCCTGATGAAGCGGGTCAAGTACGAGGCTGACCCGATCGCCCAGAGCTGGGTGGCCGGTGCGCTCGCCGCGCTCGGGTGCCATGGTGCGCTCGACCAGCTCGCGACGATGATGGGGCGGGAGGACAGCGCGCAGGTCGCGGGTTCGATCGCGATCGACGTGCTGCGCGCCGCGGGCGTCGAGCTCGGCGAGACGCCGAGCTACCAGGAACTCCAGGATCGGTGCGTCGAGCTGTTCGGCGCCTGGAAGCGCCTCGGCGTGGTGCCGGGTGAGGTGCAGGCCGACGGGAGCGCGCCTGCGGCACCCGCGGTGGAAGACCTGGACCCGCTGCTGCGTGCGCGCCTCGCGGCGCACCTCGTCGCACTCGCACACCAGCCGCTGCGTCCGGTCGACGACTGTCGGTTCATCTTCCAGCGTGTCGGCCTCGTCGGGCTTCGGCTCGCCGAACGCTGCGTGCGTGCCTCCGAGCCGCACCCGCGCAACCACGGGCTCGAGATCATGCTCGGGCTCGGGCGGTCTGCCGCCGTGGTGGGGGACGCAGTTCTGCCGCTCTTCGACGACGAGCTGACCGGCTCCGTGTCGATGCGGGTCGCTGGCGCCGTCGGATACGCGCCTGCGCTGCCGCACCTGTCCGCGCGCCTCGGCTCCGAGCACGTGGAGATCCGCGCCGCGGCTGCGGCGGCGCTCGGGCTCATGGGTGACCCCGAGGCCCTGCCCGCGCTGGCGGCCCGCCTCAGCGATCCGAACGAGGTCGTCGACGTGCGCGTCGAGGCGGCGGCAGCCATCGCGCGCATCGATGTCGGGCGCGCGTTCCTGCTCGAGCGTGCGCAGGTCGGCGACTACCACGAACCGACGCTGCTCGAACTTCTCGACGGCGTCGATCGGGAGCGCGCGGCCGCGCGGAGCGCTGCGCTCCGCGGGCGCTGACGACGCAGGGCGGCGCAGGCTGCGCCGCCCCGTCACGCGTCACTTGATGCGGCCGAGACCCTGCGCCTGCGCGCCGGTCTTGAACCACCACTTCAGCTCGCGGGGGTTCGTGTTGAACGTCAGCTTCACGACCGCCATGTAGTCCTCGTTGGCCGCGAGGACCTCCTTCGGGATCACGAAGACGACGTCGCTGAGCGCGAGGCGCTTCAGCAGCGGCTCGGACGGCGTGTGCAGCCAGCACGGCACTTCTTCGTCGGGCTCGTAGTCCTTGCCGCGCTTCTTCGCGGTGTAGAGCTTCATCGAGACGTCGCCGAGGCGCTGTGCCACCGTGTGGCTGAACTGCAGGCTGACCGGATAGCCGGTGTCCTTCTGGTCCTCGAACTCGAGGCCGACGTCCTCGAGCGGGTTCGGGTGCTCGGTGTAGGCGAACTGGCGCGGCACGTTGGTCATGCCGAGCGGCGGCCACGCGATGTAGCCGACCTGGCGCTCGCGGACCGGGTCACGCGGCTCCTGCAGGGAGCCGGAGTCGAGCACGATGACCTCGCACAGGCCCGTGTTGTCGTAGGCGAGGCCGAAGCGGTTGATGTTGTACTCGAGCAGCGGAAACCGGTGGTAGACGGTGCCGATCCACTGGTCGACCGCGCTCACCGCGTCGAGCGAGCCCTGGCTGAACACGATCACCGAGCGGAGGCCGGCGCGCATACCGCGCGGCGTGAAGCCTTCCTTCGCCGGGTCTTCCTCGTGCGCCTCGGGCCAGACCCAGTGCTCCTCGTGCTTGCCGAGGAAGCGCGCGTGGTCCTCGCAGGCGGCCGTCGCCTCGGAGTCGAGCTCGCACTCGCCGAGCGCGTTGACCCAGCCCTCGCGGAGCGTCGTCGTCTCGTCCTCGTCCTCGATGGTGATCGCCGGCTCGCCGAACGTCGACGTCAGGCGGCGGATCGCGTTCAGCCGTTCGAGGCCGTCGAGCTCCTCGTCCTCCGGATACTCGGGCAGCAGCGGCGGGCCGTAGCCGGTCGCCGCGGCCGCGACACCGCGTCCGCTCGCCCAGTCACGCCACTCCTTCTCGACCTCGGCGATCGGCATGCCGAACGCCTTCTGCGAGGCCTCGTCGACCTCCTGCGGGAACGGGATCTTGTCGTGCGGGTTGAGCTGGAGGAACTTCAGCCAGCCCTCCGGGAAGCGGGCCATCGCCCAGACCGAGAAGCTCCAGGACTTCAGGCGGACGTCGGCCGGGAACTTCGAGAGCTCGGTGCGCGGGACGACGTCGAGCGGCACGTCGGTGCGGGCGAGGGCCTGGTTGCGCATCTCGCGCATCCACCAGTTCGCGCCCTCGGGAAGCGACTTCTTCGAGTCGGCCTCGGTGCCCTTCGGCTCCGCGCCGTAGCGGGTCTTGCAGGTCGACTTGAGGAACCAGGTCGCCGCGTGGTGGGCGCCTTCGAGCAGGCCGGCATTCGCGCCGCCCTTCTGGATCAGCCCGTAGTGGAAGACGTGCGCGATCAGGTGGTCGTGCATGTAGGAGGGCATGCCTTCCGTCGCCACCTGGCACGTGCCGCCGCCCTTGCCCTGGAAGATCAGGTTCGCGTACTTGCCGCGGAGGTCGGGGACGAGTTCAGGGTTCATCTCCTTGAACTTCTCCATCTCCAGGCTGGTCCAGAGGTAGCCGATCCACTTCCAGCCCTTCATCTGGGCTGTGGCGTTGCGCATCACCGCCTTGTCGCCGCCGGTCGCGTACTCGAGGAACTCGAGCGCACGTTCGCCCCACTGCACGACGTCGTCGGCGTTGGCCTGCGTGCCGCGGACGAAGACCGTGAAGTTCTTCGTCCGCGCGCCGTAGAACTCGAGGCCGGTGCGCTGCAGCGACTCCGGGATCTCGGCGACCGGCTGCGGGTCGTAGTTCTTCTTGGCGAGCATCAGCGCGAAGGTCTCGATCTCCTTCATGCGCCCCATGAACGCCACGTCCTCGGCGTCCCCGTAGTACTCGAGCGTGCCGTCGCTCCACGGCTCGTGCCCGAGCGCCTCGTGCGCATCCTTGTCGAACGGGTTGTAGAGGATCGCGCGGCGCAGGTGGTCGGCGCCCTCGGCCAAGCTGGCCCCCTGGGCCTTCATCATCTCGAGGCCGAGCGTCCGGTGTTCGACCCCGAGCTTCTCGCAGGTCGAGCGCCATTCCTGGTCGAGCTCGAAGCGGCCCTTGCGATCGGCCTTGTCGGGCCAGTCCCGGCGCTTCTTCGGCGGGACCAGCTTCCACTCCTCGTCGTCCTTGTCGAACTCGTAGTCGAGCGCCCGGCGGACCGTCTTGTTGTCCGGGTCGTACTCGGCGATCACCAGCTCGTAGGCGCTGCGCTCCATCGGTCCGTGCTTCTTCGACTTCGCTTTGCGGGCGAAGCCGGTCAGCAGGGATGTCGCCTTCTTGACCAGCGCGCCTTCTTGCTCGGCGAACGGGTTGGCTTCGCCCTGGCAACGCAGGTTCGTAGCGAGGACGAGGAAGCCCAGGAGGGAGAGGAGAAGACTCTTGGTCATGGTGTCTGCGGGGACGCGGATCCACGTCCGGGCACCCGGCACGCGGGCGCTCAAGCGGGGCACGATGCTACGCGCGGCCGGCCCGTGCGGCTCCCCCTTCGGAGGAGAACCCGGTGGGCTCTGCGTCTCCGTCCCAGAATCGTGATACGGCAGCGTGCGACGGGTGATGGGGTAGGCGGACTCCGTTGCGTCTGGCACCATCGGCGCCGCGAACCGGGCCCAGGCACTCGCCGGACCGAGACACTCGACCCGAAACCCTGCCCCAGACGATGAAGCGCCCCGGGATCCTCGCTGCTCTCCTCGTGCTCGGCACCGCGGCCATCGTCGCGCTCTTCCCGTCCGGAAGTGCGGGCGAGGACGCTCCGATCGGGGCCGAGCCCGCGGCCGCGGAGCTCGAGCGGAGTGCGGCGATGCCTGCGGAAGGCGTCGCTCGTCCGGATGGCGGCGCCACGCTGCCCGACTTCGATGGGGGCGAGCAGGGCTTCGACCGCGTCGCGCTCGAAGACGAAGGTGCGGGCGCCGACGGACTGCGTCTCCGGCTGATCGACGGCGTGACCCGGGCGCCCGTCGTGGGCGCGAAGGTCCGCGTCGAACCCGATCCGTCGTGGGCTTCCTGGGGACGCGGTCGCGGCGGACGCGGTGTGTTCCCGGGGCTCGACGACCTCGAGGAGCGGGGCGTCGAACGAACCAGCGGAGCCGACGGTGAGGTCGTGCTCCCGGCGTTCCGGCGGCAGGCCCTCGTGGCCGCCGAGTGGGAAGGCCTCTTCGGGGCGTCGCTGGTCGCCGCGGACGAGCGTGAGCCGGTTCTCGAGCTGTTCGTCGACCGCACGGTCGTCGTGCGCGTCGTCGACGGGGTCGGGCGTCCCGAGCCCGGCGTCGAGGTCGCACTCGCGGTCGATCTGCTGCAGCGGATCGACGAGCGGGCGAGCGAGACCAGCGACGAGGAGGGCCTCGCGACCTTCCGGCACGTGCAGATGATGCAGGTGCCGCGTCCGGCGGTGGACGTGAACCTCGCCGCGAACGTCGTCGACCTGTCCAACCAGCTGGCGATCCTCGAAGGCAGCGCCACCAACGGCGGATTCACGATCCGGTTCGGCGCGCCGCGTCCCGAACCGGCCGCCGGTCGCGAGATCCGCCAGCTCCGCGACGAACTCCGCAACGCGCAGCGTGAGGTCTACGTGCAGACCGCACGGCGGCGGAACAGCCAGCCCGCCGGTTCGTCGCCCGCCGCCCAGGCCCAGACGGACTACGCCGACTTCCTGGTCTACGCGCGCGTCCCGCAGGTGACTCCCTCCGTGCTGCGGTTCGCGGCTGCGGTGCTGCCCACCGGGATCGTCGATCTCGGCATCGGCTCGGTCGGCGCGATGGAGATCCGGCTCTTCGGTCCCGACGGGGTGCCGCTCGCATCGCCGTGCAGTGTCGAGGTGCGGAGGAGCGAAGCGAGCCCGCTCCCCGGCTCGGTGGAGCCCGGGCTCGCGGCCTCGCTGCAGCGCACCCGGGGAGCCTCCGCCGACAAGCCCCTGGGCGAGGAGTCGGTGCTCGTGGCGCCCGTCGGCTCGGGGAGCCTCGTCGACGTGTTCGTACGTTTCGCGGACCGCGACTTCGGGTTCGACAAGAAGGCCGTCGAGGGCCCCTACGGCGACGAGACGCGCGTCCTCGATCTCGTCGTGCCGGACTGGTTCACCACCGTGACCGGGCGCCTGGTCGATGCCCAGGGCGAGCCGCTCGCGGGCCAGTCGGGCGAGTTCCTGATCTCCGGGACCAAGGGACGCGTCGAGGGAGAGCGACTCGTGTCGGCGGACGACGGGCGGTTCGAGCTGCCGCTGCGGCTGCGGGAGCCGCTCGGGCCCTACACGCTGGAGATCCAGAGCAGCTTCGACGCGGAGATCCCGGCGGGCGCCCTGGTCGCGCTGCCCGAACTCCAGTCGGGGCGACGCCACGAGATCGGCGACGTCCGGCTCGACGCGCTGCCGGTCATCGTCGCGGGTTCCGTGCGCGACGACCGGGGTCAGCCCGTGGCCGGCGCATACGTCCAGCTGCAGAGCTGGAACCCGGGTGCGGGCGCCAACGGCGGCTACTCGGACGTGGCCTACGTCCGCGGTCAGGCCGCCGAGGACGGGACCTACCGCCTCCACGGAGCGGTGCGCGCCGACCGCATCCGTGTGGTCGTCCGGCAGCGTGGCCACGGCGCGGCGGTGTCCGACGACCTGCCGTTCGGCGCGCGCTACGACGCGGTCCTCGTGCGGGAGGGTGGCATCCTGGCCGGTGGCTTCGTGCCCGATTGGGCGCCTCGCGGCGCCGTCGAGATCGTCGTCTCGCGCGACGGCAGGGCCGTCCGGCGAGAGGGGCTGCGGACCGGCGGCGACGGTCGATTCCAGAGCCGCATCGGCGGCCTCTCCCCGGGTCGCTACGACCTGTCGTTCACTCTGCGCGGTTACGGTGATCTGGGTCAGCCACAGCTCGTCGACGTGGAGCCGGGCGCGAACACGTCGGCGCTGGAGACCGACTTCCGGGATCGGCTCTTCCGTTTCGTCGTCGCGTTGGCCGATGCCGCGGGGCAGCCGCAGGGCGATCCGGGTTCGCCGCTGCTGGCGGAGGTGGTCGGTGCCGACGGTCGTCGCTCGTGGACCGCGTTCACATGGCGCGGAGGCAGGGCTGAGTTCTTCGCGCCGCAGCGCGCCGTGTCCGTCGTGGCGATGGGGCCCGGCCGCGCTCCGGTCCGCGCCGACATCGTGCCGGGTGAGACGACGCTGACCCTGAACGGGCTCCAGCCGGTCGAGATCACGCTGCCGGGGCTGCGCGCGATGGTCGGCGAACGCCGGGTGCGCGTCTCGCTCGTCTACGAGGGCGACACCGGCCTGCCGATGTCCGACACGCAGGCGGTCGATGCGGTCCGTGGCGGCAGCCGCGGCTACCCGCGCGCGTCGCTCGGCAAGAGCGGCGGTGGTTGGCTCGGTGAAGACGATCGCACGTCGGTCCCGCTGATGCTCGACGGGCGCTACCAGGTCGTGCTCCGCCTGAGCCAGAACGGTGGCCGCGGGACCGTGTCGAGGGAGATCGGCGTGATCGACGTCCGCCTCGGCGGCCCGGAGCCGGAGCGCGTCGTCGTCACTCCGCCCTTCGCGATCGTCCAGCAGATGGTCGCCGAACTCGAGTCGCGCTGACGGCCGTGAGGCTTCGGCCTCCGGTCGCCAACGTCTCGGCGAGCGACATCACGGTCGCTGTCGATCTGGGCGGAACCCGTCAGTCGATGACGCGGACCGGAACGGTGTTCGCGATGAACCCGACTCCGCTCGGCGCCTGCGGATCGACGACCGCGAATGCGGTCCGGAGTTCGAGTCCCTG